>JAABYK010000186.1:0-3429 GCA_011775825.1 Candidatus Zhuqueibacterota bacterium | reverse complement strand
GCCAAAGAGAAACAAGTTGCCAGCCCACTGAGAGTTTTATCTGACAAGGAGGTCATCTCTGAAGATCTTGAATTACGAGAAGCGCAGGTTGTCGGAAGATACGCTCTGCAGTTTAGTTGGAGCGATGGCCATACCGAGGGCATCTACTCCTTCGATTATTTGAGGAGACTGTGCCAATGCGACCAGTGCAAAAGCAAACAACAGGAATCTGTATCCTAAAAGAGGATCAATAATTTCAACGAAAGCCCCAAGTCGCTTTGTTAAGTTTGAATTCTGAGTTTGGTCACGAATGCGTTTATTTAATACCTAAAGGCAACCAAAATTAAGGGGCACCCTCTTAAGACGGAACCGACGGCGATTATGGAACTACTTTCGGCCGGGCCTCATACGAAAGTAGAGTCGAGTACGAAACCGACTACGACTAATGTCAGAACCGATATCGACAACACGGAAAGAGGGTTGCCCCTATTATTTATTTCTCTGGCTTACAATCCCACCATCGAAATTTGAAAGACAGCTTGCCTTATGCAACCGGAACAAGCAAGTTCCGTAAGTAAATAGGTTAAAATTCTAAGGGGTCTTTAGATCGAAAACATGTTAGCCGTTGAAACGTTTCAGTTAACCAAAATCTTTGGCCGTCGCAAAATTACTGCGCTAAGCGACCTATCGATATCAGTCGAAAAGGGACGGATTTATGGCGTGCTCGGACCAAACGGTGCGGGCAAAACCACATTAATCAAGATATTGCTCGGAATTTTGTTTCCCACTTCAGGTTCGGCTAACATTTTAGGGCAGCCGATTAACAAGGTTCGAATCAAAAAGAAAATTGGCTACCTGCCAGAAAACCACCGCTATCCCGATTTTCTAAAGGGCGGAGAAATTTTAGACTATTTTGCAAGGTTGGCCGGGGTAGAAAAAAAACGCCGTATGGAAAACAAAGCTCGACTTTTGAAGTTGGTAGGAATGGAGAAATGGGAACAGACCAAGCTGAAGAAATACTCGAAAGGCATGCTTCAGCGACTCGGATTAGCCCAGGCCATGATCAACGATCCGGAAATTCTCTTCTTAGATGAGCCAACTGACGGCGTGGACCCGATTGGTCGTAAGGAGATACGCGATATCCTGCTGCATTTGAAGGATGCGGGCAAGACCATTTTTCTGAATTCGCATCTTCTCTCAGAGGTTGAGATGATTTGCGACGAAGTGGCTATATTGGATAAAGGCAAGCTCATGCGGACAGGAACCGTTACAGAACTGACCACGCCATCCAAAACTTTCCGATTCGAAACGTCGCGAGTGTCCAAAGAGGTGATCGACGGCATCGAGAAATATTCTTTGCAATGTGAGCCACACAACGGGTTTATTCAAGTTACGGTATCCGGTCAGAAAAAGCTGAACGCGATCATCGACCACTTGAGAAGCCACAAGGTTGATATCAAATCCATCATTCCGCACAAACAGAGCTTGGAAGAAAGCTTCATTGAGATTCTAACCAAGGATATTCAAAGTTAGCATGAGTCTTTTCATCAGAATCTGGGCGCTTATTTCGCTCACCTTCAGAGAATCCCTGGCCAAGAAAACATTCATTGCATTTTTCACGATTTCCACTCTGGTGCACCTGTTTTTCATTTTTGCGGTCAATGTGGATGTGGTGGATGGTGCGTTGGCCATGATGAATGTTTTTGGCAAAGACATTGAAACTTCTCGAAAGTTTGACATTTCCGAAATGATCGTTGGCATCGAGTCGGTGATTGCCACCCTGGTTTATAATGGCGGTATTTTCCTTGCTATTTTTGCCGCGGCGAATCTCGTGCCCACCATGCTGGAAAAGGGAAACATCGAACTGCTGGTTTCGAAACCTTTGTCACGGCCATTAATCCTCTTGTGTCGTTTCATCGGTGCGCAGTCCATTATGGTTTTCAATGTGACGTACCTGGTGGGTGGCAGTTGGCTCATTCTATCCATGAAAACCGGTTTCTGGCATTGGCCATATCTGTATTCGATTCCCATGGCCATCGCTGCATTTGCCATCATGTACACCCTGATGGCGTTGATAGGCGTGACCACCAGTAGCACCGGAGTCTCCATCATGGTTGCCTATGTTGTATTGTTCTTTAGTCCCATGCTGATTGAGAAGGACAAGATATATGCGTTTCTATCGAGCAAAGTCTATTACTATCTGTTAGAGGGCCTATACCACGCTTTACCGAAAACATTTGAGTTGGGGCAAATCAATCGGGATCTGGTCATGGGGAAAGCTATTGGAGACTGGTCGGCGCTGTGGACGTCAAGTTTCGCTGGTCTTGTAATTCTTTCTTTGACCGTATTTATCTTCTCAAAAAAAGACTTCTAAATAATGTGGAGGCGTAATATGAAATCGAAAATTATCCGCAACTCTATTTTAGCTATCTTTATTCTAAGCAACGGATGCACTGGCGAAGCTCCACGCGAGGCGTCAAAACCATCCGCAAAAATGACAAATCAACTATCCATTTTGCCACAAGAGACGAATTTTGTACTTTACGCAAATATTGAAGCCATGCGCAATTCCCAATTTAGTCAGGAAGTGGGTGGAGATTTCGGGCACAAATTTAGAGAAGAGTGGAGAGAAGAGCGCGATTTTCAGGAATTCGTTGAAGCCACGGGTCTTGATCCGAATAAGGATATTTACGAAGTGTGGGTCAGTGCCCTGGGCATTCATGATGACTATGGCGAAGAGGATCGGGGTGGCGCAATACTACGCGGTAACTTCGACCGGGAGAGAATCGTTGATTACGTGAAAACTGAAAAACGTCGCGAAATTCGTGAAGTCTCCTACCGGGATTATGATATCTTTATTGGAGAAAAAGAAAATGATGAAGAGTTTGCTTTTACATTCTTAAGTGATGAAATCATTTTGGGGGGCAACGAACCTTGGTTGAGAACGGTTCTGGACTTGTCAGAGAATGGCGGACAAAATCTCATGGACAATCCCGTTATGACTGAGTATATCAACGACATACCGCGCAAAGAGCATCTTTGGGGCGTTTTAAACATCAACCAATTAACCAATGAGTGGGCCGAAAGATTGCGTCAGCACGGTTCGGAATTTAAAGGCACAGAGTCGTTGGAAAACATGAAGACGTTCCTGTTTTACACCTATTTCGATCAAAAGGCGGATATCAACTTGAAAGGCATTTTTGAAACAGAAGACGAGGCCGTCCTATTTGCGGATATGCTGAAAGGATTCAAGGCCATGGCCAAGATGATGGTTTCGGATGACAGAGAAGCCATCGATATGCTGAATGAAATAAAAATCACGAATCGTGAAAAAGCGGTCAGCATCTCGGGTGTGATCGGCAAAGAATTTGTTGAAAAAGTGGAGCAAAAACGCAAGAGCTTTTCTGCGGGTGAGTTTAAACTGCTGTAGTGGCTAGCCCACGTTTTGAC
>JAABYK010000619.1:5764-8494 GCA_011775825.1 Candidatus Zhuqueibacterota bacterium | reverse complement strand
CACACCCCCGGAGTAGATTTTGTAGAACGCACCGAAGTGATTCAAGGCAGCGGCGGGGCAGGCGCAGGCCTGGCCGCACAAGATAAAGAAGTCACCTTAGCCTCAACCGGCTCCGTGGACGGAGCCTTCGATGATGACGTGGACTGGGCCGTCGTAGGCTTGGAAATCAAACCGCCACAAGCGCTAACGAAACAAGCTGCGAATTCACAATCAGAGAATGATGCAAAGACCTACGAGCCACCCGCTCAATACCAGCTCTTTCAAAATTATCCGAATCCCTTTAACGCCGAAACCACCATTGAATTCACGCTACCGAAAGCAAACCATGTCCGATTGGCCATTTACAATGTGAAAGGTCAACAAGTCCGCAAGCTCATTGATAAAACCATGGCTGCAGGACACAAGAGAATTACATGGGATGGCAGAAACTCTCGTGGTGAGATCGTCGGTTCCGGCCTTTATTTCCTTCGATTAAAGACCAATGGCCAAAACTTCATTCGAAAAATACATCTACAAAAGTAATTCGCAGCTACGAACCACCCTCCCTGCTCGAAGCTAAGCAGGGAGACCTCTCTCCACTCCACTCTCCACAATCCCGACCTGTCAACGAGACTTTGGGATACAGGCAATTAGCAAAGATCCAAAATATTCTTGACAATGTTTTATTTATTTTTTATATAATTTTAATTGACATTTCGAATTACGTCGGAATCATTCCAATCTTAATTTAACTGACGTCTTTTGCTTAAATCACATTACTATTTCAAGCTCTCCTGATTCTCGCTGGGGACTCACACATCACCCGGAGATAAATCCGGTTCAATATTCAAACGAACAGATTGTGTTGCTTTGATGAAGAACATCGGTAAATATCAGGTTTTGGAAGAACTTGGTAAGGGCGGCATGGGGGTGGTCTACAAGGCCTATGATCCCATTATCGAGCGCGAAGTGGCCATAAAAGTCATCCTGGAAAGGGCTCTGGAGATTCCGGAAGTCAGGGATCGGTTCTACCGAGAGGCCAAGTCCGCAGGCAGATTGACCCATGAAAACCTGACCGTGGTTCACGACGTCGGTGAATCCGAGGGATCGCCTTTCATTGTCATGGAATATCTCTCCGGAACCGACCTCCGGGATCTTATCAAGAGCCATCGGCCGTTAACGCTCGCAAAAAAGCTCGATATTGTCTTGCAAATATGCAACGGCCTGGCAAAGGCACATCAGCACAATATCATCCATCGGGATATCAAACCCGAAAACATCAAAATTCTCGACGACGGCAAAGTCAAGGTCATGGACTTCGGCATTGCCAAGCCGGAAGCCAGCACATTGACCGAAACCGGCATGCGATTGGGCACGCCATATTACATGTCGCCCGAGCAAATCAAGGGCAAAAGGGTCAACAAACAGACGGATATTTTTTCCTTTGGTGTGCTCCTCTACGAGTTGTTGACCTACAAGAAGCCATTTGTCGGTGAGACGGCCGAGAGCGTCATGTACAATATTGTGCACGAGCAACCTGAAAGAATGGCTCTTGAAGACACAGCCCTTGCGGATGACTTGCAAAACATCGTTTCCAAATGTCTTGAGAAGGAAACCGAGAAGCGGTATAAAAATTTCTCCGAAGTCATTCGAGATCTTGATAAAGTCGTCACTAAAGAAACCACACCCCAGAAAAAGCCGAAGAAGCAAGCGCCAACCAGAACCCTAACTGTTGGTGAAGTTCAGACGATCGATTTATCCGAGTCCACCGGTAAGAGACCCTCAAAAGTCGTGGTTCCCGTTCTTCTGCTCGTGGTCATGATCGGTTCGGTAGCAGGCTGGCTCATTTACCGTAATGACTTGAAGAATGGACAGGCCAACTTTACAGACGAAGCCTCTGACGCGAGGCAAACCATGCTTACTTCTAAGTCCAACGCACAGGCTGCGAATGCGGACGAACTGGCTGCAGGACTCTTCACTCAGGCTGTAGAGGCTGAAAAACAGGCAGATGAGGAATTTGCGGACGGAAACTACCTCGCCTCCCGCGATGGTTACATTCAAGCATCGAACCAGTTTAAGCTGGCGATCGAGGAAGCCAGGCAAAACGTTGAATTGGCTGACTCCGAAAAGCAAGAATCGAATGAAAATCTCGACCCCGTGCAAAAAGAGGAACCGGTTGACGATTCATCGGCCCGGTTGGCGGCAAATACGAATTCCCCTGACATCCCCAAAGATACCTCGGATAAGCCAAAAGAAAACGAACCCACTCAACGTCTTAAGAAAAACGTGCAGGATGCGAGGGCGTCGATGTTGGATGCCAAAGACGCGGTTCCCGGCACGGCACAGGACAAGACATCCGACAGCAGTTATCAAGAAGCCAAACGCCTTGAAACACGCGCTGAGAATCAGCTCCAAAATAGTCAACTCGAGTTGGCCTTGCCCTTATTTCGAGACGCCAGAGATTTTTATCTCAAGTCCGAATCCAGCATCACAGCCACCTTGCGAAACCGCGCCGAAACTGCCAAACAGGAAATGCAGACCGCCAAAGATCAGATCGCCGAAGACAGCTTCCAGGAGGAAAAATATCAACAGGGCCTTCAACGCGAAAGGGTCGCCGACCGAGCCTACAACAGCCAAAATTATGTGACGGCTTATGAGAATTATAAAGCCGCCAAAGGGCTTTTCGATGAAATCGTTTCGGCGAAGGAAAATCGCGAACGGAGGCTGCGCCAGGCGATTGACAGACTTCGA
>JAABYK010000619.1:0-5680 GCA_011775825.1 Candidatus Zhuqueibacterota bacterium | reverse complement strand
GAAGATCGCATCGTCAACATTGCAATTGAAGAAACCGACTTGGGAGAAGAGAATCCGATGGTGAAGCTTGTTCTCAGATTGAAATACATTGACAACAAAAATAGGGAGCAGGAAACAACACACTGGTACACATGGACGCTTGAAGATGTCGGAGGTCAATGGGTGATTGCGTCCGCCACAGAACGTTAAGCACCATATCTCACTAGCAACATCAACTTTATTCGGAGGGAAAAATGCGATCCATTCTATTGGTCAGACTCATCCTCGTTAGCACATTCTGTCTTTGTTTCTCACCTCGTTTAACCCACGCGCAATTAGAGCAGACATTCGAACGCATGTTTAATAGCTTCTTGCGGGAGCAATTGATAGCCACTAACCCATTGGTGCGGACATTTGACGAGTCTGCAATTCTCGCCAATGAAACTTTGAAGCCGACTTTAAAGAACCTGGTCGCGGCCAATGTCTCTTCTTTTCCGCTGCCGTCTACTGTTGCCGGAATCACGTTTGACCTGTCGAAGCTGGCACCGGAAATGGTCAAGGAGAGCCTCGGACCAATTTACGCTGAAACGGCTCAAACCGTTGGCAAAATGAAATTGAATTTCGGATTCAACGTTGAATATTTCGATATGTCCGAATTCAGGGGATTGAATACGGACGATTTTCGATTTACGTTTTTTGCCAGCGATTTAAATGGCGACGGTGTGCTGGGCACCGGCGTTCAATCGACGCTGGAAACGGAAACCATCGATGTGTTCCCGAACATGGACCTGAATGCCAGCGTGTTTACATTTTTTGCAACATTTGGTCTGACGTCGAACTTCGATATCGGCTTCGCCGTGCCCATCATCAACGTGAGCTTGCAGGGCCAGGCCCGGGCCGTCATCAACAGCACCAGCTTTTTGATCGCCGGGCGGGCCGCGAACTCCTTTAACGGCGATGGATTTCAACCGCAACTCGAAACCACCTTTGATTACGACGAAAGCACCACGGGCATCGGGGACGTCTCTCTGAGACTCAAATACAGATTTCTCAGAAGACCAAACCTGGATATGGGGGCGTTCGTCGATGTGAGAATCCCCACTGGCGACGAAGCGGACTTTTTGAGCACCGGCGAAACCAACGTCAAATTTGCGTGGCTGATTTCAAATACCACAACCTCCTTTTCGCCCCATCTTGTGCTTGCCTATGATCGACGCTCGGCCGATTTTGACAGCGATGAGTTCGAATTCTTTGCTGGCTTCGATCAAAAAGTAACCGAAGGGCTCACATTCGTCTTAGATGTCCTGGGCGAGTATGATCTTTCATCCGACAAGATTGTGCTCTTCCCGGGGACGAGAACTTTGAATTTTAATCAAGACCGTCAAGGTGACGCAAATTTCCAACGGAATATTGAAATCAGCAATATTCCGGAAGACGATCGAGACAATATGTTCAGCGCTTCTCTGGGTTTGAAATATGCACCTTCGGAACGATATCTTCTGTTCGCGAACACCTTGATCTCTTTCCACGACGGGGGATTGAGATCGAACCTGGTGCCCGTGTTTGGGGCGGCCGTCACGTTCTAAATCATGTCTGACCGAAAGCAGCCTGAAGCGGTCATTCCCGAGTGCGTTAATTGGGAATCTCCTGCCTAACCCAAGGAGATTTCGGCCCCTGCCTTCGCAGGGACAAGCTTAACACCATGCCGGAATGAGAAGTACGGTCAAGTTTTCGGTCAGGCAATAAATAGTTCTAAATTGTCAATTCACTGGGGTTTTAGAGAATCTCCGAGGAACCATCATGAAGAAACTATTTTCAATTTTGATACTGGCAATCTGTGTGTCGATTGGGGGCACCCACCTATTTGCACAAAATGTCAGCAACGGGTTTTGTTGGGTGGAGCAGGAAAGCGCCACCGGAAATGCCGTCGCAAATGGCATTGATAAAAAAGAAACCTTCGACCTTCTAGATGCGATATTCGTCACGGGTGAATTTCAGGGAACGGTGACATTTGATCAAAACGGACCCCATGAAACCACCTTCACCAGCACAAGCAATAACCCGAACGGCTTTCTGGCGCGGTATGACAACGATGGCAACTTGCAGTGGGTCGTCAAAGCCGGAGTCGGTTCAGACGATGTTATCCCCAAAACCATTTCAGTGGGAGAACAAATCTTTGTTGCGGGTCAATTTCGGGGCACGGCCACCTTCGGCGTCGCGGACAGCATCGTGAGCCTCGGTGCCAACGATGTGTTTATCGCCGCCTTTGATCTGGACGGGAATTTCCAATGGGTAAGAAGAGGCGGCAGCGATCTGAACGACCGTCTGTTTGACGTGCTCGATGATGATTTTTCCAGCAGCGTAAACGACGGGCCGATTATCACGGGCTTCTTTAGGGGTGACGCCGACTTCGGCACCCTGGACTTTTCCAATGAAGGCAGGGGCGACATCTTCCTGGTAAAATACGATCGAAACGGAAATGTTCGCTGGGGCAAATCATTCGGCAGCTCTGACGATGATCGCGGCTATGGAATAACTCGAGCTGTCAGTAATTTTTTTCTCTGCGGTGAATTCTCCAATGAGGTGGACTTTGGTGGCGGAAACGTCGTGAGAAGCAACGGCGATAAGGATATTTTTCTTGCAAAATTCGATGCTCTCACTGGAGATTTTGATTGGGTGCGACGTGCAGGTGGTCCATTTGACGATCAAGGTCGGGAAGTATCTGCGGTGGAAGGCGACATCGGCGCAGAAGTTGTAATCGTCACAGGCTTTTTTACGGCTGATGCGGATTTTGGCGATGGTGCAGTTACCCTCTCCAGTAAAGGCGGGAGCGACTTTTTTATTGCCAGATATGATTTCGGCGGCAACTTTGTTTTTGCCAAAAGTGCAGGCGGCCCGGGTTTGGATAGAAGCTTAAATGTGACCACAATAGATTTAGGAGCCGATGATCGAGGACCGCAATTCGTGACCACAGAGGTGGTGGGTGAATTTGAGGAAACCCTTGTGTTCGAAGAAGGCGAACGCAATGAGACCACATTGACCAGCAACGGAGACAAGGATGTGTTTATTGCCAAATACAATCAATTAGGCCAATTTCAATGGGCGAAACAACTTGGAGGTGCCGGCGAGGACGTGGTGAGAGGCGTTGTGAGTAAGCAATTTTCTTTTAGCGCCCCGGAGCTTGATTTTGAAGAAATTCCGTTGCAAAACAGTTTTATCGTAGGAGGTTTTTCGGACGCAGTCACGTTCGGAACCTATCCCAGGACGACTTTGGTTGCAGATGACACAGACATATTTGTCACTCGACTTTCGGACTTTCTCCGACCAACAGGTCTGGGCCTGGCCGATCTGGCTCAAACGCCTTTAGAGAACACACCTTACGTCAAGATAGAATGGGGCATCCCATTCAACGAGGCCGCCCCTTCCCTGTCAAATGAAGCCATCCAGGAGTTGGGAAGTGGATGTACCTTTGATGATGGCAGCCAGGGAACCACTTACCAAATTACAGTTGAGTATGACGATCAAGTCCAGGCAGATGTGACGAACGAGGTAGAAGTTACCTTGGTATCGGCGGTCACGCCGTTCGGCGCCCGCATAGAATTCGATCCCCAGTCCATTGGTCGGGATGGCGGCAATTCTTCGGGTACCCTGTCGTTTGAGGTCTGCATCCGTTTCGGGCGAGAAACCAATGTCGTCGTTCCCTTTGCCATCCGTGATGAGGCCGGCAACCTGAGCAATTTTCGAGAGATTGACGTGGCGAATCCGGAGTTTTCGAATACCCAAATTGCACCGAATTTAAGCATTGGCCGTTCACAGGCGCCGATTTTCAAAACATCTGCCCAAATCGAAGCGATCTGCAACGGCTCCGTGAATTTAATTGGATACAATATTTACCGACAGCTCAATCAGGCCAACGCGCCGCTCGAATTTCTCGAAATGGTACCCGCCGACCAGACCACCTTTGTTGACCAATCGACCACCCCATCGACAAACTACATTTATCGGGTGACCGCCCAATACGCAGAAGGCGAAAGCGATCATATCGGCGATCAGGGCACGTCCGGCAGCCCGGGTTCGGAGACATTTTTTGAGCGGATCACCGATTCGGAGGCGGTTACAGGCGGCGGCTTTTCGGGCGCCGGTGTCTGGGGCGATTTCAACAATGATGACTTGCCGGACCTGTTTGTTCCTACCTTTGTTGAAAGTCCTAACTTGTTGTTTCAAAACGTGGACGGGCAAAGTTTTTCCAAAGTGGAAATCGGAGACGTTGCGACGGACGTGACCGTTTCATTTAGCGCAAGTTGGGGAGATTACAATCGCGACGGTCTTCTGGATCTGTTTGTGGCAAACGGAGTGGGGGACGGTTCCGGCCTGCCGAATAACTTGTACAGAAACGTTGGCGGCGTTCTGCAAAGGGCAGATGAGCCGCTTTATTTCGACTCTAACGGCAATGCATTAACCCTGCCCGACGACAATAATATTCTGAAAAAGGATTCGAACAGCGGCGTTTGGGGGGACTACGACAACGATGGCTGGCTGGATCTCTTTGTGGCCAATCTGGGCACCAACTCCCTCTGGCACAACGAGGGAGACGGCACATTCCGGCTGGTGGAGGAAGGTGAGGTTGCCACCGAATCTGATGATTCGTTCGGTGCCGCCTGGACCGATTATGACAACGACGCCGATTTGGATCTTTTTGTGGCCAACTTTGGGGTCAATTCTTTTTATCAAAATCAAGGTGAAGAAGGCAATTACAACTTCGTTAAACTGGATGCTTCCGATGTCGGCAATTGGATCAATGAGTCGGCGTTCACCATGGGCGTCAGTTGGGCGGACTATGACAATGACCTCGATTTCGACTTGTTTCTGGCCAACCGACTTGAAAAAAACGTTTTGCTCAGAAATGAGGGTGCAGCAGGCAATTACACCTTTAACACAGTCAACAGCGGAGATTTTGCCAATGATGAAGGGCGTTCTTTTGGCAGCGCCTGGGGCGATTTTGACAACGATGGTGATTTAGACCTTTATGTGACCAATCTCGGCGATTTGTTCAACCTGGATAACGCAGAGCAAAATACCAACTTTTTGTATTTCAACGATGGCAACGGCAGTTTGAACAAAATCGATCCTTCGCGAAGCACCATCAGAGGTAACTTGATTTTTGACCAGGAGGCATCCAACGGCTGTGCCTGGGGAGATTACAACAGAGACGGCTATGTCGATCTCTTTGTCGCCAACGGCACTCGAGAAGGCCAGAACTCTCTGTACTTAAATAATAAAGAGCAGGGGACGAATAACAGTAATTGGTTGAACATTACCTGCGAGGGCAGGGTCTCCAACCTGTCGGCCCTGGGAGCTAAAGTCAGGGTAAAAGCTCAGATCTCCGGTGAAGATCTCTGGCAGATGGCTGAAATCAGTGGCCAGACCGGAGGCGGTTGGGGCGGACAAAACAGCCTGAGCGTCGAATTTGGCCTGGGCGATGCTAACGAAGTGGATTCTGTGGTGGTTGAATGGCCGGTAAGCGATACCACCCAGGTCTTCACCAACGTCGATGTCAACACGTTTCTGAGGATTACCGAGCCACCCGCTCCTGAAATCGAAAATCGCGCGCCCACGGCTGTCAACGATCAGGCAAGCACCCCTGAGGACACAGGTGTGACGATCAACGTTTTGAATAACGACAACGATCCTGATGAAGATG
>JAABYK010000366.1:7002-20264 GCA_011775825.1 Candidatus Zhuqueibacterota bacterium | reverse complement strand
AGATTCCGGCACAAAACAATGCCGGAATGACCTGCCCTAACGAGTTTTCGTTCAGCCACTAGTTAGTTATCCTTGTTAGTTAGAAAGGATTTGGTAGTGAAAGAGAGTTGTTGTTGCGAGAGAATCAGACTAATCACGTTGGCTTTGTTTTCGCTGTTCGTCATCGGCTTTGCACAGGAAGTGTCTGCGCAGGGTGGGGTAGCTGGTGCATTTCTCAGGGTAGGAGTCGGCGCCAGAGCGAAGGCGATGGGCGATGCCTACGTGGCCTTGGCAAGAGGTATTGAAGCGAGCTATTACAATCCGGCGGGTTTGCCGTTTCTTGAGAATAAAGAAATCATGGCCTCGTATCGGTTTCTTTCCCTGGATCGACAGTTTACGTTTATCGGATTTGGCATGCCGGTTCAGCCCGAAATACAGGGGAGCGAAGAAGAAGCCCTTGCGGGTGGGTTTGCGCTTTCCTGGCTTCGCGCTGGCATTGACGACATCGACGGGCGCGACACGGATGGCCAGTCCTTGGGTGGATTCTCTAATTCGGAAAATGCGTTTGTGTTTTCATTCGCCTTGAATCCCGCCGAAGTTCTGGCTCTCGGTTTGTCAGTCAAGGTGCTCTGGAATCGATTTCCGGATATCGGCATCGATGGCGAGACCATCTCGGCGTCCAGTGTGGGATTTGATTTTGGGGCGCGTTTGCAACCACTCGACTGGGTGACGCTGGGAATTTCTGTCCGGGATATTAGTTCCAAATATAAGTGGAATACGGACAAACTGTTCGGCGAAGACGGTTCCGAAGTCATCAACAAATTTCCGAAGATCATTCGTGCCGGCTTTGCTGTGAACCTGCCGCAGGTACCGGGTTTGATTCTGGCTTTCGATTTTGAGGACAGCAATGAGTTGGACAGTGAGGTGCACATCGGTGCAGAGGGAAATTTCAAACAAAATTTTGTTCTTCGTGGCGGCTTCGATGACGGTGCTTTGACTGCCGGTGCAGGTTATGACTTTAGCGTATTCGGTAAAATGTCCCAATTGAACTACGCCTTCACCGCGCCCGGAGATCGGCCGGAAGAAGAGCACGTGTTTACCTGGGTGTTTCAGTTCTGACAGCAATAGAACTTTACTAAACTAGTAAAGTTTACTTTCACGAAGGAAAGATACCAATTTAACTACGGAGTAAGAATTGAGAAGCGTTTTATCTTTCATAATCTTACCAGCAATCATCTGCCTACTTTTCGTGAATCCTGGCTCAGGCCAAACTGGAGGGGGGACGGGCCTGGCCTTTCTAAAAGTCGGTGTGGGCGGGCGCGCCGGCGGCATGGGGGAAGCCTTCACAGCCGTTGCGGACGATGCCACAGCCACCTTCTGGAATCCGGCTGGGTTGTCCTATGTACCCAAAACCCAATTGGCATTCACACACACAGAATGGATTCAAGATATTTCGAGCGAATTTGTCGCCTTCGCTTTTCCTGCGCTTAAAGGATCGGTTGGACTTAGTATCTATTCAAATAATGTCGGGGGCATCGAACGCCGGGTTCAGCCGTCCGAAGAGCCGCTTGGAACGGTTGATGCAAATGACATCGCGTTTGGTGTATCTTATGGTCATGCTTTCAGTTCCAGGTTAAGCGGCGGGATTACCATTAAATATTTATATGAGAAGATATTCATCGAAAGCGCAGCCGGATTTGCAGCCGATTTTGGTCTCAGCCTGAGACCATTTGAAAATGATCTGACCGTCGCCATCACGGCTCAGAACCTTGGCTCGATGGGGACGCTGAAGGATGAGTCGATTGACCTGCCGACCACAGTTCGCGTCGGAGCTTCATATCGGCTGCCCTTGCCTTCCCTCGAAGGAGACCTTTTGCTCGCAGCAGATGCAGTGAACGTGAGAGACACGGACTTAAGAGGAAATTTGGGTGCTGAGTTGCAGCTTCAAAGACTTTTCGCGTTTCGTTTTGGCTATCAAACCGGTTTTGACGATAAAAGCGTCGGCGGCGGATTGGGTGTTCTGTTCAAAAAATATCGTCTGGATTATGGGTTCGCTTCATTTGGTTCCAATTTGGGCGATACGCACAGAATTTCGATTGGGCTGGAATTGTGATTCTACTGGCAACGAAGCTTAATGATTCAGGACTCGTGAAGGTAAATAAATCTTGACTACCGTGCAGAAATATTGTATTATAAAATAGTTACAGTTGTGGAATGATCTTATAGCCTGGATAATTCATGAATCACGAAGCGTACCGCTTATCCGAGAGACGTCGGGCAAGGTCGGAAAGAAAAACCATTGATTGTTCTTATTCATTTTATGCTTATTACTCATACATGAAACGATTCCGTTAGTGCGTTTGATATAATAAACTGAGGTCATTTTATGAAGCTAAAAGTAATTGTCCATGAAGCGGAAGAAGGAGGCTATTGGGCCGAAATTCCCTCCATTCCAGGCTGTGCCACTCAGGATGAGACATTCGACGAACTTTTAAGCAACATCTACGAGGCTGTCGAGGGTTGCTTGTCCGTAGACATAAGGAATATCGAGGTTACCGAAAAGGATAAAGTCCTGGAAGTGGCGGTGTGAAAGCCTATTTCAGGAAAGGATTTGCAAAGCTACTTGAGAAGAAGGGCTGGGAATTACGGAGAATGAAAGGAAGTCATCACATTTACGCAAAAGAAGGGACTCCGGTGCGGATTTCCGTGCCCATACATGGAAAGAGCCCGCTAAAAATCGGCTTACTGAAGCACTTTATGAAGGTTGCAGAAATTGATGAAAGTGAGTTGTGATAAAGAGCACATAAGAAGCCGATCAAGTCGGATTGGCCCTCCACTACGCTTCAGACCCAGCGTTCATTGCGACGATAGCCAAACTTAGAAAAACGAATCCATATCCATACTAACTAAGTAATAAAATCTTTGAAGGAATTTCTAAGTACAAAGATAGAGCCATGAACAGGTTTACGAAAAGTCTTATTGCGATGTCAATTGGCGGCGTTCTGCTGGTCGTTTCTTTACAATTCAATCTTTTTGCCACCGGCAAGAACATTTACCAGCAGATCGAACGCTTTTTGGAAGTGATCAAAATTGTCGATCGATTCTACGTCGAGGAGGTTGATCCTGAGGCGTTGGTGGATGGCGCCATCAGCGGCACATTGGAGCAATTGGATCCCCATACGGTTTATATTTCGAAAGATCGCTTGAAGGAGATCAATGAGCAGTTTCAAGGTGAATTTGAGGGCATAGGAATCGAGTTTGTGGTTAATAATAAGTTTCCCACGATTGTTTCCCCGATTTCAGGGTCTCCTTCCGAAGAGGTGGGGCTGCGTCCGGGTGACAAAATTATCAAAATCGAGGGCGCCTCTACTTATGGCATAACGGAGCAAGGGGTTCGGGAAAAACTTTTAGGCCGCAAAGGTACGACGGTCACGATTCAAATCATGCGCCCGGGTTTTGAGGAGCCCTTCGATGTAACGATTACCCGAGACAAGATTCCCATTTATAGCCTGACTGCAGCGTTTATGATGGACGAGAAAACTGGGTTCATCAAGGTGGGGCGTTTCGCCCAAACCACAAAGGATGAGTTTGAAGAAGCCTTGCAAAATCTGGATGCACAGGGCATGAGGCAACTCATTCTGGATCTGAGGGGCAATTCGGGTGGCTATCTGGAGCAAGCTGTGGAAATGGCTGACAAGCTTTTGCAGGAAGGGAAACGGATTGTTTACACACGAGGCAGAATTCCGAGTTCAAATGAGGATTATTACTCGACCGCAGACGTCACCCACCCGGGAATTCCTTTAATTGTACTTATTGACCATGGCTCTGCCAGTGCATCAGAAATTGTTGCAGGGGCAATGCAGGATTGGGATCGTGGATTGATCGTCGGAGTCACCAGCTTCGGAAAAGGACTGGTGCAGAATCAAGTTGCTCTGAAGGACGGTTCGGCACTACGAGTGACCATTGCTCGCTATTACACGCCGAGTGGTCGCTTGATTCAGCGAGCGTATGACAATGGTATCCACGAGTATATCTCCGAAGGCTGGGATGATGTCGATCCAAATGCCATGGCAGACAGCACTGCGAACAAACCGGTTTTCACCACGAGCACGGGCCGAAAGGTCTATGGAGGAGGGGGGATTTCACCCGATGTGTTTGTCAAGTCGAAATCCCTCGCAAAGTCAACGATTAAACTCATGCAACGACAGGTTTTTCTTGAATTTGGTTCAAAGTATGCGACGAAACACCGGGATTTGAAACGCGATTTTGCCACGTTCAGGAACGGTTTTGAAGTAGACGCACAGATGGTTCAGGACGTCCTTTCATTGGCTAAATCGAAAGGTGTTGAAGTTGAGCAAGAACATATCGAACGCGACGAAAGTTTCATTAAGCGACGCATTAAAAGCCAAATAGCACGGCACTTATGGGGATCGGTAGAGTATCATCAGATCGAAATCCTCGGTGATGAACAGGTACAGAGCGCATTGAAATTGTTTTCGGAGGCTGCCAAAATTGCAGGTCTCAACACGGAGCCATAGGCAGTACGCTTTGGCCCAAAGGCTGTAAATTAAAAAAAATGTTGACTTTTAGTCTTAAATTAGTTATACTTTTGCAACATTTTTGGAAAATCGCGGTGTCTCTCTACCAACTAAACTAAGCCAAGGGAGGAAAAAGAGTAATGGATTTGTTGGAACTGTTCAACAAGGGTGGCGGATTCATGTGGCCGATTTTGATCTGTCTTGTGATTGGAATTGCCATCAGTCTGGAACGTTTTTGGACTCTGTCCCGTGCATCAGTTAATACCCGCAAATTTTTAAACACCATTAAGAAAGCTTTGAATGAAGGTGGGGTTCAAGCAGCTACGGAGGTTTGCGCGAATACGCGAGGGCCGGTTGCTTCCATTTTCCACGCAGGCCTGCTGCGCGTTGATCGTGGCGTGGAACATGTCGAGAAGGCGATCATGAATGCCGGATCGATTGAGATGGCTTTCCTGGAAAAAGGCCTCGTATGGTTGTCTACCATCGTGAGTATTGCGCCAATGTTGGGATTCCTTGGAACCGTTTGGGGCATGATCGAAGCATTCAGGTCCATTGAACAGGCCAATGATATTTCTCCATCGATTGTCGCAGGCGGTATTTCCGTTGCGTTATTAACCACGCTTTTCGGTTTGGTTGTGGCGATTATCGTGCAATTCTTTAACAACTATTTCGTGTCCAAAGTTGACAAGCTCATCGTTGATATGGAAGAAAGTTCTGTTGACTTTGTCGATACACTCATTGAGATGGAGAAAGAGAAAGAGGGGGTAAAAGCAGCCTAAGAAGCTTTCCCTTTCTTCGATTTTTTGAAACCTTTTCGGTTCTTATCCATTCTATTAGTAGACGCTAATCGAGGTAGATGACTTTTCTATGTCTACGATAATTTGTTAACCCTCATTGGTTAGGGAGTATTCTCTATGTTAGTTGAGAAAAAGAAATCCCGTATGACCGAAATTCCGATGGCTTCACTTGCGGATATCGCCTTTCTACTGTTGATTTTCTTTCTTGTAACGACGACCATTGATGTTGACCGGGGGATCGGCCTCACGCTGCCGGCAAAGGGTGAACAGACAGAAGTCCGAACCAAGAATATTACGAACCTACTGATCAACGCTCAGGGTGAAGTGCTATTGGATGACGAGATTGTACCTGTTAATGAAATCCATCGCATTATAGAGCGTAAGCTTGAAGAAAATCCTAAATTAATCGTTTCGGTGAAAACGGATAGAGAAACCCAGTACGATACTTATATCCAAGCTTTGGACGAGCTTAAAGTGGCCAACGCAACCCGAATATCCATTGCTGAGCCCGAAAAGTGAATAGGAGGGTGTTGTGAAGTTCGAAAGCAAACAAAAAGCCAAAAGTGGTATTCCACTTTCCTCGTTACCGGACATCGTTTTCCTTCTGTTGATTTTTTTCATGGTGTCCTCAGTGTTTAAAGAGTTTTCCGGGTTACCGGTTAGGCTTCCAAGTGCAAGAAAAATTGAGAAGCTTCAAGGAAAACGAGATGTCGCCTATTTATGGATCAGCAAAGACGGCACGGTCTCAATCGATGACAAGTTTGTGGATATGAATGATATTTCCAAGATCATGTATCAGAAACGAATCGATCCTCTTCATCCTTTGAAACTCGTGTCCATGAAGATTGATAAAGACACGAAAATGGGAGACGTGACGGATGTCCAAGAGGAGCTTCGGGAAGCTGATGCGTTAAATATAAACTATTCCGCTAAACCAGCATTTTAAATAATTAGAGGTGAGTTGTTATGAAAAAGAATCCAGATGCGAACTTAAAACTGAAGTATCGCAAAGTGATTGAAATCAGCATGGTTATTTCATTATTTCTGATGATCCTGATTTTTCAATCCTTGCGAGCAATTGATCTGGAAGCCACGGAAACGGAAACGCCAGAAATCCAAATTGAGGTGGCAGATATACCTCCAACCGAGCAGATTAAGAAGCCACCTCCGCCACCAAAACCATCTGTGCCCATTCCGACTGAAAGCGAAGATGTGCCAGAGGATTTGACCATCGAATCTACGGATCTTGATTTGTCCGATATTCCGGAACCGCCGCCTCCACCACCAGAAGATGATGGCAATGTCAATATATTTGTTGCTTATGACGAAGAACCACGACCAATCGGCGGATTTAGAGCAATCCAACGTGCTTTGAAATACCCAGAGATTGCCCGTAAGGCTGGTATCGAGGGTAAAGTTATTGTGCACGTTCTTGTAAACAAACAGGGCGAAGTCGAGAACACAAGAATTCTCAAGTCTCTTGGACACAGCGGTTGTGATGATGCAGCCATCAACGCAATTAAAAGCGTGAAGTGGAAACCTGCACTTCAAAGAGACAAGCCTGTTAAGGTTTGGGTGGCTATTCCGGTTATTTTTAAGCTGAAATAAAGTCGCGAAGCAAGTCAGTTATCAGAAGGCGGTGCACTTCTTAATGCACCGCTTTTTTATTTTTGTCCAGTACTTTTTGTATATCGGCATGCGTTTCTTCCGATTGTTCTGGATACCCCTTGTTCCTTTCTCCGCCACAGTCGGTTCGTTGATAATACTGGTCTCCGGATGTTTCAATCCGTTCGCACCTGAATTAGATGAAGGCCAGGATTTAACCAATGTCATTACTGAGCAACAATCCCCGAAAGAAGTCCTAGAAAACTTTCAGCTCGCCTACACTTTTAAAGATTCTCTGATTTATAGCGACGTGTTAGACGAGTCTTTTGTGTTCGAATATTTTGACCCGAACTTAGGCCCCTCGGGAAGCTTCGTAACCTGGGGAAGGGATACAGATTTGAAAACAACCGGAAGGCTGTTCCGGACGTTCGATGTCATCGACCTTAAGTTTCTGAATACAATTTTTTCAGAACGGGAAGGTGGCCGCGAGAAACGGTTCATAAGATTCAATTTAAGTTTATTTGGCTCTGAATTCAATTTCATAATCACTGGCACCGCCATATTCACATTCGAACAAAGTGACCAAGACAACAAATGGCGTATTGTCAGATGGAAAGACGAATCAGATTTGTAGTCACGGGGAATATTTTTTTAATAAGCGTTGTTCTGTGTAATTAACTGTTAAAAGATTCACCCATTAGAGACTGTTCAATAATACAAAATTCTCGAAAACGAATGCAATGTATTGTATGCGCTCACACTATGCTTTCCACATAGTGTGTGACTGAATTCACAAAAGCTAATTAATTATTGAACAAGTTCCATTAGTATTTTTTGAATTGATTGCCCAAAGCGACAACTCTTAAATGGCCACGGATTCACAAGAAACGAATGCATACATAGTGCAGAAGCGCAGAGAATTTGAGGGTTTAGCGTTTGAGCACATGGATTCGTTGTACAGCACCGCGTTAAGGATGACAAAAAACGAGTTAGACGCCGAAGATTTGGTTCAAGATGTTTATGTACGCGCTTTCAGGTTTTTTCACAAATTCAAAAGGGGAAGTAATTTTAAGGCGTGGATATTCAAGATTTTAACCAACACATTCATAAATCAATATAGAAAGAAATCCAAGCAGCCTCCTCGCGTTGAATTTGATAAAATAAGCTCTGTTTATGTCGAGAATGTGAATGACGATGAGGCGTCTACTCAATTTCCGGAGAAGTTTAAAGAGAGCAATTACGATGCTTTATTTGATGATGAAATCGTTTCCGCACTGGGGCAATTATCGGATGATTTCCGAACCGTGGTGATTTTGGCGGACATCGAATCATTTTCATATAAAGAAATTGCCGAAATTGTCGGATGTCCGATCGGAACGGTTATGTCACGACTTTCGCGAGGGAGAAAGCAACTCCAAAATTATTTGATGGAATACGCAGTCCGTAGTGGCATTATTGACAAACCAGACTAAGACCATGTACAAAGTGGAGGATGTTTAAGCAATGAGACAAGATTGTAACAGTTTTTCGGCACTGATTACAGGCTACATCGATGGCGAGTTGAAACCCAGGGAGTATGAAGAGGTCAAAGCGCACCTAGAAACCTGTCCGCATTGTATGGAAAGATACGAAGAAGAGAACGACGTCAAACGCTTAATTCACGAAAGAGTGCCTCTTGTAAAGGCGCCTATTTATCTACAACGACGGATCAGGAGACAATTGTTAAGAAATGGGGAGACACCGGGATTTTGGAATCTGCTCAACCTGATATTCGAATATCGCCCTGTGGCGGCTTCGTTGGCCGTTGCTGTGATTGCTTGCCTGGTCGTCCTGCCAGCCGCACAGTTGCTTTTCCAGCCGTTCGATGCCAATTTGGCAACCTCAGATCAAGTCTATGAGAGAGCTGAATTGAAAGGCGAAATCATTTGTTTAGATTGTGAGTTCCTATCCCGAGATGTGAAGGGGTTGGTTCACAATAAATTCGGCCATCGTCCGGGATTGAAAGCAGAGGATGAAACAGTTTGGACTTTTTTGCATACAGAAAATCACCAGGAACTATTTCGAAAACCCGAGTTGCTGCGACGGCAGGCTGTGGTTTCAGGTACCCTATTCACAAATTCTCACTATATTCAGATAGAAAGCTATAGGCTGCTCTGATCTCTACCCAAAAGTTGTTGAGGCCAGAATTAAACCTCGAAGATGGCAATACCTTCGAGGTTTTTTTATTGGCTTTAAGGAATAATTGGAAGGAGTAATTTGTTTCACGGGTTAAAATAATTTTTGCACAAAAGGGCATGTAATTTTTTGTGCCAATATGTGTCAAGAGTTTCAATGAGGAAAGGAGGTGAGAGGTCAAGTTATTTCAAAGAGTTAATACTGATAAATTCCGTCCTACTATTAATTTAAAGGAGGTCTTTATGAACGCTCAGAGAGTATTGACAACTGTTTTAGGTATTGCATTGGTTTTTGCAGTTGTTGTCGTGGGGAATCTCGCAGCACAGGATCATGATCCGAAGCCCCTTACCAAAGAACAGAAGCAGATGATGAAAAACAAGGCCATGAAAAACATGGACAGATTCATGTCCAGCAAACAGGCGATGATGAAGCTTCCGGAGCACCTGAAGGAAACCCAGGAAGAATACATCGAATATGGAGAAAAATTGTTTAACTCCAAAGATGCACTCAGCACAAACGGTCAGGCTTGTACGAGCTGTCATCCCGGCGGTGGAACCACTGGCGGTGAAGCAGAAACTCCCATGAAGAGCGAACTGACCGGCAAACCTTACAAGCTCCCCATTCCAACCCTTGTCGGCGCTGCAGCGACATTTCCAAAATATAAAGTTCCGAATGATGCAGTTATCACGGTCGGTGATATGGCCAACAACTGTGTTATGATGTTTATGGCAGCGCAACCTTTGGATCACAAGAGCAAAGAGTTTAAGGCGCTGAGCGCGTATGTTACCACTTTGAGTAATGATGATAAGGTATCTGTTGGCGAAGTCCCCGAAATGATGAAAAAGATGATGGGTAAAAAGAACTGATCTGGTTTTAGTCTCTTATAAAGAAAGCGAGCGCGGTGATTTTCAGGTGGGGACGAAAGTCACCGCGTTCTTTTTGTGCCTTCACATGCAAGAAATATTAAACTAACAAACCAGGAGAGTATGAAAAGACTGAAATGTTCCTTTGTTACAATAGTGTTTGTGGTTTTTGGAACGGCAGTCGCGACGGCTCAAGATAATAGCGATGACACTGACTGGAAGAATACCCCACAAACAGCTTTTCTGAAGAGTGAAATCGTACAGACCTATCAATGTACGAGCTGCCATACAATCGCCGAACGTGGTGGTACAGTTGGGCCGAGATTGAATCAAATTGGTAACCGCAGGAGAGAAGAGTGGCTCAAACGCTGGTTGTCCGACCCACAACAGGTGAAACCGGGTACCAAAATGCCCAAGTTTGATTTTAGCCCGGAACAATTGGATATGGCTGTAGGATACCTGACCAAAATGAAAAAAGAGTTGGAAACAGAACAAATACTGGCCAAAGATGTCCCCGTAGTTGATAAAGGAGACCTGTTATTCGAGGATTATGACTGTCTGGCTTGCCATCGTATTGGTTCAACGGGGAGATTTGTTGGTCCGGACTTGACCTGGGTGGGCATCAGGAAGACCGAGGCTTGGGAACAGGTTTGGCTTGCCGATCCGCCCGCATTCAAACCGGATACGTTTATGCCGAACTTTCACATTCCTGAAAAAGGAATCGAGGCATTGGCAGCATATCTCCACACCCAGCAAGGCCAGGAAAACTCTGAGTCACAGGAGTGGGAATTTCGAACCAACTTTTTTCTGGGAAATGATGCCAAGGAGAGAGGGGAATTGGTGTTTAAACGTTTTGCCTGTTGGGCTTGTCACGGAGAGGCAGGAAGCGGAGGCATACGAAATCCAAACATGGCCCCAAATGAAATCATGCCTGGTTTGAAGAAAACAGCCGTGAACTACACCAAGGAAGAACTCCTGGCGAGACTCAAGGAAAAGACATTTCCCGAGCCGCTGGATCCGAACAAACCGGCTCCACCCTTTTCCTGCCCTGATTACGGAAACTACATGGAAGAGTCAGAATTCGGTGACTTGTATGCTTATTTGAAATCTTTTGCACCTAAAAGGAGTAAATGGCGATTTAACTAGACTGGTGTCTGAATGAAAACAGCCTTTCGAGACATTCCGCTATGGGGTAGGTTGGAATCTCGACGCCTAAAATGAATAGTTTCCGTCTCAAAAGATGGCCGGAATGACGTGATTCTTCCGTTTTCGTTCAGACACTAACCAGAAGAATTTCATTTCGGATCCTCCGCAGGGAGGGGCGAGAGTTCCCGGTTTTACGCCGCTTAGCAATATCTCCCATAACTGATGTTTTTAAAACTAACCAAAGTGAAGGAGTATAATACTGTGTTAAGTAAGAATTTTGTGAAAATTACTTTGACTGCTGGTTTATTGCTGTCGTCCGTTCTCGTACTTACAAGGTTAAGTACAACAGAAAGTGTCGCAAAAGCCATTGGAGCCGAAGCGGCCCTAAACGGTGGTTCCGTTACCGGGATCGTGAGTTTCCCTGAGGAATATCCCGAAAAGCAAAAGATAACCATCACCAAAGATCAGCAGGTTTGCGGGGCGTTTCAATACTCGGAAGTATTTGTGGTTTCCGAAGACAACCATGGACTGAAGAATGTGGTTATTACACTCGTGGACGCAGAAGGAGAAAAGAAATCGGGCGGAGGTCAAACAGCAACTCTGAATCAAGAGGGCTGTCGCTATATTCCACATGTTCAGGCTCTACCTGTTGGAACGGAACTTGAGATTTTGAATAATGATGGCATTTTGCACAATGTCCATGCGTATTTTGATGGTCTGGACCCCAAGAATACGGTTTTCAATAAAGCTCAGCCAAAATTCTTGAAAAAAATCACCCAAAAGCTCGATAAAGTTGGAACCTATTATTTCAAGTGCGACGTTCACGATCACATGAGCGCCTATATTGCGGTGATGGATCATCCTTTTTATGCCGTCACAGATGAAAGCGGTAAGTTCACCATCACCGATGTTAGTCCGGGGTCGTACAAGGTTCGTGCCTGGCATGAAGCATTGGGAACCCTTGAAAAAGAGGTGATCGTCGAAGCTGGCAAAGCCGCCGAAGTCAATTTCGAAATCCTGCCAAATGAATAGTTGAAAGGCGAGTTGTATGAAGGTGAGTAAGCTTTTCTCCGTCGGTCTGTTTGTTTTTGTATTAGTATTCGTTTCGTGTCAGTCCGATCAGCCTTTTGAAGACACCATCGGCACCTGGAACATCCCGGAAGATCAGATCTTTTTCGGTGGCGTGAGTAAAGATGGCATCCCATCGCTGTTTGATCCTGAAACGATCCCTGCTTCTGAGGCAGATTATCTCAGTGATGAAAATCTGGTGGTCGGGATCGTGGTCGATGGACAGGCAAGAGCGTATCCTTACGCCATTCTCGACTGGCATGAGGTGGTCAACGAGACGTCTCCAGGCAATAGCCTCATTACCATAAGTTATTGTCCGTTGACGGGCACGGCGATTGTTTTTGATGGAAATAATGCGGGACGGAATTTGACATTTGGGGTCTCCGGATTGCTCTTTAATAACAACCTCATCATGTTCGATAGGCAGACGGACAGCCATTGGCCACAGATGCGTTTACAAAGTGACCAGGGCGTCTTGAAGGACACCAGGCAAAAGGTCATTCCATCAATAGAAACATCATGGGGGACGTGGAAGAAGTTATTCCCTAACAGTGTGATCCTTTCCACCGACACCGGACATGATCGTCCTTACAATATCCCGGGCTCCGCTTATCCCGGTTACACCAATCTAAATTCCAAATTTCTTTTCCCGGTGACATTGAATGATAGACGGCTGCCCACCAAGCAACGCATTCATGGTGTGATGTTTGGAGAAGGCCCCGATAATTACAAAACAAAGGTTTACTTGATTGATTTAGCACAGAAATCTCGCCTCATCAATGACGTAGTTGAGGACAATCCAGTTCTGGTAGTCGATAGCGGTAAGGATAACTTCGTGATCTCCTACCTTCGAGACGTGAACGGACAAACTTTGACCTTTCGCTTGGATGAAGACGTTACGGAGTTTCCGTTTACTTTCAAGGATGATGAAACGAGCTCCACCTGGAATGTACTCGGTGAGGCCATTGATGGACCGCTGGCTGGAATGAAGTTAGAAAGAACTTCATCGTACAACGCTTACTGGTTTGCCTGGGGTGCCTTCTTTCGCCGGGCGGAGATCCACGGCCAGTAAGGACCGAATAATTCAATTT
>JAABYK010000366.1:4124-6993 GCA_011775825.1 Candidatus Zhuqueibacterota bacterium | reverse complement strand
CTAAAGCATAAAAATGAACGTACGGTATCTAAAACTCCACATTCACATTTATCACCGACATGATGGCTATCACTGGTTTGGCGCCGGGTTATGTGAGTGTGTAAATTTTTGATACGTTAATTCGTTCTTAAACCAAAATTCACATAACCCACTATCAACATTTGGTAGTGGGTTTTTTGTTTTATGAAAGTTGATAAAGTCTAATTGAAGGTTCGGAGATGGTTTTAAAAATTGGTTTACCGAAAGGGAGTTTACAAGAGGCCACGCTGAATTTGTTGAGCAAGGCCGGATTTAATTTCTCCATTCGCGAACGATCCTATTTTCCCGCTAGCGACGACGAGGAGATGGAAGCCATTCTCATCCGTGCTCAGGAAATTGCCGCTTACATTTACGATGGCGTTTTAGACGCGGGGATAACGGGGAAAGATTGGATTATGGAGAACGGCGCGGAAGTCGTAGAAGTGGCAGAATTGGTGTATTCTAAAGTCAGTTTTCGGCCTGTGAGATGGGTTGTGGCCGTCCCGGAAAACTCGGATATAAAGAGCGTTCAGGACTTAAACGGAAAAAGGATTGCCACAGAGGCCGTGAACCTCACCAAAGATTATTTAAAAAAACACAATGTGCAGGCAGAGGTTGAATTTTCCTGGGGTGCTACAGAAGCCAAAACTCCGGAATTAGTGGATGCCATCGTGGAGATCACGGAATCGGGTAGCTCACTGCGTGCGAACAAACTCCGAATCGTAGACACCGTTATGACTTCTACGGTGCGGCTGATTGCCAATCAGCAAAGTTACAAGGAGCCCTGGAAGAAGGAAAAGATCGACAGCATCGCCATGCTCATGCAAGGAGCCATTCACGCTTCGGGAAAAGTCGGACTGAAGCTTAATCTAAAGCAAAGAGATATCGAAAAAATTCGGGAGATTCTGCCGGCCATGAAGCGACCCACCATTTCCCCTCTTTTGGGGAATGAGTGGGTAGCCCTGGAAACCATCGTCGACGAGAAAATCGTGCGTGAAATCATGCCGTTATTAAAGAAAGCCGGTGCGGAAGACATCATTGAATATCCGTTAAATAAAGTCATTTACTAGCATGCTAAAGGTATTCCATTCTCCGGAAGATTATTTATCCAGTCGCACCGTTTCCACCGTTTCCAGTTTGGACGTGATCCGACAAGTTTCGGACATTATTTCGGAAGTCAGACAGCACGGCAATGAAGCGGTTCGGGAATTCACCCACCGGTTTGACCAGGTCCGCTTGCAGGAACTGAAGGTGTCTCAGGACGAGATTGATGAAGCTGTCGAAAAGCTGCACCCGGAGATAAAAGCCATCTTTTTATCAGCCATCGAAAATGTGAGACAGTTTCATGAAAAGCAGCTTCCGCAAACCTGGATTGAACACACGAGCGATGGCAGCAGCTTTGGAATGCAGTACACGCCCATTGAGCGAGTTGGCTGTTATGTCCCGGGTGGAACTGCGGGTTATCCTTCTTCGGTGATTATGACGGTTGTTCCTGCGCAAATCGCTGAGGTCGAGCAAATTTTACTCGTTACCCCACCGACAAAAGACTGCCGAGTCAACGAACTTGTGTTAGCCGCTGCAGGCCTGCTTGGAGTTAAGGACATTTTTGCCATAGGAGGGGCGCAAGCAATGGCGGCCCTGGCTTTTGGTACGAGAACCATTCCGAAAGTAAATAAAATTGTCGGCCCCGGAAATGTTTATGTCAATGAGGCCAAACGGCAGTTGTTTGGCGTGGTGGGCATTGATTCTCTGGCAGGGCCAACTGAAGTGGTNNGAAAGCAGCAATGCTGAATATGTCACCCAGGATTTATTTGCACAGGCAGAACACGATCCTGAAGCCAGGGCAATTCTGGTGACGCCTTCCCAAACAGTTGCGGAAAAAGTGCAGGAGAAGGCAGAAGCAAAGGTGCAAAAGGCTGCTCGCAATGATATTCTGAAATCGGCACTGAAAGACTTTGGCGCTGTGGTGTTGGTTTCGGACTTGGATGTGGGTACTGATTTGGTGAATGAAATTGCACCCGAACATCTGCACATCATGACCAGAAATGCGGATAGCCTCCTGTCCTCCATTCGAAATGCCGGTGCCATCTTTTTGGGCGCGTCCACGCCGGTCGTGTTGGGAGATTATTGCAGCGGTCCCAATCACGTCCTGCCTACGGCACAGACGGCAAAGTTTTCGTCTTCTCTCAATGTTCTGGATTTTATGAAATTTTCCTCTGTTCTCAAATATTCGAAAACGCGATTCCAGGAACTTGCTCCCGCGGTTGCAAAGTTTGCTGAATTGGAGGGGCTGCTCAATCACAAACAATCTGTGGAAATTCGGAATGAGTAATTTTCTGCACACGGTCAAACCCGTCATTCAGACGCTCAAACCGTATTCGCTGAAAAGCTTTGATTTTGACATCAAGTTAAACCAAAACGAAAGCCCTTATGACCTGCCACCGGAGTTCAAAAAGGAAATTTTGGAGGAATTCTCCAGGCTTCCCTGGAATCGTTATCCATCTTACACCAACCATCGTTTAACAGAAAAGCTGGCTGCGTTTTTGGAGGTTGAACCGGACCGGGTTCTGATTGGGAACGGCTCAAATGAGTTACTACAAATGCTCATATCCCTAATCGTGCCGGCCAGAAGTAAAATATTGCTTGTCACGCCGACGTTTGCGATTTATCAGCAATTAGCCCGACTTGCCGAAGCCGAGATTTCCGAAATTGAATTTGCCTCAGATTGGTCTTTCCCGGTCGAGATGATTATTTCGTATTTAAAGGAGCGCCCGGTTAATCTCTGCATTCTTTGTTCGCCGAATAGCCCCACCGGTGTGAATTTGCAACAAGGCGATTTGATGCGAATT
Source organism: Candidatus Zhuqueibacterota bacterium (assembly GCA_011775825.1). Lineage (GTDB taxonomy): Bacteria > Zhuqueibacterota > Zhuqueibacteria > Oceanimicrobiales > Oceanimicrobiaceae > JAABYK01. The sequence continues at coordinate 4,126 of JAABYK010000366.1, read as the reverse complement.
TT
>JAABYK010000366.1:0-4058 GCA_011775825.1 Candidatus Zhuqueibacterota bacterium | reverse complement strand
TTGCGAATTGGTTACTTGGTTGCAGAACCGGAGTTGATGCGAGCAATCAGCAAAGCCAAGTTGCCGTACAATTTAAACATTTTTTCCGAGTTTGTAGCCGGGAAATTGCTTGAAAGCCCAAAGCTCATCGAACACAACATTGAGAAGATTTTGGAGGCGAAAAAAACGCTTTTCGAACAATTGCAAAGCATAGAACAGCTTAGAGTGTATACCTCTCATACTAATTTCTTTATGGTCGAAACGAAATTTCCAGCAGGACAAGTATTTGAGAGGTTAGCGCAAACGGGGATTCTGATTCGTGACATTTCAGGGTATCATCCAAGACTCAAAAGCATGCTGAGAATTACAGTGGGAACACCTGAAGAAAATAGGAATCTGGTTGCAAACCTGAGAAAAATCCTGGAAAAAATGGATTCGCCGCAATAGTTTAAGAAATAAAAACCGTCGGGAGCCCGAAATGACTGCCACAAGAATTGAACGAAAAACCAAAGAGACCGATATCGCCGTGCAATTCGAGATCTTTGGTAAAGGGGAATACAGCCTCGATACGGGTGTCGGCTTTTTTGATCACATGCTGGAACTGTTTGCTTTTCACGGAGGATTCGATTTGACGGTGAAATGCAAAGGAGACCTGAAGGTGGACGCCCATCACACGGTCGAAGATACCGGCATCGTCCTGGGCCAGGCGTTTAAAAAGCAACTGCCTAAGGATAAAAGAATTGTACGTTACAGCGCGGCCCATGTACCCATGGACGAAACCCTGGTCAGAGCGGTGGTGGACATTTCAGGACGAGCTTATTTGGTGTTTGATGCCGAGTTTGAACTCACCAAAGTTGGGGAATTCGAGACGGAGTTGGTAAACGAATTCTTCAGAGCATTCGTGAATCATGCACAACTCAATTTGCACTTGACTGTCCTTTATGGCAAAAACACCCACCATAGAATTGAAGCGCTATTCAAAGCGACGGCCGTTGCATTACGTCAGGCCATACAGATTGAACCAACACTCAGCGGACCGGCCTCATCCAAAGGAGCTTTGATGGAATGATCTCAATCGTCGATTACGGGGTTGGCAATTTAAAAAGCCTGGAGAATGCGCTCAATTATTTGGACTTCGATTGCAAACGCATAAACGCCCCCGAAGAAGTTGCCAGAGTGGAGAAAATGATTCTGCCTGGTGTGGGCGCTTTTGGGTACGCCATGCAAAACATTGAAGCTTTGCGTTTAAAAGCTGCTTTAATTGAAACGGCAAATAGAGGGGTGCCGGTCCTGGGCATTTGCCTGGGGATGCAGATCTTTTTCACATTTAGTTCGGAGGGCGGCAACCAAGCCGGACTAAATTTAATTCAGGGCGCCGTGAAAAGAATAGCAGGTCCGCTTAAGGTGCCACATATTGGCTGGAATGAGATTCAGTCCAAATCTTCCATTTTGTTTAAGAATTTACCCTCCACTCGTTTTGGCTATTTCGTGCATTCTTATTATTGTTTACCCGAAAACGAAAGTTGGGTCACGGCTACCACGGAATACGGAGAAACGTTTGTTTCAGCGGTGGAAAGGGATAATGTGTTTGGGGTGCAATTCCATCCGGAGAAAAGCCAGGAGTTGGGACTTAAGATTTTGCAAAATTTTGCAGAGCTTTGATATGCTGGTAATCCCCGCTATCGACATAAAAGATGGAAAATGCGTGCGGCTCAAGCAGGGTGAGTTTTCCCAGCAGACCATTTATATGGAGGATCCGCTGGAAACGGCTTTGAACTTTCAGCAACAGGGAGCAAAAATGCTTCACGTGGTTGATTTGGATGGCGCCAAAGAAGGTCACTCTCTGAATAATGAGCTAATTCAAAAATTGACAAAGGCGGTTAAAATTCCCATTCAACTTGGTGGTGGCATCCGGTCTTTAAAACAGATCGGAGAGCGTTTGAATTGGGATGTCGATCGAGTCATCATTGGAACGTTAGCGATTAAACAGCCGAACGTGGTAAAAATTGCTCTGGAAGCCTTTGGCGGAGAAAAAATTTTACTTGGCGTGGATGCGCGAGAGGGAAAAGTGGCCGTGGAGGGATGGCAGCAAAACTCCGAGTTGACGGCAATGGATTTGGTAGAAACTTTCAAACTGGCTGGTCTGAGCAGAGTTATCTACACCGACATTTCCCGCGATGGCATGCTATCCGGACCCAATATCAGAGCGACAAAGCAAATCGCCGTCAAATCGGGTTTGAAAGTGACGGCCTCCGGCGGGATTTCTTCGAAAGAAGATTTGGACGATCTGGGTAAGTTGGAGCCGTTTGGAGTAGACAGCGCCATCGTTGGGCGGGCATTTTATGAACGACGAATTTTACCCGAGGAAGTATTTTAATGCTGGCGAAACGCATCATCCCCTGTTTGGATGTGAAAGATGGTCGGGTCGTTAAGGGAGTGCAATTTGAAAATCTACGCGATGCCGGCGATCCGGTGCAGCTTGCAAAGTATTATGTTGAAGAGCGGGCTGACGAATTGGTGTTTCTGGATATTGCTGCCTCGAAAGAAAAGCGGCCGCTGGTTTTTGATGTGGTGGAGAAAATTGCACGGGAAGTGTTCATTCCGTTTACCATCGGAGGCGGGCTTACGTCATGCGAAGAAATCAGGGAGATCTTAGCGCGGGGAGCCGACAAGGTGAGCTTAAACACAGCGGCGGTCAAAACTCCGTGCCTCATTTCGCAGGCAGCCGACAGTTTTGGCTCGCAGTGTGTCGTGGTGGCCATCGACGTCAAGGGAACGGCGGCAAACCGTTGGCAGGTGTTCACCCACGGTGGCAGCCAACCCACAGGACTGGACGCCTTGGAATGGGCGCAGCGGGTGGCGTCTCTGGGTGCGGGCGAGATTCTGCTAACCAGCATGGACAGAGATGGCAGCAAAAGCGGCTTTGACCTCAAAATTACGCGTTCCATTTCTACCTCAGTGAACGTTCCTGTCATCGCTTCCGGCGGAGGGGGTGATTTGTCTCATTTTGCAGAAGTCTTCACTACCGGACGTGCAGATGCGGCTCTGGCAGCTTCCATTTTTCACTTCAACCAGTTTCGTATTCAAGATGTAAAATCGTATTTGTTGGGTAACAACATTAGTGTCAGAATCTAATCTAAAACATTGAGAAGTGGTATGGATAAAGTGAGTGAACTAAAGTTTGACGAAAGAGGATTTATCCCGGCTGTTGTCCAGGATGTCCAAACCAAGGAAGTGCTCATGGTCGCTTACATGAACAAAGAGAGCTTGCAACGAACGTTGACAGACAAAAAAGCGTGCTACTTTTCGCGTTCCCGACAGAAGCTCTGGTTGAAGGGAGAGAACAGCGGCAACGTTCAAAATGTCAAGTCCATTAGATATGACTGTGACGCCGATACCCTGCTTCTGGCCGTCGAGCAAACCGGTGTAGCCTGTCACACTGGCAACAAATCGTGCTTTTATCGTGTCCTGACTTAATTTCAAATTGGAGAAACTTTTTGACTGAATTTAAGAAATTCGCCGGACTTTTGGCTGAGCAAAGCGGTGAAATCATTCGTCAGTATTTTAGAACGCCGTTTTCAGTTGAGAACAAGCGCGATGCCTCACCGGTAACCATTGCCGACCGGAAAGCCGAAGAAGTGATGCGTGAACTCATCATGAAGGAATTCCCGCAACACGGGATCATCGGGGAAGAAGCGGACAACCACCAATCTGACGCCGAATACAAATGGGTTTTGGATCCCATCGACGGTACGTTGAATTTTATCTGCGGGGGATGGATGTTTGGCACCCTCATCGCGCTGCTCCAAGAAAATGAGCCGATATTGGGTGTGATTCACCAACCCATCCTGAATGAGTTGGTGGCCGGAGACAATGTTAGCACAACGTTCAACGGCGAGAACGTACGGGTGCGCAATTGTGATACAATTTCTGATGCCGCTTTGCTTACGACGGATCCTTATCTCATAAAGCAGTATCAAAATTTTGAGGCATTTGAGAAGTTACGCCGGTCCGTGAAAATCTACCGCGGTTGGGGGGATTGTTACGGATATGTGCTCTTGGCCACCGGGCAGGTGGAT
>JAABYK010000103.1:5589-6477 GCA_011775825.1 Candidatus Zhuqueibacterota bacterium | reverse complement strand
CCTCATCCTGAGTAGTCGAAGGATGAGCGGAGCCGTATGCAAATAAGTACGATCCCCGTCTGGATCAACTACTGACGAAGTCATAAAATCGTCAGTTGAGTTTGGTTCGAATCCGTCGGGATAGTGCTATTAAGGGGACAGTATGACGAAGATAACGGTCGAACAACTGTTTAACGACACCAAAGAACGGCTGCAACTGAAACTGCTCAACAATGATGCCAGTTTCAAGCGCGAGATAAAAGAGACCGATCTCAATCGGCCGGCACTGGCTTTAACCGGCTTCGTCGATGTGTTTACTTATGAGCGAGTACAGATTATTGGCAACACAGAACATGCCTATTTGAGGAAACTCACCTCCGCCGAGAGACGGAAATCTGTCGACAAGCTGCTTTCATTCGAAATGCCATGTATCATTGTGACGGAGAGCAATGTTGTGCCGAAGGAGCTTATAGCCCTGGCCAACGAGAAAGGCGTGAGTATATTCAAAACGCCGTTTAAGACCTCAAAACTCATGCATTTGCTCAGTGACTACATGGATGACAAATTTGCTCCCACCGTGACAATGCATGGCTCCATGGTAGATGTATATGGCATCGGGCTTCTGTTCACGGGACGGAGCGGCATTGGCAAAAGCGAAATCGCATTGGATCTGGTGGAGCGAGGCCATCGGTTGGTGGCGGACGACGTGGTGAGCATCTCAAGAAAAGCAGAAGGCATCCTCATTGGTACCGCCAGTGAAATTTTGCAAAATCATATGGAAATTCGTGGATTGGGAATTATTGATGTCCGCAGTATCTTTGGCATTCGCTCCATTCGACTGCAAAAACGCGTGGAGGTGGTCGTTCAACTCGAAGAGTGGGACAGCAAAGTCGATTATGAAAGATTGGG
>JAABYK010000103.1:0-5576 GCA_011775825.1 Candidatus Zhuqueibacterota bacterium | reverse complement strand
ACGGTGATCGCTGAGGTCGTGGCGCTTCATCAGTTGCTGAAAATCTATGGCCATCATCCGGCGAAAGAATTCAACGAACGACTCATTCAGCGAATGCAGGAGAATCTGCCATCAGTAAGATACTTAGAACACTATTTAGACAGGGATTTTGAGTAGCCTAAGATATAGATGATAGGTTGTTTAATTTTAAGCCATGGCGATGTTGCACAAGCGTATCTCGACGCTGTCCGACAGATTATTGGCGAATGTGAACATGTGTATGCCATGAATTGTCAGCACCTGACTCCAAAACTTCTTTATGATGAGATTGCCCATCTTCTTGACAGTAAGGATTTAGAAGATGGGCTTTTTATTTTTGTCAGCTTGCGTGGAGGAACCTGCTGGAATGTTGCAGCTCGGATTGCGAATCAGTACGGAAAGGTTGAGGTCTTATCCGGGATAAATCTATCCATTGTTCTGTCCTTTGTTTCGAAACGAGACCATTACCGTTTTGAAGAATTTGGAGAGGTTCTATTGGCCGATGGTATGCGGGCCATTTCTCGTTCAAAACATAAATAAGATATCGTGATCCATGTCTCTCGAGATGGTTCGAATTGATGACCGCTTGATTCACGGTCAAGTGATTGCCGGTTGGTGCCCTCAGATAAATCCCGACCATCTGGTCCTTTGCAACGATGAGGTGGCCGCAAATGAATGGGAATGTGAGCTGTACCACGATGCCGCCTCCGGCTATAAAACATCGATTTGCAGCGTGGATGGAACCGTTTGTCTACTGAGGAGACAAGAAACAAAACATGAGCGTGTGTTTCTAATTGTAGAATCGCCCCATGTGATCGTAAGATTAGTTGAGCAGGGCATTCACCCGGAGACGGTTATCGTGGGTGGCATGCACTACCAACCGGGAAAGCGCAAAGTCACCGACTTCATCTATATCGATGATGATGATTTAAGAAATTTTCAATTTCTGGTGAATCGAAACATCAAGTTGGAAGCGAAGAATGTCCCGTCAGGCAAAGCAATTGACCTGGAAGAACGTTTGGGGTTAACAAAAAATAACGCGTGTTAATAACTTCTCATTCCTTCCCTTGAAAAATTGAAATTTTTGTCATTTTTCTTAACGTGCTCCCATAACATTCCGAATTAAGTTCAAATCGATTTAATTTTGCCTGCCAGTTTTTTTCTAAAAGGAACATGAAGTGTTTTCAAAGAATTGTCATATTTGCTAAGAATGAGTGGTGGGTGTTAAATTAGCATCACAAGGCTTGTTTTTCAGCTCATAATTTCTTTTTTATATGCCAATTTTATGGCAAGAGACGGTTTTTATAACACAAAATGTTTCTGCAAAACACCCGACTACCAGGTATAAGATGAATACGATTTTTTCAGAGAATTCTTGTAGGATGTTATTTTATATTAAATTAGCGTAATATTTGGTATTAAAAAGTTGTGACACCAATTAAGTTATCATTGCAAATCTTGACATTCGAAAGGATAATTTGTTTTTTGCGCTTTCCAGGACAGCGTCTCTTACTTACAAAATGAATTGTACAATAAAAACGTCCTGAAATAAAAAACAATTGGCTGCACTAAATGACAGACATTATTCATTTAAATCACTTCAGTTGACATGGTTAACAGCTCAAGTTCAAAAAAAAGGAAGGTGTCAAGTTTTCCAAGAGACACTTTGGAACAGGCGGAAACCGTCATCCACGGTTGGCAGGAGGTTGGCAAAAAACTTAACGTGCCGAACCTCAATGTAGAAAAGTTTGTAAATAAACTACAAGAGGCAAAAGAGTACGTCGATAAAGCCGAACAGTTAAAGCTTGAGCGTGCAAAGGCAATTCAAGAGCGGAATGTTTGTTTGAGCCAATTATGGGATTTGACGAAAAGAGTCAGAAATGCAGCCAAAGCGACGTTTGGCGATTATTCATCGGAATTGGAATTATTGCAGGGCACGCAAACAAACGAACGGGGAAAAGAGGACGATTCTAATTCAGAGGATTAGCTAGCGCTTAACCCTGTGAGGGTTCTAGCTAAACATTAAAGCAACCACCGGGCTCCGGGTTTATCTTCTTCCATTGGGTGTCGGCCGCATTTGGAGAAGAAAAAAAGGTGAAGTGCTCGAGGCATTTTTGCGTAAAATGCACGGCCTTTCACTTTTTAGGAGTCCGGTGGTAGAGAAAATGTAATAAAAATCTTTCGAATTTGCAATAATTAAAAGTTGGACCATGCAAAAACAGATTAATCTTCACAGAAATAATTCGGAGCTGTCAAAAAAGTCCGATGAGGTCGTTGCGAGTTGCGCAGACCGCTGTTGCGTCATTGTATGAGTGAAGATAGCTCTACGGTCATTCGTAGGAACCGTTTTATATTCTGGCACAAACTTGACTACCGGAAGAGATTCTTGCAGAATGAAATGACGGACAAGAGACTTTTGAGACAACAGGTTTGAACCTTTTTGCAGTTTAGGAAAAGTTTAAAGGTGGATTCAGCAACGGACAGCACATCAAGCATCCAGGACAGATGAAGTATTTGATAACAGGCGGCGCAGGTTTTATTGGTTCAAACATCGTCGAGGAACTGCTCAAGCGGGGACAGTCCGTTCGGGTTCTGGATAATTTTTCCACAGGACGACGTGACAATTTACGGGAATTCATCAACGATATCGACTTGATTGAAGGCGATATCCGCTCCCTGAGCACGGTCTACCGAGCTGTCGACGGTGTCGATTTTGTTTTGCATCAGGCCGCTTTGCCGTCGGTCCCGCGAAGCATTGCGGACCCGGTAACCACAAACGAAGTGAACATCACCGGCACGTTGAACGTGCTGATTGCCGCCCGCGACCGGAACGTGCAGCGCGTGGTCTTCGCTTCCTCCTCTTCTGTTTACGGACACGATCCTCGACAACCGAAACACGAGGATATGCGTCCCCGGCCCATGAGTCCGTATGCGAATTCCAAGCTGGCAGGCGAAGTCTATTGCACCGTATTTACGGAACTGTACGGCTTGCAAACGGTTATTCTGCGCTATTTCAACATCTTTGGGCCGAGGCAAGATCCGACTTCACAATATTCCGCTGTGATTCCCAAATTCTTGGGCTTAATGCTATCCGACAAGCGCCCAACCATCTTTGGGGATGGCCAGCAATCCAGAGACGTCACCTTCGTGAAAAATGTGGTGCAAGCCAATTTACAGGCGTGTGAAGCGGATGGCTTGCCAGAAGAGAAAATTTTCAACTGTGCTTGTGGCAATCGAATATCGATACAAGACTTAGTCCTGGAGCTGAACCAGATTTTAGGCAAGGATATCAACCCGGAGTTTGCCAACCCTCGTCCCGGCGACGTCAAACATTCGTATGCGGACGTTTCCAGAGCAGTGCACTATCTCAATTATACACCTTTGGCTCAATTCAGAGAGGGTTTGCAGCAAACGGTTGAATGGTTTAGAAAAACATGAAGAACGTGACACATAACTGAATATTGCACGGTGTTCGTTCGAAGTCTTTCTTGATCGGAAGCACCAATTAGGGGATTCTCATTTACGGGAGCAAAAAGTCTTATTTCTTCAACTTAACTTTTTTTGAGTAATTCCTTACGTAAGACTAGCTTACCCAACATGTCAACCTGGACAAAGACGACTGATTCCAGAGGTAAGAGCTAGTTTGGTGTAACTGAGCAGATGTGTCTCATCCGCTGGCTAAGCGGGACAAAAAGGAGAGATATTGCAAACTTGCCCTTCAGTCTGATTGGGACTGACAGGGCGGAGCTGTGCCCGGAATGCTGAATACGAAATTCGGAAGTCGGAAATCGAAAATCGATACAGTATGAAATCTCCAAAATGCAGAATGTTCTAAATTTCGAAAGTACGTTGGCGCCTATATTTTGAATTTGTTCAGTTTGAATAATTCACTAAAGGGCTGAGTTGTCATTCTCGCGAAAGCGAAAGCGGGAATCTATTAAAAACAATGCCAAGGTTGTAGCGGATGCCCGCCTGCGCCTGCGCGGGCATGACATTTAAGCGAATTCGTGATTCATACAGCGATTCATAATAAACAGGATAAGGATTTCGTGCTTCGAACTTCGAGTTTAACCAACATGAAAGGTTAAAACAATGTCCATGACCAGTCCAACATCCGATCCCAAAACTGAACGTCACTGGTATGCGCTCTATACCCGGCCGCGCTTTGAAAAGAAAGTGGATGAGGAATTAAAACAAAAGGGTCTGGAATCCCTGCTGCCTCTGCGTTCGGTCATTCGATTTTGGAGCGATCGCAAGAAAAAGATTGCCGAGCCCTTGTTCCCGTCGTACGTGTTCGTGCATGCCAATTCGAAAGAACGCTATCAGTCGACGCAGACCGACGGCGTGGTCAGGATGGTCAGTTTTAGCGGGCAGCCGGCTCGCATCCCCGAAGAGCAAATCCAGAGTATCCGGCGAATCTTAGAACATGGCTACGATCCGGAACCGCATCAGTATCTGAACGCGGGCGACGAAGTCGAGGTCACGGTTGGGCCGTTACAGGGCACAAAAGGCTATTTGCTCGAACAGCGCGGCAGCAGTCGGTTGGTCATTTCCATCGATGCCATTCGACAATCGGTGGCCATCGAGGTGGAGCGCGGACAAATCCGTAAGATTGGTTCGGGCGGAGATAAGAAAACCAAGGGGAACAACTTTAAATATCGTTTGGCGTTGCTTTGATATCAATATAAGAGTGAATGTTGTAATGAATTTTTCGAGAGAAAATTAAACCGTTGCCGTGTTTATGCCGAGTAATTTTACAATTAAAGGAGTAGAGGGGACCATGAAAAAGATAGAACCAACACAGATTTTGATATTCTCAACCATTTTATTTTTCAATCTCTCGGCGGGTTTGTTTGCACAGGATCGGGAGGGCCAGGATTTCTTGAATCGCGCTTCTCAGTATTATTTGGGCGGCAAAGATGAGATTTTGGTGCAGGTTAATATTTGGGGATTTATTAAGAAACCGGGACAATACCTGGTGCCCAGGCACACGGATTTGATTTCGCTGATGTCATTTGCCGGTGGCCCAATGGATGGCGCCAACCTGGGTGAGGTACGCATTATCCGCGAAGGTGCTCTAAGCGCTGGCAACAATGGTCATAGCGGTCAGGGTGTCAAGCCCCCGATTTTGAAGGTGAACGTGAAAAAATATCTCGAGACCGGCAGAAAAAACATTATTCCGAATGTGGAAGCCGGGGATACCATCGTCATCACGGAATCGTTCGGACATAAATTCCGGAATGTCATGGGGATTACTTCGGTGGTGGGCTTGATGGCAGCCACGGCCACGGTCATTTTTGCCATTGACCGACTTTGATGCGGATTACTTATGTTTCGCGAGGAGAACGTATTTTGGACTGCCGCGACTGTGTCGCCGCCTGCATTGACACAGTCAATGTACTCTATATCTGGTAATGCATTCCGGACCGGTCGTTTCTTCTTTGAGGAGAACTCACCCCCTAAATCCCCCTCTCTTACAACCACACCAGGAGAGCGGGACTTGGAGTCTTTCTTCTCAGAAGATAATGGTGTTTTATTGAACTTCCGGTCTTAGTTGA
>JAABYK010000530.1:20627-20770 GCA_011775825.1 Candidatus Zhuqueibacterota bacterium | reverse complement strand
ACATGGGTGCCCACATCCTCCGCGGTGACATAGCAGCCTCGGATGGAGGTCATCAGCTCGCCGTACGCTTTGTAAATGGCGGCTCGGATTGCCGGATCATGTTTGTCCGTCTCCGGGTTGTGCGCCATGACGCCTTTGCCGCC
>JAABYK010000530.1:10264-20504 GCA_011775825.1 Candidatus Zhuqueibacterota bacterium | reverse complement strand
AGGTATTCCTCCATGGTGTCATACTGCCAGAAGCGCACACCGCCGGCGCTCTGACCGCGAATCGTGCGATGCACGAAGGCGCCCTGCAGCGTGTCGTGTTCCCGCGTAATTTGAAAGAACAAACCTTCATGCTGCAAGAAATCGCGTTGGTCCGCTTGAATAAAATCGGCGATGGACTGTAAGTGCTTGTCAGAAGGGTGGACGCGGCCGCTCTTTGCATCGTACACAAAAAAGAACCGCCGGATTTGCCGCAGTTTGAGATAGTTGACAAATTCTTGTGGATGGAGCTCGAGGAGATTCTGGATAGACATACCAAGTCACCTGTAAGTCTGTTGAAATTAACATCGTATTTCGTTCAAAGTTAGTATATATTTAGGCCAATTTCAACTTCAAACTTTGGCTCCACCCAAAAAGCGCCCTGAGGATTGAAGGCCGATGCCGGAATTCTTTCAACCGTTTCTAGCTAGAAGTCTGGCCGAAAGTCCCGAAGCGGATAAATTCATGGTTCGACTCCGCTCACCATGAAGGTAATTAGCTTCAACCTGAGTGCAGTCGAAGGTTAGCTGCTGAGCAAATATTGACTTTTCGGCCAAGCTTCTAGTCCCCTGGTAAAGACTGTGCTATGGTATCAAATTTACTTCTACTCGACAGCAGTTTTCTTGCTCAGCAGAAACTAAACTATTTGCCGTCCCAAGCGTATCAACTTGTGGACTGAGAGAGGCGAAGCAATCATGACTGAGACGCGATCTGCGTCCAACCGGGAACCGAATATTACCAAAACTCTTATCGCGGATTTCAAAGAATTTTTCCGCAATATTTTCGGCGGAGACGTAAAGGGGTCTGTCAGTCGCAGCTTCAAGGAACTGCGAGAGTTTTATCTAGACGAAGGGCGGCGAGAACGGCTGGCTTCCATGGGCCGCGTAAAGCGGTGGTTCCTTACGGGTTTCTGGCTGCTCAAAGCGATGATCTTGAAGCTCAGCCCCATGCGACGCGTCCTCCTCGTGATCGGCATTTTCTTGCTACTAAAGGCTAACAACAACACCGAAGACAGCACCAACTACGCCGTGCTCGGCGGGCTGATTTTGTTGCTCATTTTGATGTTTGAGCTGAAGGACAAGCTCATCGCACGATCCGAGCTGCAAGCTGGCCACGCTGTGCAGGAAGCGCTCCTGCCACCGAAGCGGCCGGACGTTCCTGGATGGGATGTGTGGCTTTACTACCACGCTGCCAATGAAGTGGGCGGAGACTTACTTGATTTTCAGAAAATTAACGGCAATCGCTACGGTATGGCCCTTGGGGATGTGGCGGACAAAGGCCTCAAAGCCGCTCTCATTATGGCCAAGCTGCAAGCGACCTTGCGGGCGTTGTCACCGGACTATGGTTCGTTGACAGACCTCGTGGCGAAGATCAACCAAATCTCGCACCGCGACGGCCTGCCGACCAGCTTCGCCTCATTGGTGTATCTGGAATTGCCAGAAAAGTCAGGTGCGGTTCGCTTCGTGAATGCGGGTCATATGCCGCCGTTTGTCGTGACAAAGGACGATGTGCGAGAATTGGCAAAAGGCGACCCGGCACTCGGTCTTGCACCGGATACCCACTATTCGGAACACAGCCTCGAACTGAAAAAGGGGGAACTGCTGGTCGTCTACTCCGACGGTGTGACAGAAGCCCGTAACCAAGCCAACGAGCTTTTCGGTGAAGATGGACTTTTCGAGCTGCTAAACAGACTCGGTGAAATCTCTTCCCCGGAAATTGGCGAACGGATTGTGGCAGAGGTCGCCCGTTTTGTAGGGGAGGCACCGCGTACGGATGATTTGTCGCTGGCGATTATGAGGCATGTGTGAGCCAAACCTTTAATAATATAATAAAATAAGAAGAATACGCCAACCGGAATTTTCGTACTCAGCCATCGGTTGGAACTAAATAGACATAAGACTTAGAATCGACTCATTATGTGTTGTTTTTACGAAGCCAAAACACTCAAATTTAATTACAAGAAGTTGCCCAAAGAACCGTCTGAGTCAATAGACATGCCGGCGATCAAACAGAAATTTGCCGGAGAACCCTGTCCGGTTTGTCGAGGTTACGGCTGGCTTAGATGCGCTGAGTGCGAGGAAGGCGAAGTGGCCTTTTTAGGAGGTTACCAGCAATGTGCTCGTTGTGTGGGCTCCGGCGTATGCTGTTGTCCGGTGTGTGAGTCGAAAGGAAAGATTGAGGGAGAAACGGACAGAAAAGCCTCCAAAGTGGAGTCTGCTCAACCGATTGTATCTGGCAAACCGGAGGCTGTTGAGGTTTAGTTGCAGGCCTTCATGTCAGCAACTAAAGGGTTAAAAAGCAGACTTTGTTTGAATCGATATGCAGAACTCACCCCCAAAATCCCCCTCTCTTAGCCAAAAGAGGGGGACTTTGAGTTTTTTCTCAATAGGTTACACCCCTCTCTTCTCAGCCTTAAGTTATGCCCGCTGACGACAGTTCGAGATGTAAGCTTTTCGGTTGGTTCCGGCACATCCTCGTCAGGATTGTTCCAATCTCTTCTTCTGTTTCATCCGAAATTCCCGGCGAATGCCCGCCCCTTCCCAGCGCCGTTTTTCTTCTTCTGTTTCCGGGACCACCGGTGGGATTCGCATCGGCTTTTTCTTATCATCTAACGCCACAAACGTGAGATAAGCCGTGCTGGTGTGTTTGTGCTCACCGGTTTGGAGGTTTTCCGAGAACACTTTTGCTCCACATTCCATTGAGGTGCGAAAAACACGATTGACCGAGGCTTTGATGATGATGAGTTCCCCAACTTTGATGGGATGCTTGAAATCCAGGTAATCCATGGAGGCGGTCACCACCGGCCGACGACAATGACGGTGGGCGGCAATGGCGCTGGCGATGTCGATCAGGTGCATCACTTTACCACCCAGGATGTTGCCCAACGTGTTTGCGTCATTGGGGAGGACAATTTCGGTCATTTCTACGTAGGTTGCCGAAACCGGCTTTCCGTCCATTTTATCCCTTTCTTTGGAAGCTTTTTTCATTGTGATAGGCTGTCTTTTAATGATTAGAAGGCGGGTTGGCTGACGAATTCTCGGCTGAGCGCGCCTAAAATGTGAATTCCAGCCCCTCGGCGCCAGCTTTGGAGTTGGGGAAAATTTCGCAGGTTTTGACTTCCATTTCCGCAATCTGTGCATCGGTGTGTGTGGGGTCGTGATGAAACAGCACCAGGTGTTCCACATTGGCGCTTTTGGCAACGTCGGCGGCCATTTCGTACGTACTGTGACCGAATCCCTGTTTTGGGAAGCCTTTATTTAGATATTCTTCGGGTGTGTATTGCGCATCGTGAATCAACAGACTTGCGTTCCTGGCAAAATCAATCAGACGGGCATCGCCGCCGACGTAGCCTTCGGTATCGGATGCGTAAACCACACTTTTCCCATTTGCCTCGATTTTGTAAATGAACACACCCACCTTAGGATGACCGTAACTGCGCAAAAGACGAACAATGACTTTTCCTCTGCCAACGCCGTCAAACTCATTTTGTGTCACCACGGTGGGTTCCGACTCTCCGGAAAAGACCAGGATGTTGTTTTCGTTGATGTTTTGGATTTCCACGCTGGACTTGAGTTCCTCCAATTCGATGGGACTGTATTGCGGGCTCATGGCGTTTCTTAAAATTGGCTCCAAATCCTTCGAAAGAATTTTGGGACCATAAAAACGCAGCGTGCAATTCGGTCTAAAAGCAGGACGAAAAAAAGGCAGTCCCTGTATGTGGTCGTGATGCGTGTGCGACAGTAAAATTGTGAGATCGAGATGTTTGGAGGCCGGTGTTCGTTCCGCGAGTTTGTGACCAAGATTGACAATGCCTGTTCCGGCATCCAGGATGATGGTATGATCGTTGGCGCGGATTTCTACACAGGAGGTGTTGCCCCCGTACTTTACTATGTCTTCACCGGGAACAGGATAGCTTCCGCGAACTCCCCAAAAGCGAACTGATAAATGGTTACCGGCCATGGTGCTCCTTCCTTTGATGTGCCCGACTCAGTTCTTGAGCTTAGCTAATTTTGAAGACCCGTTTCAAAACTCCGGAATCCTCGTCTTTTTCTTTGGTCACCTGCTGGTTAATGCTCTCCGCGATTTTTTTGAAAGCCTGACTTACCGGAGAATCGGGGTCTGAAATCACAATCGGCTTGCCTTCGTCGCCGCCCACTCTTACCGTAATGTCCAACGGAATCTCTCCGAGAAAAGGTACATTGAATTTCTTGCTGGCTTTTTTGCCGCCCCCGTGGTTAAATATTTCAGTTCGCTCATTGCAGTGGGGGCACACAAAGTAGCTCATGTTCTCCACAATACCGAGCACCGGTACTTCGACCTTCCGAAACATGTTGACGCCCTTTTTGGCGTCGGTAAGGGCCACATCCTGGGGGGTGCTGACAACAATGGCGCCGGTTAGAGGCACAGCCTGGGTGAGCGTCAGTTGGGCATCACCCGTGCCAGGCGGCAGATCGATGACCAGATAATCCAGTTCACCCCAGTCTACATCTTGCAGGAACTGTTGAACCATTCGGCCCACCAAAGGCCCTCGCCAGATGATAGCCGTATCCCCCTGAGAGATAAATCCGATGGAGACCATTTCGACGCCATAGCGGCTCAAAGGCGCAATTTTGTTGTTGCGGGTACCCAGTTTATCGTGAACGCCCATCATCATCGGTACGTTGGGTCCGTAAATGTCGGCGTCCATCAAACCGACTTTCGCGCCGTTCTGAGCCAGAGCAATTGCCAGGTTGACGGCGACGGTGGTTTTTCCGACGCCACCCTTGCCGCTGGCTATAGCGACGATATACTTTGCATTTGGCGCCAGGTTTTGCTGCTGCGGTGGCATCTGTGGTCGTTGCTGCGGCCCGGGTTGCTGTGGCCTTCCTGCTTGTCCCTTCGACGATTGAGACGAGACCACCTTCAACGGATCGTTGACCCGAGAGTTGACCGTAACGTTTGCCACACCCGACAACTCAGAAACGGCCGCTTTAGCTTGTTCCTGGATTTTATCTTTATTGGGATACGTTGCATTGTTGAATTCAATGATGAATGAAACGTTGGAATCGTCAATCTGTAGGTCTTTGACCATGTTGCTTGCCACGAGGTCTTTGCCGGACATCGGATCCTGCACATTCCCCAGGGCTTTAAGAACATCGTTTTCTGTAATGTCACTCATAAAATCTGAAATTCTCCTAAAAGGGATATATATAATTTGGAAATTCCGAAATTTTTTGCTTATTAGGGAGTTTAATATATAAAAAAAATTTCAAAAGTCAAATTCTTTTGGGAGAGCAGAAATTGTTTAAATGTAATATTTTAAGGAATTAACTTAGGAGAAAAAATGCGATATTTCACATCCATTTGTTTCATACTCTTGACCATTTCAGGCTATGTCCATTTATCCGATGGGAGACACGAGCTGTTCGATCGAGCCTTGCAACGACACGTTAAGGATGGACTCGTGGATTATGAGGCCATGGCTGAGGAAGAAGACTTCAAGCGCTACGTGGGATGGGTCAAGAATGTCAATGTCGACTCTTTCAAAAGCCGGACCGAAGAAATGGCCTTTTGGGTGAATGCATACAATGCGATGGCCATCTTAGGCGTCATTCAAAACTATCCGCTTGAAAAAGTAATCGACGTCGAAGGCTTTTTTGACAAGAACAAACATGCCGTTGCCGGAGACAAATACACCCTGGATCAGATAGAAAAGGAAATCCTTTTCAAAAAGTTTGATGAGCCAAGGTTGCATTTCCTGCTGGTCTGTGCGGCGAAGAGCTGCCCCAATTTACCCTCGGAAGCATACACCGGCGAAAACATCAAGAACAAGATGGAAAACGTGACGCGCACGTTCTTGAACAATTCGGGAAAAAATCGGTTAGATAAAGAAGAAAATGTGTTTTACCTTTCTCAAATTTTCAATTGGTACCGGAAGGATTTTGTCACGAAAAAGGAATCTGTTCTCGATTTCATCAAGCCCTATTTGAGTGAGGAAAAGCAAGAGTATCTGGAACAAAAGGAGGTGACAGTCGAATACTTGAAATACGATTGGAGTCTAAATGAACAGCAATAAGTTTACGATTTTTGACTCTTATGTGATGCTTTTGTGATCATTAGGCTTTATTTTTATCTTAGTTAGATATGGCTAAACGAACGCTCGTTTGTGCACGTCGTTCCGGAATTGGGTTTTTTGCCGGAATCTTCTGGAATTAGGCAGGAGATTCCCCGAATAAAGCTCACGAATGACAGTAACAATCCGTTTTCCTTCAGCCATTCACTAAATAGAAATGTCAAAATTTTATTAAATCGAATTATTTATTTCAATGCAAAATGTTAAGAATGTCTTAGTCATTGAAGATGATCCTAATATTGCTGAACTCCTCGAGATCCATTTGAAGGATCTGGGATGCATATTGAAATGTGCGGAAGATGGTTTAAGCGGCCTTGAGAGGTTTCGTGAGCAGAATTATGACTTGATCATCTTAGATTTAATGCTGCCAAAGCTGGATGGTCTTGAGGTATGCAAGCAGATACGGGCTGAAAATAAATATACTCCGGTCCTCATGTTGACCTCCAAGTCTGAGGAGTTGGATAAAGTGCTCGGATTGGAATTGGGTGCAGATGACTACATCACCAAGCCGTTCAGCATTCGAGAATTGATTGCAAGAATTAAAGCTATCTTCCGTCGCATTGAAGCTGACAAAGAAAAAGTCACCGAGCATCCCCAACCGAAGACGCTTGATTTCGGCAATTTAATTGTATTTTTAGAAAAACGAAAAGTTGTGTTGAATGGCGAGCCCGTTGATTTGACCGCTAAGGAATTCGATTTATTAGTGCTGTTTGCTTCAAACCCCGGTCGGGCCTATAGTCGCCAGGAACTGCTTGATTTAGTCTGGGGCTACCAATTTGATGGTTATGAGCACACGGTAAACTCACACATTAACCGGCTCCGTAATAAAATTGAAGGTGGTGCCGCCAGCTCGACATATATTAAGACGGTCTGGGGTGTTGGTTACAGTTTTGTTGAACCGGAGGACCTTTCGTCATGAGGAAGTTCTTCGGAAGCCTATACGGTAAGATTTCCATCGTTTTCTTAGTATTGCTTCTCATCCTGGGTGTGGTGCAAATTTTTGTTTCAGTCACAGCTTCAATGAATTTCATCCGCGAGGTGGATCAGCAACTCAATCGCGACCTGGCACAGAATCTGGCTAACGAATTTCGTCCTTTTCTTGAAGATAGCTTAGACTACGAAGGGATTGGACATACGATTCATCATTTGATGGTGATGAACCCGAGAGTAGAAATCTACCTGCTCAATGAAAGGGGAAAAATTCTTGCATTTTTTGCAGATCCCAAGAAAAAAGTCAAGCTCGAATTCGTGAGGTTGGATCCAATCAAAACATTCTTAAATAAGAACGGTACGATGCCCATTTTAGGGGATGACCCCCGCCATATTGGAAGAAAAAAACCCTTCTCTGTGGCGCCTATCCAAATTGGTCACAAAATCGATGGATTCCTTTACGTGATTTTGGGAGGCGAACAATATGACTCGGCCTCCGCAATGATAAAGGAAAGTTACATTATTCGAACCACTGCGATTGGTCTTGCGGTTACTTTTTTGTTCACCGGGATCATCGGTCTCATCCTGTTTTTCTTTCTGACCAATCGATTCCATAAAATGACCGAAGTGGTGAGAAAATTTAAGAACGGAGATTTTGAAGAGAGAATTAACATCCGCTCAAACGATGAAATTGGCCAATTAGGTGACGCGTTCAATCAAATGGCTGACACAATCGTGGCGAATATGGAAGAACTGCAACGGACCGATCAATTGCGACGCGAACTTATCGCCAATGTTTCCCACGACCTTCGTAATCCGTTAGCCTCAATGCAAGGCTATCTCGAGACCATTTTCATAAAGGATTCCAGCCTGAAGCCTGACGAACGGCAAAGATACTTGGAAATTATTTATGACAATACTGTCCTGCTCAGCAAGTTGGTAAGTGAACTCTTTGAACTCTCGAAACTTGATGCTCAGCAAGTCCAACCCTGCCCCGAAGTTTTTTCCATAGCTGAGTTGACCCAGGATGTAGTGATGAAGTTCAAACCCAAAGCAGAAAAACTGAAAATAAACTTGCAAGTCTCTTTGCCACATGATTTACCGATGGTCAAGGCAGACATTGGCATGATTGATCGTGCCCTGTCTAATTTGATCGACAACGCTTTACGATACACACCCGAAGACGGTACAGTTAAGCTCGCTCTTTTAAGGGAAAATAATAAGATTCACGTGACTGTTTCCGATACTGGGTGTGGCATTTCTTCCGATGAGATTCCATTTGTTTTCGAACGATTTTATCGGGTGGAAAAGAGTCGCGCCAGGGGTTCCGGGGGCACAGGCCTTGGGCTAGCCATCGCGAAACGAATAGTGGATCTTCACGATAGCTCGATTCGGGTCCAAAGTGAAGTAAATAAAGGGACGACCTTTTCGTTCTCTTTGAAAGCAACCGCAAATATTTAGCGAGCGTCTGAGCAAAAACTATCCTACCAGCGTTACCGCATCCGGTAGATGCGAATCCTTCCTGCCTGAAAGCTAAAAAATTCCGGCTGCCGCCGGAGTAGGTCCGAAATCACATAATTTTCAGCGACGCCTTCCGCACGGCGAGTCCTCCCTAACTAATTTATTGCATATAGGGTTTCATGAAGCTCAGAAGCATTGTTATTTAAAGGGTTACAAAATGGCCAAGAAGACAATTACCTAACTGAGCTAAGTTCTTGTTTTTTAAAACAAAGTTGTGGTCAAAGGGCTTAAAGACATGAAAATCTTCCCCCTTTTTGATGTCCGAATTCGGAGATTTAGGAAGTTTGCGTTTGTGAAAACCTCCGATTCTGTACCACCTTGAAATTCGAGAACCTCGAGATCGGCTACTTGGCCAAGGAAACTAGAATTTTGCTCCCTCAGAGGAGGCGAGTGAAAACAATTTCCTTTGCTACGCGTCGGGTCGAACTCACCCCCTAATCCCCCTCACTTGGCCAAGATAGGGGGACCTTTCCTTGCACGCACATGCTGTTAAATGGCCCCCTTCTCAAGAGAGCTATCACAATCCCGACGCATACGCATCGGGATTGCTTAAATATCGGAAGCGAGTGCTTATGGAGTGCACAGACTGTGCCGGTGCAACGGCGACAGAGTCGCCGTACTCCAAAACACAGCGTTTCCTGAAAGAAAGGGGGTTGGGGGGATGAGTTCCATACTGCCAAGCATGCCCTCAACCTTCTTTGGGCAGTAACATTTCAGTTTTGTGAAGCTTGATATTGCATACCAGATGACTATTTTCCGAACAATATGGTTTCTTTACCATTTTGTGATAGTTTTGTGATACGCGTTTTGTTTATTGCCCATGAAGGAAATTGTCATAATTTCACTTATCATAGGAGGTTTTATGTGGCGTACAGTCTTAATCATTTGTCTAACTTTGACAGTATTCGGATGCAACGGCGATGACAATCCCGTTCAACCGACTCCGACTTCATTCAAAGTACGAATTGAGAATGCATCAGCCGTGTTCGATTTTCTGACAAGTGGTGTGTTCAACATGCCGGTAGGCGCTGCGAGTCCGGGTCCGATTGGACCAGGAGGGGCGTACGAATTCACGTTTGATGCAGGTTTGGGTTCGCGCCTTTCGTTCGTTTCCATGTTTGTGCCTTCAAATGATCTGTTTTTTGCTCCTGACGAGAATGGAATTGCGTTGTTTAACGGGGATCGAACCCCCGTAAACGGCGATGTGACATCGCAGATCGAACTCTGGGACGCCGGGACCGAAGAAAATCAGGAGCCAGGAGTTGGTCAAGATCAAGTACAGCGTCAATCCGGACCAAATACGGGCGCGTCTGATTCGAACAATTCGGTACGTCTGGTGAACGACGGTTTTAGTTATCCTTCTGTGTCAGATGTCATAAAAGTGACGATTACGGCAAACTCAGAAACTAACTTTACCGTACGTATTGAGAATGTTTCTACCGGAACGACGTTGCAGCCTTCGGACGGCAGCATGCAGGCCGTGCCGCTTTCACCAGGCGTTTGGGTCGTCCACACTGAAGCGGAGCCCTTATTTACCTCAGGCCAGTCAGATCGGGACGAAGGTCTCGAAGCGATTGCGGAGGACGGTAATCCTTCAAGCCTTGGTGGCGTGCTTTCGGCCGAAACAGGTTTGACTGTACC
>JAABYK010000530.1:9820-10179 GCA_011775825.1 Candidatus Zhuqueibacterota bacterium | reverse complement strand
TTGAGATGAGTGGGGTCTTCAACACGCCGGTGGGAGCCTCAAGTCCGGCACCGATTGGGCCCGGTGGTGCTTATGAGTTTACTTTTACTGCGAATTCTGGAGATCGCCTTTCCTTTGCCACGATGTTTGTACCGTCCAACGATCTGTTTTTTGCTCCGGATGAAAATGGGGTCGCCTTGTTTGATTCCGATGGAACTCCAATTAGCGGTGAGGTGACCGCTCAAATAATGCTGTGGGACGCGGGCACGGAAGTGAACCAAAAGCCTGGCGTCGGTTCTGAACAGGTACAGAGACAGACGGGACCTGACACGGGCGCAAATGAGAACGGTGTGGTTCAGTTAGTAAATGACGCTTTCACC
>JAABYK010000530.1:0-9794 GCA_011775825.1 Candidatus Zhuqueibacterota bacterium | reverse complement strand
CGGGTGTGATCAACTATTGGGTGCAATCCTTGTTTTGGATAACATAAGGGTGTTGTTTATTGCTCCAATATTCAAATTTGAAGGTTTTTGGAAAAATAAAACTTGCTTTTTGAAGGAGAATTGAATATTAGAGAGTGATGAAAGGATGACCAAACAATAATCAAATTTGGTAGTCAAATAGGTCGGACTTGTTTAGCTCCATGAAGTTGGTAAACAAAAGGTACTATTTATGCCGCTGATTAAAATTCCAAAAGGGTGGCGCCTGCCAGAAAGCGAAGTTACTCCGGAAGACGTTTACATGAATCGGCGCAAGTTTTTGAAAGCACTGGGATTCTCCGGACTTGGCGCCTGGAGTCTATTTGCGGGTTGCGTAGAGAGGTCATCTGAGGCAGAAGCTCAGGAGTCCGGATTGAAGGCCGTGCGTCGGTCCATTCCGGAACCGTCACCACCGTATCCGGTCTCACGGAACCCTGAATTTAAGGTGCAGCGTCCGATTACGACGGAAGATGTGGCGGCGTCCTACAACAATTTCTATGAATTTACCACGGATAAAGACGAGGTTTGGAAGCTGGCTGAAAAGTTTAAGACTCGGCCCTGGGAAATCGAGGTGACGGGACACGTTCATAAGAAACGGACGTTCGACATGGACGATTTAATTAAGATGTTTCCCCTGGAAGAGCGGGTGTATCGCTTCCGCTGCGTGGAAGCCTGGGCGATGGTCGTGCCGTGGACGGGCTTTCCGTTCAAGAACTTCATCGAGGAAGTGCAGCCCACACCCGACGCCAAATACGTGCGTATGGTTTCATTTCATCGACCTGACCAGGCAATGGGCCAAAGGATGCAAGGCGGGTATCCGTGGCCCTATTATGAAGGACTGACCATGGATGAGGCCACAAACGAATTGACGTTAATGGTGACGGGTATTTACGGCCACGCTTTGCCGAATCAACACGGAGCGCCCGTACGGCTGATCACGCCGTGGAAATATGGTTACAAGAGCATCAAGTCGATTGTGAAAATAGAGTTTGTGAGCGAGCAGCCGCCCACGTTTTGGAATGATCTGGCGCCCAATGAATATGGTTTCTTTTCGAATGTGAACCCAAATGTGCCGCATCCGCGCTGGTCGCAGGCAACGGAACGAAT
This sequence comes from Candidatus Zhuqueibacterota bacterium, assembly GCA_011775825.1. Classification (GTDB taxonomy): domain Bacteria; phylum Zhuqueibacterota; class Zhuqueibacteria; order Oceanimicrobiales; family Oceanimicrobiaceae; genus JAABYK01. The sequence goes on along the minus strand of JAABYK010000530.1, from coordinate 8,651 downwards.
TATCGACACAGATGAGCGCGTTCCGACGTTACTTTATAACGGCTACGAGGAATACGTGGCGCATCTGTATGGATAACAAATGTGTGGGCAGAAAGTGACTCACGCTGGATTTCTTAGTCGCCTGTGATCAAATACGATTTTAACGGCGACCTGGGTCCTCTCCCACAAGGCGAACCATGTTAAGAGCCGTTATTTCCATTTACTCTGAAGATCGCTTCAAACGAATTGAATAGATCCAAATATTGTTCAAGATAGCGCGTCATCAGAAAGTTCTGTTTGACTGTCTCCCTGGCGTTCTGCCCCATGCGACTACGGAGGTCATCGTCTTTTAGGAGTTGAACCATTCGTTGCGCGGCTTCCTCGATCGATGAAACGAGAAACCCGTTGTGGCCATCCTGAATCTGATATCGAATTCCGCCGACGTTACCACCAATCACCGGTGTGCCTTTCCACATGGCCTCCGTGACCGTCAGTCCGAAGCCCTCTCGGATGGATTTTTGCAGCACGACATCGGCTCGCCTCTGCAGGGTATTCACAAGCGCTGTGTCATCGCCGTGGGGAAGAACGAGAATTCGTTCCTCTCGGCTTTCCAGCAGCGACTCGAAGATTTCTGCTCCTTCGGGATCGTCTGTGGCAAAGTTGCCGAGAAGCACGAGAGTGGCGTCCACTTCTTTTCTGGCGAGTCTAAACGCCTCGATCACGCCCTGCGGGTCTTTCCATGGGTCGAACCGCGATACTTGAACCACAAGCGGTAGATCCGTGGGGATGTTGTAGTGAGCCAGACGCTCATCCATCTCGCTTTCGCTCAGGTCTTGATTCTTTATGTTGAATGGATTGATGGCAGGCATAAAGAAGAACTGCGGCTTGGACAACTTTTGAGCGTATTCTCGACAGCTCATAATTACTGCGTCATATTTTTCAATGAATGGCAGCAAGTAGTTCCACATCTCTGTATGTGGCTTGGTCAAATCTATATGGCATCGCCAAATCCAGGGACTGTGCTTCTTGTAGTGGGTAATCATGGGAAGCGGTTGCGGATCATGGAGCAAAACGAGATTGTGATCCAAGTGATTCCGAAACGCGTTTTCGTAAATCACGTCCTCATAGATTTGCATCTTCATTTCGGAAAGATTGATGTTGCCACCCTGCAGAGCGTTGTGCATTTTCTTGGTTATGTTGAAAAAATCCGGTGTTCCTTGAATTACGCGCCATTCGGTTTTGATGCCCAGGCCATTCATGAGCAATGTCAGCGGAGACAGCATTTCAGCCACGCCACCCCCATAGTAGGTCGAGTTAAAATTGATAACCTGAAGATCTTGCAGGGATTTTGCTTTATTTAAGATGCGTTCGACGGTTTCAGCACCGATGTGCTGTTCGTAATCTTCTACTTTGATGAGTGTGTGCTTCATCACTAACCTCCATGGCGAGAATTAAGGAAGAATTGTGAAAAATGATAAGACGGATTAGTGAATTTTACCCCCTGTTTTGTTTTCTAAAGGCAGATACCATCAGAACGATCTAAAGCGTGGTCGTTGGAATGAAGCTAAATCGAAAAATGGGCTTACGACCGAACGCCCATTGTCAAAACTCGGATGGTGAGCCATGAATTAAACGGTGTCTCTATTTTCAAATATTACAACCAAATAGGTCACTAATTTCACCACAGCTTTATTTTATGCTACTTTTATACCAACAAATCCGCCGTATTGCGTTCAAAACTTTGAATAAAGCTTTAGAATTGTCTGATAGCTAAAATTAAGAATTTTTATGTCGGATGGCATTGCGTCACAAGGGCCGGAATGACAGAATCAGACTGTCAGGAGGCATAAATACTTAAAATTTGATTCTATTGGAAAACAGTCATTCCGATGAATGCCGGAAACTCCCTGAGGTTAGGTTGTTTGTCAGTTGATCCAATGTTAGTCTTCTGTGTAGGCCAGGTCTCAGGCCCAAGAGGGGGTGGTTTGCACGAGGTTTAAACTGCTATGCAGGTTTTTCCATGGCTCCCAGATATCGTTTCGCAGAAAAAGCCAAAACGGACTTGGCATCGGTAAGAATGTTGCGTCCCCACCAGGCGCCGTAGATTCGGTCGAACTCAAACGGTTGCAGCGAATCGACGATGCCTAGCACGGCAATTTCGGATAGAGGGATGAGATTGGGATAGCTGTACATGAAGCTGACGTGGCGGCGATCCATGGCAACTTGAATGATATCTCCCGTCAAGAGCGCACCTCTGCCCTGAGCGCCTTTCTTGCAGTGCAGAACAGTCCCGCCGCGGAAATGCCCTCCGCATCGAATTAGCGTGATCTCGGAGTTCATGTCCTGAGTCTCGCCCTTCCAGAATTCGATCACGGGGTCGGGACGCATGACCCATTTTTCGTTGGCCTCATGCAGGTAGATTGGAATGTTGCCAAAGGCATGACTCCACTCAACCATGGAAGCAAAGTAGTGCGGGTGCGAGACGGCGATCGCCTCCAGTCCGCCAAGTGCCTGAATGATGTCAATGGTGGCGTCATCGATCAAGCTGATGCAATCCCAGAGGACGTTGCCTTCTGAGGTGCGGATGAGCAACGCCCGTTGGCCGAGGGCGAATGGCGGCTCTGTCCCGATCCCTATCAGGTTGTTCTCCACGGTCTTAAAGCTATTTCGATGCGTTCTGGTGAGCTGTTCAACGGTCGTCCACTGTTGGCCCTCCCAGTTCACGAATTGACGCTGATCCTCGCAAATGAGACAGTGGGACGACAGCTCCTCTGAGTCGTCAAATTGCGTTCCGCAGGTAATGCAAATGTAATTTGGCATCATCATTTCCTATTCTACTCGCCGAAATATTTTGTCAAAATTCTGCATCCGTTATACGTCTTGGTGTTCGCAGTACCGTAACCCGTACGCTATGACATTCCCTTTCCGCTACTGATAAACTTGTTTAAACTTTATTTCAAAATCAAGTAAATTGTTGCGATCCCTTATCCTTCATCTCCACTAAAGGCATGCCGAAGATTAATTAGTCTGACTGAAGACTTGACCGTGCCTGTCATTCTGCATGATTTTTGTGCCGGAAACTCTTTGAGTTAGGCCGGAGATTCCCGATTAAAGCGATCGGGCATGATAGGTTTAGACCGTTTTCGGTCAGACATATTTACACTGATTCGATCTAACCCATTGGTTTTATTTTCCAAAAACTAAACCGAGGGTTAACAGTTCGCAAGTTTAGGAATATTTTTATGGAGTATTCTTATTTTTGAGACAAATCTGTCTCGCCTCAACGTTTCCACAAAATTCGAATTCCAGTTAAGTTTTGATTAAATAAAGATTTAATAGTACAAAGAAATCTCGGCGCTTTTGACTGTGGTTTGGTATGGATTTTGAGCAAGTGGAAAATGATTAAAACCAGCTTACTTACCAAAGAACAGACGAATGAAAAGCAAAATCAGCTACAAACTTATCCTGGCTGTCGGAAGTGTGACCGTCGCCATTATTGCCATTTTTTCTTATTTCATCATCAATTCGCAACAGCAGGCTTTGATCGATCAAATCGAGCATAACGCCCACCAAATCAGCGAGACCATCAAGAGCAGTACCAAGTACGATATGCTGCTCAATCGCAGGGCACATGTGCATCGAATCATCGACACGATCGGTCAACAGGAGGGCATCGAGAAAATTCGCATTTTTAATAAAGAAGGCGAAATCATTTACTCACCGGATAAATCTGTGATAGGCAGCCTGGTTGACAAACGGGCAGAAGCCTGTTACGCCTGTCACGCGGCTGACCAAGCCATAGAAAGATTGTCTATCCCGGAACGAACTCGAATATTTGAAACAGAAAACCAGGTCAGGAATCTCGGCATCATTAATCCCATTTACAACGAGCCGGGGTGTTGGCAGGCGGATTGTCACGCACATGAGGCTGAGCAGAAGGTGCTGGGCGTTTTGGACGTAACCATGTCTCTGGAAGAAGTAGACCAGCAAATCAGCGCGAACCAGATGAAGCTGGTCTTGTTTGCCATCAGTGCAATTGTGGGCATCAGTCTACTTCTCTGGTTTCTGGTACAAAAGCTGGTCGGAAAGCCTGTGAATCAATTGGTGAAGGCAACCAATATTGTGGCGGCTGGTAATCTCAATTACAAAATCGACATCACTGAGGATGGCGAGTTGGCGCATCTGGGAAAGTCTTTCAACGAGATGACGCATAAACTCGCGGAGGCGCAGAGGCAATTGTACCAGTCGGACAAGTTGGCTTCTTTGGGCCGCCTGGCTGCCGGAGTCGCCCATGAGATTAATAATCCGCTGACAGGCGTTCTCACTTACAGCAGTTTTTTGCTAAAACGACAGGGCGATGATGATGAAATTAGGGAAGACCTGGAAGTGATTGTCCGGGAGACCAAACGCTGCCGCGAAATCGTCAAAGGCCTGCTCGATTTTTCCAGACAGGCTCCAACGAAGAAAACGAACATCCCCATCAACGATATGATTACTCAGACGTTAGGCATATTAAAGAATCAACTCAGCATAAAGAACATTTCGGTTCAAAAAGATTTGAGTGATGACCTGCCCATCGTCAGAGTGGATAGCAACCAGATGCAGCAGGTGTTCATGAATCTACTGGTCAACGCCATCGACGCCATTGGCAAGAGCGGAGGTGAAATCAAAATCCGTACTTCAGAAGAGGAAATCGAGGATGAAAGATTCATCAAGATAGACATCGCGGATTCCGGTGGCGGCATCGCAAAAGAGAACCTCACCAAGATATTCGAACCATTCTATTCCACCAAAGGTCAAAAAGGCACTGGCTTGGGATTGGCAGTGGTCTGGGGCATCATTGAAAAACATCACGGCAAGATCACGGTGGGCAGCGAAGAAGGCAAGGGCACCACGTTCACCATACACATCCCGGTGGGGGAGGGTGCCACCGTTTTAATTGAAGAAGATCATCATGAACAACAAATGTGACATTCTTGTGGTTGAGGACGAACCCGTTGTCATTGATGCGGCGAAGAAAATCCTGGTTCCGGAAGGATACAAGGTGGACGACGCCGAAGATGCCGAAAGCGCCTTGCATAAGCTTGAGGGAAACAAATATCATGTCATCCTCTCGGACTTAATGCTGCCGAATATTACGGGCCTCGGACTGCTTGAACGCGTGAAGTGTCGTGAGCCTGCCGTACCCGTGGTCATGATTACAGGATACGCGACCTTGGAAAATGCGGTCAAATCGTTCAAGGATGGAGCCTTTGACTTCATTCCGAAGCCGTTTGACATGGAAGAGCTCCTTGGCGTGGTTTATCGCGCGAGAAAATTCTTTGAGCTGAGTAGGAATCGAAAGGATTCACTGGCGGAGGTTCCGGGAATGAATGATGAGGCGGTTAAGAGCTACTTCTTGGGCGATCATGCCTTTGCAAGCTTAGCAGAAGATGGCTCCGTCCTTTTTGCGGTGGGCAAAACGTTTCCGAAATTGATGGGGGAGGTAAAGGATGTCGAATTGCCTGAAGTTGACACAGAAGTCTTACAGGGCAACCCCTGCGTCAAAATAATCACACGGAATAAATTAGTTCACAAGGTTTGGGCGCCGTTGAGCGGTCGAGTCATTGAGATCAACCACAAGCTCGAGGAGGACACAGGCTTAATTGATAGTGATCCGTTCGACCAGGGGTGGCTGGTGCGTGTGATCCCCACCAACTTAGAGAATGAATTGGAAAATCTGACCCCAAGAAATTGAAAAATATTTTTGATATGATTAAACCTAAAGCACTTAAGCGCGGAGGAATGTAATTATGGTTGCCTTACTCGTCATTTTTATGATCATCGCTTTCATTACGGCTGACGTGATCGTGCGCATGGTAGCAGAAAAGATCAAGGAAAACAAACTCAAGAAAGAGCGAGCCGTGGCCCTCGATGTCGGCTTGAAGCTCGATTACACCGACGAAGCCAACACGCTGAAGCGAGTTGCGGTTGAGAATCCCAAAGCCAGAATTTTGGCTGTTGACGATGAGGCCGTGGTCCTGGATAGCTTCCGCAAAATTCTGGTACTGGCCGGCTATTCGGTTGACACGGTCGAAACCGGCAAAGAAGCCATCGGTCTCATTCAAAAGCACAACTACGACTTTGTGTTCACGGATCTCAAAATGCCGGAAATGGATGGCCTGGATGTCACCAAAGCCGTCAAACATTTGCGGCCCGATATCGACGTGATCATGATTACCGGATACGCCACCATTGAATCAGCCGTGGACGCGATGAAATTTGGCGCTCTGGACTACGTGCAAAAACCGTTTACCGAGGATGAGTTGGTCGAGTTTGTCAACAAATCCCTGATTCGCAGACAAGATAAGATGGAGAGAGAGTTGCGACCCAAGGTGCATTTGGTGACACCGACTTCGGCCGAAGAAAAGTCCGAACACGTGTTCAATGTTCCAGCCGGTTTGTTCATTTCGCCCGAGCATGCCTGGCTGAGCATAGAAATGACGGGTGCGGTTCGGATTGGTTTGGACGATTTTGCACAAAAAATCATCGGCCAAATTGATGAGATCGGTCTGCCTAAAAAAGGCAAGAAGGTGAAAAGAGGCGAACCCCTATTCACGGTCAAGCAGAGCTCTCGCACCTTAACCTTTCCGTCTCCGGTCAGCGGTGAGATTACCGCAGTGAATCGTGAACTCTCCGAGCATATTGATGCACTGAAAATTAAGCCGTATGAGGTAGGCTGGATTTGCTGCATCGAGGCTTCAAACCTGACCAATGAATTAAGAAATCTAAGAATCGGAGCCGACGCCGTGTCCTGGTACCACGAGGAAATTGACAAGTTCAGAAAAATGGTGAAAAACATGAGCGGAGAAAAAAAAGACGGCTCGGGTGGCAATGGCAAATTTGAACAGGGGCAGTTGGAGAGGATGGATGATAAGGTGTGGGAAGCGTTTTCGAAATCATTTTTGCAAACCTGATTATCGAATCAAGGCAACTCTGAGCGTCCGTTTTTGGATAAAGTGACGAGGTGTCGAGACAACGAAGTCACCAACTTAGGAGCACACGATGAGTGTCGGAATTCTCACAGATTTGACGAAATGTATCGGTTGCGAGGCGTGTGTTTGGGCCTGCAAAGAAATAAACGGTCTATCCCAGGAAGGTCGTGCTAAGCGTCTATCTTCCACTACCTGGACCACCATCGAACGTAACCAAGGCGTCAACATCCGCCGGCAGTGCATGCACTGTGTGGAACCAGCGTGCGCCTCGGTGTGTCCGGTCACAGCGCTCGAAAAAACGAAGACAGGTCCGGTCATTTACCATGAGGATCGGTGCATCGGTTGTCGTTACTGCGTCATGGCTTGCCCCTTCGAGATTCCAAAATATGAATGGGATTCTGTGCTGCCCAAAGTGCAGAAATGCATTATGTGCTACGAAAAGCGTGTGTCCAAGGGCCGTCAACCGGCGTGTACGGAGGTGTGTCCCACCGGCGCAACCATGTTTGGCGATCGCGACAAATTGCTTGATCTGGCGAGACACCGAATGGAGAAACATCCCGATCGCTACGTCGATCACATTTACGGATTTCAGGAGGCGGGCGGCACGTCGGTGTTATACCTGTCTGATGTACCGTTTGAAAAACTCGGCTTCAAGGCAGCCCGAACAGATGTCGCATATCCGAAATTGACCTGGCGGGTGCTTTCACAGATCCCAAATGTCGTGAGCGTTGGCGGTGTGTTGATGGTCGGGATCTGGTGGATAATCAATCGACGAGAAAAACTGGAGAAAGTACGCAACGGCGAAATGACCGAAGAGGAAGCTTTCGGTGAAGAAAGGAGCGACAACAAAGAAACTTGATGTTTTCACGGCATCAATTAGACTTCCTGGCCCCAGCCTTTCAGGTTAATCTCGGGAATGACAGCATTATACCGTTTCGTTCACTAGATAAGCTTAATTGACTGATTCAAAGGGTGGAAAGACACCAAATTTAAAAAACAGGCACTTATGTTTAATTTGCATTGTGAGCGGCTTCCCACTCTAACCACATTTATCCGTGTGGCTCAGTGTGAATCAGTGGCTAAATTTAGGTGTATTTGGGTTGCAGCTCTGCTGCGCTGGGCAAACTCTATGGACTCTGCTTCTCCGTGTTTCAAAAATTCACTTTTGGTTCCCGTTTGGCAGGGTAAGGAATTTTACTTCCGTGTTTAGCGAGCTTGATTGTGCAAGAAGTCCCGAAGCAACAATGAGATTGGGAAGCATGAATTTTCAAAAAAAATCAAATTAGGTAAACGTCATGAACATGAAGATTCCTAAATTAACTTTCTGGAAAGCCGTAGCCGGGATCATTTTCGTTCTGGGGCTTTACGCCACCGTTTTGAGGTTTGGCAAAGGCTTAGGAGCGGCCACCCATTTGACCGATGAATTTCCCTGGGGTATTTGGATCGGATTTGATGTTTTGGTCGGAGTCGGATTGGCCGCCGGCGGGTTCGTGATTGCCGCAACTGTGCATATTTTCAATTTGGAAAAGTACGAGCCCATCAGCCGCCCGACGATTTTGACGGCGTTTTTAGGATACTCGCTCGTAATCGTTGCGTTGTTGTTCGACTTGGGGCGTCCGTACCGCATCTGGCATCCGTTGGTGATGTGGAATCCCCATTCCGTGATGTTCGAGGTAGCCTGGTGCGTGATGTTGTACA
>JAABYK010000531.1:4786-5361 GCA_011775825.1 Candidatus Zhuqueibacterota bacterium | reverse complement strand
CCAAATAAATTTGATTGCAACAGAGAAACCTGCCCGGACTGCACACGAATCGCCAAATTAAATCACCCGGATTTACATTTCATATTTCCGGCGCCTGCAAAAGTGAAAGAAGAAGATCGCCACAACATTCTGGCGAGTATCGTTGAAAATCCGTACAATCGTCTGGAGATGTGGTCCAACCCGTCAATTTCAATCGAGCACATTCGTGAATTTCGCCGGACATCCTCCTACAAATCGTTTGAAGGCAAAGGGCGCGTGGTCATCATGGCGGACTGCGAACGCATGACCACCGAAGCCGCAAACGCGTTGCTGAAAAGTCTGGAAGAGCCTCCGGAAAGAACCTATCTTCTGCTGATCTCGTCCAGGCCGAGCTTGCTGCTGCCAACCATTACGTCTCGCTGCCAGGAATTAAAATTTGACCCGTTAACCGCCGAAGAACTTGAGCAGGCGCTCGTCGCCCAAAACCTTGCTGCTGCGAAACGCGCCCGTCTGACGGCGCGCATGGCCGCCGGGAGTTACCGACATGCACTGGAACTCTTGGATGAAAATCTCGAGCAAATGCAACAGAAGGCGCT
>JAABYK010000531.1:0-4719 GCA_011775825.1 Candidatus Zhuqueibacterota bacterium | reverse complement strand
CATTAACAGCTTCAACCGGGACTTGCATAAGATAAAGGAGTTGCTGAAGGTGGTCACCACCTGGTTCCGGGATGCCATGCTCTACCGAGAAACCGGTGACAGCGATATCGAGAGACTGATGAACTCTGAACAGGTGGAAGCCATGAAGAACTTTAGTCACAATTTTCCAGACGCCGATCTCTATCAATCCGTTCTTGAAGTCGAAAAATCGCTTGAATTGATAGATCGTCACGTGCAAGTCAATTTAATTTTGATTGTATTGTTGAATAAACTCAGATCATATATCAGGAAGTGAGACCATGCAAAGAAGTGTCGTCGAGGTCAAGTTCAAAGGTCAGAGAAGCGCCATATACGAAAATCCACAACAGTTCCCATTTAAAGTGAATGACTACGCCATCGTCGAGGCCGACAAAGGAGTTGATTTCGGCCGCATCAATCAGGTGAACGGGCTGATAAACCAAAAGTTCGGCAAAGGAAAGCTGAAAAAAGTCATTCGAAAATCTATGAAGCAGGATTGGTACCAGTTTCAAGAAAATCTAAAAGAAGAAAAGAAAGCTTTCGAAATCTGCAAGGAGAAAATTGCTAAACACAAGCTGAAGATGAAGCTGGTCGACTGCGAGTTCCAATTTGATAAAAAGAAAATCACTTTTCACTTTACAGCGGACAAGCGTGTGGATTTTCGGAAACTGGTGAAGGACGTAGCCGGCATTTACCGGACGCGCATTGAATTTCGTCAAATAGGCGCTCGCGATGAGTCCCGAAGGTTGGGCGGCTATGGCGTTTGCGGCAGAAAACTATGCTGTTCCGCCTGGATCAAAGATTTCAAGCCCATCACGACTCAAGCCGCAAAAGACCAAAACCTATCGCTGAATCCATCCAAGCTGGCCGGCGTGTGCGGCAGGCTGAAGTGTTGTCTGATGTATGAACGGGATTTTTACAACGAGGCCATCAAGAAATTCCCGCAACTTGCAAAACCCATCGCCACAGACAAGGGTGAGGGAATCGTCTCCAATATCGATATTTTCAATGAAAAAATTCTGGTGCTCTACCCTGATGATTCCACGGAAACGTTCTCCCTGCAATATCTACAAGAAAACGTCTACAAATGTGAACACGACTGCGGCAAAACCTACGGCAATCTGGAAGAATTGAATTAGCCGGGTGATTGCTGCAGGATTGATCTCGGCCATAGTTTGAATGTGCGACAATTGAGAGCTATTTTGTGCTTTGTTAAAAGATACGAGTTGCTGCACTTCTTCGTGCCTAACCCCGGCAAATTGTGGAAAAGGTTGATGCGGGCACATTTGGGGGATTATGAACGTCTTGATGCTAAATTGAAGCAGTTGCCCATCGAACCCGCCATAAAAACTTGCCCCAAGTTAATGTTTCTAAACCAATTATTCTCATCACTTACTAGAGTGAAAATGCTAACGAAGCTGGGAATGTAATTCCGGGTTCTCCCCTGGGAGGCTAATGTTTATTCACATTTTCCGCAAAACATAAAAGACGTTCATATTAAATCGTTATGGCTCGATGAAATAGTGTCCCTGTGCAAGCAGCCTTATAAAGACAACTGCACGCTTGTTCTAAAGACAGATGTGCCACAGCGGATGTAACTTGCCTTTTTCATAAATTATGCATACATTTAATTAAGACAAGTTCTCATCTCTCGGTGTCCCTCTTAGATGAGAAAGGTTGGGACTGCAAATTAGCTGACCTTGGTATCCAAATCTTCTCGGCCGGGGCACTGGGGGCATGATGTGGTTCTGGTTTTGTCATTTCCAATAAATGACGTTTAATTGAAAGTTGATACAATGATGATTACTCGCTTAGAAAGAACGAATTTTGAAAAACAGATAAGATTCTTCATTTTCTTGAAAGATTTTATAAAAGATCCCGTTCGGATCGGTGCAATTTCGGAAAGCTCCGCCGTTTTGGCGAACGCGATGATCAATAATCTGATGATCGACTCGGGCGATTCTGTTGTGGAATTGGGACCGGGAACAGGGGTTTTTACCCGACAAATACGCAAAAAGACCAATGTCTACCTTGGCATTGAGCGCAATCCTCGATTTACCCAGATTCTAAAGAGACGCTTCCCAAGCTTGAATTTTGTCAATGGGTTGGCAGAGGACGGATTTGAGCATCACAAAGAAACGGGATTGCCGCCACCCAAGGCAATTGTCTGTGGATTACCCCTGGCCATATGGCCAAATGATTTACAGGATCCGATCATCTCTGTGTTAGATGATTTGATGAAGCCCGGTTGCATTTTCCGGACGTTCCAATATGCACACTCCTTTATATTGCCGCCTGCCATCCGATTTCGCCGCAAGATGAATGAACTATTCGGTCCGTGTCATCGAAGCCGCGTCATCCTTCGTAATCTCCCGCCCGCTTTTATCCTGACCTGGTGTCGAGAGTAATTCGGCTCATTTCCAACGAAATCCGCTCAGACACCCCGAACGCTGATTGCGACTTTCACAAGCTCTCAAATCGTTTGCAGGATGAAAATAAATTGCGTATATTGCAAAATCAAGAACCGTTCCAGTTTGAATCGGTGAAAATCCAAGAAGACAACCTATGAGCGAGAAACAAAAAATTCTGGTCACCAGCGCCTTACCGTATGCCAACGGGCCGCTGCATTTGGGCCACCTAGCCGGAGCATATCTGCCCGCCGACATTTATGTGCGCTATCAGCGACTGAAGGGCAACGATGTGGTTTACATCTGCGGCTCCGATGAACACGGTGTGGCGATTACCATTCGCGCCGAGCAAGAAGGCGTGGCCCCGCGCCACATCATAGACCGATTTCATGAAATCAACAAACGGAGCTTCGAACGGTTTGGCATGAGTTTCGACAATTACTCCCGGACGTCGCTGCCAATGCATCATGAGACCGCTCAGGAATTCTTTCTGGATGCCTATAACAAGGGCATTCTGAAGAAGAAAAAGGAGAAACAGTTCTATGACGAAGAGGCCCGGATGTTCTTGCCGGACCGATATGTCGAAGGGACGTGTCCCATCTGCAATTCCCCCGGAGCACGCGGCGACCAGTGTGAGCAGTGTGGCAGCGACTTAAATCAGACGGATTTGATTGAGCCGAAAAGTAAAGTCACCGGCAAGGCCCCGGTTTTACGGGAAACGTATCATTGGTATTTCCCGTTGGGCGACTTTCAGGAGCGGCTGAAAGAGTATCTCAACAGTCACCCGGACTGGAAAGAGAATGTCAAGAACTATTGCTACGGCTGGATCAAACAGGGGTTGAAAGATCGCGCAGTCACCCGCGACCTGCAGTGGGGTATCAAAGTGCCGCTTGAGGAAGCCAAAGATAAAGTCATCTACGTGTGGTTTGAAGCAGTGTTGGGCTATATTTCCTCGACCAAAGAATGGGCGCAGAAGATCGGTCAGCCCGAGCGTTGGAAGGATTACTGGCAAGATGAGACCTGTCGTTTGATCCATTTCATCGGCAAAGACAACATCGTGTTTCACGCCATCATGTTTCCGGCCATTCTGATGGCAAAGGAAGGATACGCGTTGCCGGATAATGTCCCGGCCAACGACTTTCTCAACCTCGAGGGTGGGAAATTTTCCACCAGCCGCAATTATGCCGTCTGGTTGGAGGAGTATCTCGAAAAATTTCCTCCGGATCCGCTGAGATTTTGTCTGTCGGCAATTGCCCCGGAAACCAAAGACTCGGACTTCTCCTGGAAGGATTTTCAGACACGCAACAACAGCGAGTTGGTGGGCATTCTGGGCAATTTCGTGAATCGCTCCCTGACGTTTGTTGAGAAGCATTTTGAGAACCGGGTGCCGGAACAAAAGCAATCGGACGATCTCGATCAATGGATACTCAAACGCATCTCGGAGGCACCCGAGCAAGTGGGAAAGGCCCTGGATAAATTTGAGCTCAGAAGATCTCTCAAAGCCTTTATGGATGTGTGTCGGGACGCAAATAAGTATTTCAACGACAAAGAACCGTGGCTGACTGTGCGCAGCGACCGTGAGCGCTGCGGCACGACGTTGAACATCTGCATCCAAATCTCAAAGGCGTTGGCGATTTTGATGGCACCCTTCATGCCTTTTACCGCCGAGAAACTCTGGCAGCTATTGAATCTCGATGGCGAAGTGCACAAACAGAACTGGTCTGAAGCCGGCTCCAGGTTTATCGAAGTGGGACATCGTCTAAACAAGCCGGAAATCTTATTCTCAAAAATCGATGACCCTGTGATAGAGGAACAAATCGAAAAGCTGAAAAATGTCGCTCAATCAGATACACCCGAGCAGCGAGAAAAGGAGGAAGCCTTGCCTGAGACAAATCTAATTAGCATTGAGGATTTCAAGAAAGTCGATCTTCGGGTGGCCAAAATCATCAAAGCAGAGAAGGTGGAAAAAGCGGATAAACTTTTGCGGCTTGACGTGGAGATCGGTCAGGAAAAACGTCAAATCGTCGCTGGCATCGCGGAGCATTACGCCCCCGAAACGCTGATCAACAAGCAGATCATCGTGGTTGCGAATCTGTCCCCGGCAAAGATTCGCGGGCTGGAATCGCAGGGAATGCTTTTGGCGGCGCAAGATGATTCCGGCACCTTGCGTTTGCTCACGGTCGATGCTGAAATAGGGACCGGTGCAAAAATTAGCTGATTTCAAATGGAGTTGTGCTACCGATTAAACCCAGCGCGGCCAAAGCCGAACCAAAGGACCTTTTTAATTCCGAGC
>JAABYK010000307.1:1533-4043 GCA_011775825.1 Candidatus Zhuqueibacterota bacterium | reverse complement strand
GAGCTGATGAGCGCGCCCGCCTACTATTTGGCGTCTAAGGATGCGCCCACCATCAACAGTCGCATCGCCGTTACCGCCATCATTCACGACGAGTTGGGACACGCCAACATCGCCTACCGCATCATGGAAGACCTGGGCGTGGACAAACATTGGCTGGTGTATGGCCGCGAACCGCATGAGTTCAAGCATCCATACGGTTTCGATCAGCCGCTGGAAAATTGGGCCGAGATGGTTGTGGCCAACGGATTTTTCGACCGCGCCGGCATTTGCCTGTTAGGGGACGTACACGAAAACACCAGCTACGGTCCGTTGAAACGGGCACTGGTGAAAGTGGATCGTGAGGAGATTCTGCACTTGCGTCACGGCGAATCCTGGATGCGCCGTCTGGCAAAAGCCGGTGGCGAAGCCAAAGAGCTGCTGCAGCGCGCCGTGGATTGGATGTTTCCCATGACCCTGGAATGGTTCGGATTGCCGGACGATTTGAAGCACCACAGCGGTCAATTGGACTACAAGCTCAAAGGCAAGACCAACGATCAACTCCGACAAACCTGGATGAGCGCCACCGTGCCCCTTTGTGAAAGCATTGGCATCGACGTACCCGCGCATTACGACGAAGCGAAGCAAGCATACATCATCGATTATCCGTTTCCGTGTCAATACGACGCAGATGAAAAACGCTGGCTGTTCGATGAGCCGCTCTCCTGGGATGAAGTGTTTCAACGCTGGAAAGCCCGCGGACCGATGAACAAACGTTACACCGAAATGGTGCAGGGCGATTTGGACAGTCTGTTCGGAGGCCGGCTTTGGTAACCGAAGAACAGGTTTGGCAGGCCTTGCAGGAGGTCACGGATCCGGAATATCCCCTCAGCATCGTCGATTTGGGGATGATCTACGATGTTGACGTTCAAGCAGAACAGGTGAACATCACAATGACGTTCACCGCCATTGGCTGTCCGGCGATCGAAATGATCATTTCCGACATGAAAGAAGCCGTGCTCAAATTGCCGGATGTGAAAAAAGTGGATGTGGAAATCGTTTGGAGTCCGCCCTGGACCAAAGATAAAATCACCAGCAAGGGACGCGAGATTCTGCAGTACTACGGAGTCGGAGTTTAAGTTACACACGATTTTGGAGAATTAGATGGCGCAAGAGCAAGTGTATGAAGTGTTTGCCCGCAAAACCCACGGTGAGCCTTTAATGCATGTAGGCAGCGTCAATGCCTCGGATGATGAACTGGCAAAAGTCTATGCCTGGACCATGTATGATGAAGAGAACTGGGTGGAGATGTGTGTCGTCCCGCGCAAAGCGGTAATTCAGATCACGCACGATCACAAAGTGCCTGTTTGGGGGAATTAAGTCAAATATAAGGAGTGCCTAAATGGGAATAACCGTTTTGAAGGTTAAAGTCGGAAATCCGGCTAATCCTGAAGTTTTAGAAGAGATCGAGTTCTTAGTTGATTCCGGTGCGATTTACTCCGTGGTCCCCTCCAAAATCTTGAAAAAGTTAGGAATCAAGCCCTTGGCCGAAGAGGAATTCCGATTAGCAAATGGGGAGCATATTAAGCGTAAAAAGGGAGGTGCGGTTTTTAAGTATGGTGAGCGCGTAGGAGTGGCCGACGTGATATTTGGTGAAGAAGGAGACAGCTTACTTTTGGGCGCTTTCACCCTTGAAGCTCTTGGTTTGACTCTCGATCCATTACGTAGAGAACTCAAGCCATTACCAATGATGCTCGCTCATATGGGTAGCTAAACGCTGAGGGAAACCCGATATGCCGGCGCGATCACAACCAAAAGTATTTGACTCAACCGAAGGTATGACAGACGTATGCAAGCAGAGTCTCCGACATCTCTTGATTGCTTGCGCCGATACCAAGCTTCTGTTGGGGTACCATTACGGTGAATGGACATTCGGTCCCCCTGAAATTGAAGCAGCGATTGCCTGCTGCTCGTTGTGCCAAACGGAATTGGGTCATGTGCGTTTATTGCACGCTATTTTGAACAAACATTACGGCCACGATCCCGATGAGTTGGTAGAGAAACGCAAGCCGGAGGAATTTGCCAACATCGCCTATCTCGACCGTGAAATCAAGGATTGGTCGGAGTTTGTGGCCGCGAATTATGTCGTCGATTTGGCGGTCACGAGCCTGTTGTATTCTATGAAGCAGTCGTCGTTCAAGCCTTTGCACATGAGTCTGGAAAAGATGCTGCAGGAAGAGCGCTACCATGTGCATCACGGTCAGGGATGGTTTCGGACTCTGGCTAAGAAAAACAAAGATACGAAGGCCGCCATCGAAACGACCGGCAAACGAGCGTTGAGCAACGTCGTCGAATGGTTTGGTCCGCCAGATACGGAAGAAGATCAGGAGTTGGTGCACGCCGGGATTAAGGCGGAAAGCAATGGCCAAATCTTGCAAAACCTTCTCTCTGAATTAGGAAAAGTGTCGGACACGCTCAACGTAGATTTGGGACTGACAAAGCAGAACGGTGGGTGGCAATTTCATGAGGCGCCG
>JAABYK010000307.1:0-1467 GCA_011775825.1 Candidatus Zhuqueibacterota bacterium | reverse complement strand
CGGAAGCAAAAACAAAGTCTTCAAATTAGCATGACATCCTCGAAGAACAAAACATGTCCCTTTTGCGGTTCCAGTCAGATTGAAAAACAAGCTGATTTTGGTACGTCTATCATGGTCGGCCAGTACTATTGTCGGGACTGTCGTTCCGTTTTCGAGTGGATCAAATGGGGCGATCGGGACGTGAAACTGGACCTGCCTGATTTTTTGAAAAAGACGTAAAAATAAGGTGCTCACCATGAAGGCAATCGAACTCTTTGCCGACGTTGACAAGAATCATCGTCTGGAAGCAGAAATACCAAAAGAGATACCGCCGGGGAAAGTCAAATTAATTTTGTTGTTTCCCGAGGAAGATGAGGCAGGTGCAAAATGGATGGAAGGAATATCGCGCGAATGGGCCACCGAATTGGAAGATCCTCGGGAGGATATTTACACTCTCGAAAATGGGGAACCCGTCAATGAAGCAGAATGAAATCTATTTGGCAGCGTTTCCCTTTGGAGATAAACCGGTACTCAAATTACGGTCAGTCCTTTTATTTTATTAACCGACACAATAGGCAAAAAACCTAAAATTCTTGTATTAAGGACAGATATTGTTCTCGATCCCTCTCAATCTGAATTTTCATCTACAAAATTGAGAAAAGTTTCCGTCTTAAGCTTACATAAACTTGCCACGATTCATACTACCCGTTTGAAACGTAGACTTGGTGAGATTTCGTCTTCAACGACAAAGGAGGTGAAATCCAGATTAAGAGATTTTTTGGGAATTTGATAGAGAAGAGTGAATGAGCTTTGTACGTTCTTTACAAGAAAGTTTGAAAGGCCTTAATTACAACAGTATGAGATATGACGAAAGCCGAAAGGAAACTCTATGAAAGAAAAAAGAAGTAAACTCCCCGAAATTCAATCCCTGGAAGAACTTGCAGATTTTTGGGACGAACATCAGTTGACGGATTTCTACGAGGAATTTGTAGAGGTCCCCGACGTGAATGTCAATATTGAAGGAAGAACCTACGTGCACGTCACAACTAAAATGTACGAAGCGCTTAGTCAGATAGCCGAGAAGAAGGGTGTTGGTGTAGAGCAACTGATTCGGCTTTGGGTTGAGGAGAAGATTGCGGAAAGGAACTGATTACAAGCAATAGTATTGGGGGATTAATGACCCAGAAAGGAGGAGGATGTGAATCCCACGAATAGAAATTCCAAACGGGCGGTCGCAGTTGTACTGTTTTGCCTCTGTCTCCCGTTGGCCACTTTTTCACAAACTGAAACTCCGAAAGTGACGGCTGTGAAATGCGGGCAGCTTATCGATGGTCGGAGTGACGACGCCATCAAAAACACCGTGATCTTAATTGAACATGGTCGGATCACTGAGGTTGGGTTAGAGGTCACTATCCCTGAGAATGCCAAAATTGTCGACCTGGGCGAACATACCGTGCTTCCAGGGCTCATCGATACGCACACGCACAT
>JAABYK010000705.1 GCA_011775825.1 Candidatus Zhuqueibacterota bacterium | reverse complement strand
GCCTCGATACGTTTACTTCTTGTACGGAACACGGGATGGCCTAAGTGGGGAGACCCATATGGTCACGGAGCTTTCGTAGTAGTCGTGGGAGTTACGTCCTACCAGGGCGAACGGGAAAGCCGTTCACAGGGCGAAGTGGAGTAGGTTGGAATGGCTGAAAAGATTGTCGAGAGTGCAGCGAAATGGACCAGCGGGGATATTACTGCAAGAAGTTACGGTTTTAGTTCAATTTGCTTTAAAAAGTTTGCCAGAATATTGTATTTGATTTTGAGCTCAAACCGTTACTTTCTGTTCAAATAGACCCGCTACACCAACCCCTCCAAAAGGTAAAGCCAGCTCACTGATTAAAATATTGGCTGAAGCGCTAAATCCTATGTTACATTTCCCCTAAATTAGTCGTTATACCCTACATGGTCAAACGCGGTGACGCGTTCGATGAGGCCCACTTTCTGGGCAAAAATAAATAACGGGAAGGCGTTTTTTGAGGCATGGCGTTACCGGTGACTTAGAAAAGAACGTTCGCTCGCCAGCAATAAGAATTTTACTTTCTTGGCCATATTAACCTAAACCAGCTTCTGCTCTGCTTCTGCCTGCCTGCATTTCATCAATGCCGATTGTGCCGTACATATCCATCGTGGTTTTAAAGGAAGTGTGGCCTAAGAAATTCTGCACCCACTCTGCGGCAAAGCCTTTGCTTTTGAGATAACCGGCAATGGAATGACGAAATAAATGAGGGTTAATATATTTAAGTTTTGGATTGGGATTATATTATTAACGCCTGCCCGTTCCCCTACTTTCTGGATAATGGCGTTAATCCTTCTCACGCTTAAATGATTTCCGCCCGGATCCGGCTGTAAGCACAGGCTCTGCTGTACAGAATGACTACGGTGGCTCAGGGTTTGACCGCGGCCATTTGGCACCAGCGGCCGATATGAAATGGTCAACCACCGCTATGTCTGAATCTTTTCTTATGAGCAACATGAGTCCGCAAACGCCTGGCTTCAATCGAGGCATTTGGAAACGGCTTAAATCACAAGTAAGACGTCTTCATCTTCTATCCCACCCTAACCACAGACTGAGGAAATCATGAAACGAATAACAGCCCTTCTGAACGCAACCCTTAATCTTATTTTATCTTGCGCTTCATGCCTTGCTCAGCCCCAAAATACTTTTCAGGCTGAAGCTTGATTACGTGCCAAAATACAGTACCGACGTGTAAGAGGAGAGCTAAATTGATGGAAAACTTGGACTGCCCTTCTTGACCTAATTCTACGAAAATGTCAAGGATATCCCCGTAATAGTGCTCTCTGAATCTAGGTGGAAGAAGAAACCTGGCATATCTTGCTACGGCCCACATAAAAGGGGGGCGGGCTGAGGAAGTAATCTTATCTTGGTCCCTCTCGCGGGGTGATCCGGACATAAAGTGAATCCCTCACAAACCTGCATAAAATAGCGAATTCTATTAAGGGTCGGGATTTCTGCTAACGCTCCGCCTGTTTTCTAGACCGGAACTTTTTCTGAATAAAATGGTCTATTTCCTCGAACCCCAGCTTATAACAGACATGCCTGGCAATAGCCCATAGGTTCAATAAGAAAACAACGAATTTCCCAAATTTATACTCCCTAGCATGCTTCACTTCTGTATACCATTCTACTAAGTCGCCTTTGACTTCCTCTAGTTTATCTTTCGGCATGAACCAGAGCAATGGGTTTAATACCCAGATTATCCAAGGAGGCGAAAGCTGGTTTAAGCGTTGTTTGCCAGAACAGATTCGCTGGTTAATTGAATCTAATTTATCATTATCCGATCTTAACCGGTTAGAATCTGGAGGGACAATGCCAACAATACTCAAACGCTCGCCGATGTTTTCCTTTTCTTTATCAAGTAACTTCAAGTGTTGCTGCAACTCTTTCATGCTATGGAAGTCACAAATACGTTTCTTCTTCATATCAGCCCCCGGCAGTTGCTAATTTCAAAGTTGCTAGTACAGATGCTTTTTTGTTTTCCAGGACTCGTATTCCATCACTTGTTATACGATAATATTTACGCCGCATGCCACCACGGTTAGTATCATCGTCATCCCAATGACTTGTAACATATCCTCGTTTCTCTAACCTTGAAAGTACATTATAAAGCGTCCCAAGAAAAAAGTTTGTGTTACATTCTTCTTTGAGGCACTTAATTATTTCAAGTCCATACTTTTCTTTATTACGTATTGCGGATAGAACGTGAAACTCGTTAAAAGTTAGGTTTTCTTTCATTGTCTCTCACCGCTCCCATTTTGTTATATCGTGTTATCTCCTTCTACTGAAAACGATACAAGACCATACTCCATTTTGTGCTGTCTTCATTTTAATAATACATCATTTTTATAGGATTGCGGAAAACCCTCCGGATTTTTATCCGGGGTTTATTTTTTCTAAACCCATTCACAGTTGCCAGCCTTCTCAATCGCCGCCCAAGATCTGACCCGGAAATCCTCTAAGCCATAGTCGCCTTTCAGGGTTTGGGAACCAAGTCTCAATGTGCCACCGCTGTTGGTAGATAGTTTTAGCTTTCTACGGGCTTAAGCCACGGACTGGCAGGTTGGTCAGGAGTACCATAGTTTCCTCCCGC
The DNA here is from genome assembly GCA_011775825.1 of Candidatus Zhuqueibacterota bacterium. Lineage (GTDB taxonomy): Bacteria > Zhuqueibacterota > Zhuqueibacteria > Oceanimicrobiales > Oceanimicrobiaceae > JAABYK01. The sequence continues at coordinate 6,261 of JAABYK010000705.1, read as the reverse complement.
GCATACTCAAAAACGCAGGATATTTGGTTTGAGACATAGGCGTTTTGGGTTTTAACCTTTTGCCTTAATTTTAGTCGAATATCCTTTTTTTTGTTAGATGGGGGTGTTAGACTTTTAGTTAAACCTCTTGACATCCCCATTTTTTTCTTGCTATTTTTACTTCCGATAAGTGATCTTATCGGAAGTAAAGTTGGTACTGAATCTTCGTATATCAGCACAATGACCCTCCCAACCGTCATTCATCTGCATGCTCGAAGCTTGGCTCAGCCATAGGTTTGCGACTAAACCCCGAAAGCAGCACCCCAATTTGATCCTCAATAGACTTTATCTTTGAGGTCGAGACCGTGAAGTGCTCGGTCATGATGGAAAAGGCCAACAGTTCGTCGTCGGCGGTGGTTGTGTACCCCGAAAGCGAACTGACGCCGCGCAAGGTACCGGTTTTCGCTCGCAGGATTCCCTCGGCAGCGGTGCCTTGCATGCGATTTTCGAGCGTGCCATCCACACCCGCGATGGGCAGCGAGGCTTTGAATTCCGCCTGCACCTGAAACGCCTCGTGCATGGCTTTTAGAAGCTCGATGATGTGGTTCGGTGAAATCACATTGTAGCGCGACACACCCGACCCGTCGGCAACCTCGAACGTCGTGCTGTCCAAACCAATCTCATGTAGAAATTCGTAAATCACTGAGATGCCTTTGTCGCCGGTTCCGGGTTCGCCCTTGATTTCCGCACCCAGCGTTTTCAAAAGCAACTCTGCGTAGAGATTGTCGCTTTCCTTGTTGGTATGGGCGACCAGGTTGGTCAACGGCGCGGAGCGGTGAGCAACCAAATCAGTTGTGGTGTCCGGCAAGACGCCTTTCGATACGGTTCCTGAAAACCGAATCCCCTCCTGGCTGAGAAGTTCGGTGAACAGGGTTCCCGTGTAAAGCGCCGGTTCAACGACCTCGATAATGAAATCTTCCTTTGCTGTTCCGGGAGCGAGGCCGCCTTCGATTTTCACGATATTTTCGCGTTCGCGCCATTTGCGTTCCACCTCAAACGCCTCGAGCATCGTGGTATCCGTTGGTGCAACGGTCACGCCGTGATTTTCGATTTTCATGTAATCGGTTGGCGGATCCAAACGCACGCGCAGCGAGTCCCCGACATTCACTCCGGGGGCAACAGTCACGTTCACGCAATTCCGGTTGACCGTCAGTGCGCCAATGGGTGGCCAATATTTTGAGGAGACGTCATCCCACATCCAGCCGGATCCGAAATAGACATCGTCCAGATACGATTCGTCACAAATAAGGTCGCTCGTGATTCTCTTGAGTCCCAATTCTTTGAGTTTGCGGACCATCCACCATAGATCTTCGGTGGCGAGGCTGGGATCGGCAAACCCCTTGAGGTAGAGATTGCCGGCCAGGGTACTGTCCATGAAGGAGGCCGTGTCGCAGCTAAGCGTGGTCCTGAATGCAAAATCGGGACCGAGCTTTTTGAGCGCGGCTGCCGTGGTCAGGAGTTTCTCATTAGACGCCGGATGAAAGAGCAGGTGACTGTTCTTTTCATAAAGCACGTCCCCTGTTTGCAGGAAGACCACCTTGAGTCCCGTTCTGGATTGATAGAGCGTGGAGTCTTCAAGAATGGATTCGATCCGCAGATTGAGGTCGGTTATCGGGTCTTTGGGTGGGACAAACTTGTCGAGTTTGGTGGTCGGGGCGCAAGCGCAGAAGACAGAGCACACCATAAGCGTGACCACCAAATTGATTCGCTTCCAGGGGACATGCATGCTGAACCCTCCTCCCTTTGTGTTTGAAAAACCACGTTCAATCTGTTTTTCTCTCATACAAAAGTTCCTTTAATGCCGTTGCGAAGTCAGAGGCTTGTCTTCGATAGTTTGAGCATACAAAGCCATCACGCCAAGCGCCGAAGGGCTGCATTGTGTTACATTGGCATTCAGAAACGCAATGAGCGCGTTCCGATCATGTGCAATCGATAGAAACGATTCGATCTCACGGGACTTGTTTTTTGATCCGGAACGCAGAATCTCCTCCAACGACAGGCCGCTTTCTACTTTGAAAATCAGCTCGGGCTTTTGGGTTTGCGTGGTTTCGATTAGCCCGATACATTGCATAGGCTCGTTCATGTCCAGGTTGAGATGGATCTCCTCCTGCAATTCGTCTTCCATCGCCAGAAAGGGATCCGGTTTTCCGGACACGGCATGGTCATCGGGGTGAATGTGTCCGCCCAGCACGTCGAAGCATCCCGGAAATTCCCCAACCTGTCGGCTGCGCTCGATGAGCACGAGTTGCCCGTCTGCACTCACCAGAATCGCGCTGATGCCCAGGGCGCGCGACATCCATTCGGCACCAAATTGCGCTTCGACGTATTGAACATGCTCGTTGCAGTAGAGCAGCTCTTTGTAACCAGTCAATCCCAGATCTAAAGCAAGCACGTTTTTTTCAATTTTCCAATCGTTCAGGCGGCATAATTTACCATCAAACAGATGAGGGGCTTGTTTTGTTGCCTTACGCCAGTAGTCATCCATTTCTTTCAGCAAGGGTTGTGGAAGGTCTTTCGGTGCGGACTGCCAGTTTATTTTGACATTGTTGCGCTCAAATGTCCGGGAGAAAAGAATGTGGAAAAAGGCGGTCGTGTTAAAGTTGATCACGGCTGATGTGAGTTAGCGGCAATATCTTGATCCCAATTCTAACAAGTCCCCCTTTGAAGGGGATTTAGGGGGATGTTTACCCCCGCGAATGAGTAAATGCAAAGGCTTTTAATTTCTCTGGATTCAAGGGGATTTACATCCCGGTCCATTTCCCGTTCGGCATACATGTGCCGAACGATCTGAGTTTTGTTCAACTGTGTTAAGTCGTGAGTCCTCTTGATCTCCTCGCCATGTAAGCCCTTCAGGAATTTTTCTGCAGATTGTTGACAATGGTAGCAAATTATCTCTTGCGGTGTGGGCTTCATTTTCTGTAGAAACCTTGCAGAAGATAAATCTGTTTCTGCAATTTTAAACCACTCTTCCGCAACGTCTTCATTCTTCATAAACTCTCATTCCATCCTTCAAAATTTTATGCTAAAACGTGTTTTTGAGACCTGCTCTTTCGTTAAATTCCTTTTCAGAATAAACCAAGATATCTAAAGGGCTGGAAATGAGATCAACCAACTCTTGTCTTATTTCTCTTATGAGGTCAATCTTTCTTTTGTTCTTAAGCTCAGTTACAACACATAAATCGATATCGCTTTCTTGATCGGAATTGCCATATGCTCGGGAGCCAAAAACGATTATTTGCTTTGCTCCAAATTTTTTGGCCAACTTATTTTTCAACAATTCTATTTCTTTGTCTATTACCACATTTTCTCTCTGTGTTTTGTTTCGCTTTTAAAATAAAATCTCTGGTTTTCATAATCAAGTAGTCGGAGTTTCTTTGTCAGCAACTCACTACCGGACACTTTTTCTTTTGGACACAGATTAACGCTGAACCACGCAGATTTTAGAATCTTATTCTCATTAGAATCAGCCAAAAAACCGAAAATCAGAGTAAATCAGTGTGAATCTGCGTCCAAAAACCTTTGCTTTAAAAAGTATCCGGTACTGAAATCAGCAAAGACAGCTTGTTGCCATTTCTCCAAATCAAACTTCCTCAAACACATCGTGCGCTTTGGCCAGATCACGCGCAGCCGGGGTCACGATGGCCCCTTTCGGCACCACGATCTTGCGACCCTCCATAATGGCACGACGCACGTCGTGTTCGGCAATCAGTCTGCGGTTGGTCACCGGCTGAGCTTTCATGTCTTTTTTGATAATGTAAACATGGTCCCCGTTCTGAAGTCCGGAGGCGTTGGCTTCATCGGTATCGAGATGGAAGTCCAGCACGAACGTGTCATCGACTCGGATGAGCACGTTGCCAAAAATAATGTGGCGCGGTTCGCAGCCGGGATCNNGTTCGCAGCCGGGATCGATGCTGTCCTTGACCACGGGCGCCACAAACACGCGCTGCCGATCTCTCACCCCAAATGTTTGCGCATCTCGGGGACTCATGTGAATGTGCCGCTGGGGGATAATGACGCCCTCCTGCAACTCGAGCTCACCAGCGGGTCCTCGGAGCTTCACGCCGGCTGAGCCCGCCAAATCCCCCGAATACCGGACCGGCGGGTCGATGCCCAGGCGATAGGCATCGGACCGGGAAATTTCCAGTTGCGTCTGCCCGCGGGCCGGACCGACAATTCGGATACGAGGAATCTGCCCCTTCGGTCCGATAACGTCGAGAGTTTCATGACTGGCAAACTGACCTTTTTGTGAAATATCGCGCAAGTGCGTCAATTTGTGACCCGGACCAAATAGAACCTCCAGGTCTTTTTGGGAGATGTGAAAATGGCGGTTGGAAACGCCAACGGGGATGAGTTTTTTAGATTTTGGATTCTGGTTCAATCGACTGATTTCCTTATTTCCCTAACCCCGGTAAACCGGAAATCCGAAGCACGAAGCTCGAAATTCGAAACAATCTCAAAACTCAAATTTTAAATGTTCAAAACTCCTAACTTCAAGAATAAAAGACAGACCGTATTGTTTTTGAATTTCTGTCATTTAATATTAGGATTTGTTTCGGATTTCGGCATTCGGATTTCGTATTTTATGCTCAGAATCTTCGTTCCGAAAAACAAAAAAATTCTTCAAGGTGTGAATCCTTATAGCCATATTCCCCCGACTCAGCCCTTGTTCCTCATAAACTCTTCGACCACTTGCTCCACTTCCGACTCCGACATACCGCTTGAGCCGAATTTCCCGGACCCGGTCGGTTCCACCGATTCCTCTGCACGGTCGCGTTTGACCGGCGCCGCACCTGATCCTTTTCGGGAAACGTCCGACGAGAGCGCTTTTGTGTAGGACGCATCCCGATGCTGCCAGTCGTGATAAATGGTCGCTTTCCAGGTCGTGCCATTTCTCGGCATGGACAGCGGTTTGGTTTCGTAAGCCACCCGTTTGATGCTCATCAAGTGGTGGGCCGTAATGTTGTCGGAGGTGATGTTACCGCCGTAGGTGCCGCATCCGAGGGTCATCGACGGCATCAGATTGTTGGTATACCCGACCGCTCCAATCGATGCCGGTGAATTCACCACGACCCGGAACGCCGGCACATGCAATCCAAAGTTGCGGATCACGTCGTCGTTCTTGGCATGGATGACCGCGGTGTGACCGCGTCCGCCGAAATTCAAGATTTCCGTGCAGCGCCGCGCGCCTTCCTCACAACCATTCGCCGTGTAAAACACAAACGTTGGCGACAGCTTTTCCGCCGAAAGTGGGTACTGTCGGCCCACGCCAGGCAACTCGGCGATGAGCACTTTGGTGCCGCCGGGTACCTCAAAGCCGGCGGCTTTTGCCAGAACCGGCGGCGGCTTGCCCACCAACTCGGGATTGATGCGAAATTCCGGCGTGACCAAAACCCGACCCAGCATGCGAATTTCATCTTCATTGAGGAAATACGCCCCTTGCTGCTTCAACAGTCCCACCACGCGGTTTTTGAGCGGCGCATCCACGATAATGGCTTGCTCCGAGGAACAGAGCGTGCCGTAATCAAAGGACTTGCCCGCGACCAGGTCGGCGACGGCTTTCTTGTAATCGGCCGACCGGTCGATGTAAGCCGGGACGTTTCCCGGACCCACGCCATAAGCCGGTTTGCCCGCGCTGTACGCCGCTTTCACCAGTCCGGAGCCACCGGTGGCCAAAATCACGTCCGTGTCCCGGTGTCGCATGAGTTCGTTTGTGGCCTGCAACGTTGAAGTGGGAATCACCCCGATGAGGCCCTCCGGCGCTCCCTCCGAGATCGCCGCATCGATCATGACATTCGTGGTCTCTTTAATGCAATTTGCCGCACGCGGATGCGGAGAAATGACGACGCCGTTGCGAGCTTTAAGCGAAATGATGGTTTTGAACATGGCCGTGGAGGTCGGGTTGGTCGTCGGAATAATCGCAGCCACGACACCCATGGGTTCGGCAATCTCCAAAATCTTGTTCTTTCTATCCTCCCCTATGACCCCGACCGTGCGCAAATCGCGAATGGATTCATAAAGATCGCGCGTGCAAAATTGATTCTTCCTGGTTTTGTCCGGCACGTTGCCATATCCGGTCTCCGAGACCGCCAGTTTAGCCAAGCGCTCCGATTCCCGAAACCCGGCGTTGGCCATGGCCGCAACCACCCGATCCACCTCTTCCTGTGTGAACTCCTTAAACTCTTCCTGTGCCTGCCTGGCTTTCACACACAGATTGCGAACATC
>JAABYK010000640.1:33021-35483 GCA_011775825.1 Candidatus Zhuqueibacterota bacterium | reverse complement strand
GGGAGTCGATGTTCAGAGCACGATTTCATGCCTGACAGGGTTAGGAGTGAAGGTCGAACGTAATGGAAAGCAAGCCAGAATTCACGGTCACGGGTTGAGAGGGCTAAGACCACCGTCTGTGACTTTGAATGTTGGCAATTCCGGAACCACGATACGGCTGTTGTCGGGCATTTTGGCTGCTCAGGAATTCGATTCGGAAATCACCGGCGATGGCTCTATCCTTAAGCGTCCGATGGATCGGATCATCAGGCCGCTCAGTCAGATGGGCGCCAAAATTCAATCTAAGGATGGCCGGTATGCTCCTCTCCGTTTCGAGCCCAGTGAGTTGTCTTCTATTCGGTACAATGTTCCCGTTGCCAGCGCCCAGGTAAAATCGTGTTTGTTGTTTGCTGCACTTTACGCAAACGGCATGACCCATGTTACGGAGCTGTCTTCAACGAGGGACCATACAGAGAGAATGCTGCAGAATTTCGGTGCGAATGTCAACAAGAAGGACTTGACTGTGTCGATGGCCGGCCCGGCTCAGTTGGAGGCCACCTCAATTTATGTGCCTGGCGATCTCTCTTCTGCGGCCTTTTTCATAGCTGCGGCCACTTTGGTTCCGGATTCGGAGCTTATGATTAAGAATGTTGGCTTGAATCCCACGCGGTCTGCATTCGTCTCCGTTTTGACCAAAATGGGTGCTAAGGTTGATGTTGTGAATTTTGCCACGGTAAACAATGAGTTTTATGCGGACCTTTTGGTGAGATCGTCGGGTTTGAATGGCGTGGTTTTAAATGGCAACCTTATTCCGCAATTGATAGACGAAATCCCAATAATTGCAGTGATGGCCACTCAGGCAAGCGGCAGAACTGAGATTCGAAACGCCTCTGAATTAAGATACAAAGAGACTGATAGAATCCGCGCGGTTGCAGTCAATTTGAGCAAAATGGGCGCCGACGTGGAAGAAGTCGAGGACGGGCTGATTATTCACGGTCCGATGAAATTGAGTTTTGCTGAATTGGAGAGTTTCGATGACCATCGCATTGCCATGGCGTTTTCGGTGGCCGGTTTGGTTTCGGACGGAGGCTGTCTGATCAAAGATTCCGAGTGCGCAGACATAAGCTTTACGAAATTTTACGAGAAACTCGAAGAAATTAAAATTGCGTGATTCCAAAAATATTCGTTTGGCTTTGATCGGCTATCCGCTTGGTCACTCGTTGTCTCCAATGTTGCATGCGTATTTGCTTGAATCGTTCGGGCTGCACGGAGAGTATCAAACCTTTGAAATCAAGAGCACCGATCTTCCGCAAGCACTCGATTGGTTTAAACGACAGGGTTTCACGGGATTCAATGTGACCATTCCTCATAAGCAAACCATTCTCAACTTCCTGGATGAAATTCACGAAGATGCCGGAATCAGCGGGGCTGCAAACACGGTTCTCATTCGGAATGAAAAGCTTCTGGGTTTCAACACGGACGGGCTGGCGTTTACACTCGTGCTCAAGAAACACGGCGTCGACCTCGCTCACAAAACGGCCGTGGTTTTGGGAGCGGGCGGAGCCGCTTGCGCGGTGTTGCATCAATTGATCTGTGCAGGAATCCAGGAAATCCATCTATGCAATCGAACTTTGTCCAATGCGGAGGAGTTAGTCAAAAGAATCCTTACGACCGCACAATTCTCTAACATACAGGCGGCAGAGTTGAATAATCCGAAAAACGCCGATGCGATTAAACGGGCGCACATCCTTGTGAACACCACGCCATTAGGCATGTGGCCAAATACGGAAACCACACCATTCGTGTTCCGAGATAATTCTGTCAGGCATTTGATTGTGATGGATTTGGTCTACAACCCGGTGGAAACGACATTCTTGAGAATGGCCCGGGATGCGGGCGCAAAGATTGTGGATGGCCTAGATATGTTCATCCTGCAGGGGGTTGAGGCCATGAGGATTTGGAGTGACCGAGACGTTCAAATCGATCTGAAAAAATTAAGACATTATCTGAAAGAACGGTTAAGAACGCATGGACAAAATTAGATTTTTAACAGCCGGCGAGTCTCACGGCCAGGCTCTTGTAGGCATCATCGAAGGTGTGCCTGCTGGGCTGGAGATTAGCGAAGACGATATTTTCAAGGATTTACAACGACGCCAAATGGGATACGGTCGTGGACGACGCATGAAAATTGAGAGCGACCGTGCTCGAATTCTTTCCGGGGTTCGATTTGGTAAAACCCTTGGAAGTCCGATTACACTTCTTTTGGAAAATAAAGACTGGCAGAACTGGCAAAACAAGATGGCCGTTGAGAAGATGGAAGGCTCGGTAAAAGAAGTTATGGTACCGCGTCCCGGCCATGCCGATTATGCGGGAGCTGTTAAGTTTGGGCATACGGATATCCGCAATGTCCTTGAACGAGCGAGCGCACGTGAAACCGCCATGCGAGTGGCGCTTGGTGCGATCACCAGGAAATTTCTGGAGCA
>JAABYK010000640.1:1420-32896 GCA_011775825.1 Candidatus Zhuqueibacterota bacterium | reverse complement strand
TGGAAAAACAGATGATGAACAAGATCGATGAGGCTAAGGAAAATCGAAATACCGTAGGAGGTGTCTTTGAGGTGGCCGCATTGAATCTGCCCGTGGGACTTGGAAGCCATGTGCACTGGGATCGCAAACTGGATGCTCGAATCGCGTATGCGATGATGAGCATTCCGGCCATGAAGGGTGTCGAGATAGGCCAGGGCTTTGAAGCCGCCTCATCATTTGGGTCCGAAGTGCATGATCAGATTTATTACGATGAGAATGACCATTACTACCGCTCCAGCAATCATGCAGGAGGGCTCGAAGGTGGGATCACAAACGGTGTGCCCGTGGTCGTTCGGGTCGCCATGAAACCGATTTCCACATTGATGCGTCCGCTGGATTCTGTGAACATGAAATCCAAAGAGAAAGTGGCTGCTCATGTCGAGCGAAGTGACGTATGCGCAGTTCCCGCGGCCTCCATCATTGGCGAAGCCATTTTTGCACTGGTTTTGTCGAACGCCTTCCTGGAGAAATTCGGTGGAGATTCGATGCAAGAAATAAAGGAATCCTATGAGAGATGGCAAAAAGGATTTGACCATAAACGATAACATTTATCTTGTTGGTTTCATGGCGGCCGGTAAGAGCACAGTCGGCAAGCTGTTGGCGCAACAGACAGGGCGAGAATATTTTGATACCGATGAACTCGTCGAAAGGAGAGTCGGTGAAACGATTCCGGAGATTTTTCAGAAATACGGAGAGGAGCCATTTCGAGATTTTGAGGCTGAAATAATTGCAGACATTGCACGGAAAACAAGAGCTGTGATTGCGTTGGGAGGGGGCGCCATCCTTCGGCCGCAAAATCGAGACCGGATTATGCGCTCTGGCGTGTCCATTTATCTGAAATGGAATCTGAAAACATTATTGCGTAGACTTCAAACGCAGCATAACCGCCCTTTGGCTGATCAAAAAAATGGTAATTTCGGCGAAACCCGGATCGAAAGACTGTTTGAATCGCGATCGGAATGTTATGAGCGTGCGGATTTTGTGGTGAATTGCGTCGATGGCATGAGCCCGGAGAAAGTTGCTGAGCAAATTCTTTGCAAACTTGAAACTGAAAAATGAAGAACATCTTAGTCATCAACGGGCCGAACTTAAATCTTTTGGGAGAACGCGAACCTGAAATCTACGGAAACCTGACCTTGGAGGAAATCAACAAGAGAATTGAACAGTTCGCTTCTGAGAGAGACTTGACCGTCAAATTCTTCCAATCGAACCATGAAGGTGCGCTGATCGATTTTATTCAACAAAATCGCAGGTGGGCCGATGGCATGGTCATCAACCCGGGGGCGTTAACACATTATAGTTACGCATTGCGGGACGCGGTTGCAGCCGTGGGTCTGCCGACCATTGAAGTTCATCTCTCCGATATTGCCAAAAGAGAACCGTTTCGTCGTCATTCCGTAATTAAGGGTATCTGCCTGAACCAGATTTCCGGATTCGGATACAAGGGCTACTTCAAAGCGCTGGAGGATCTTATAAATTGTCAATAAAGTGTGACAAAATTACATAATCGACTTACACCTTGGCAAGAATTGTTTTGTCTCGGCGATTCTGACAAACGATTCTTAATCTGTTTTTGCAACTTAAGATTAATAGAAGCAAACCCTTAACTCCATCGGATGATAAATTGGAACGGTAGTTGCAATAGATGGTTGCTTATAAATACTGATTATTTGCAAAAAAATAGGTGAAACCTGATCATGGTTGATGAAAATTTGAAAAACCACGAAATCGAAGAAGTTGAGATAGAGGACATTCAGGAAGAGGAGGAAGAGTCTCAAAAGAGCCAGGAACTTGACTTCAAGGTTCCACAAACGTTGCCGGTTCTCCCCCTTAGGAATACCGTCGTATTCCCGCAGCAAATTCTTCCCATTTCGGTTGGCCGCGAAAAATCAATCAAGTTGATTGATGAGGCCATGAACTCCAACAAGTTGGTCACGCTTGTGGCTCAAAAAGACGGAAAAGTTGACAATCCCAAACCTGAGGATTTGTACCGTTGGGGCACAATTGCTTCGATTATGAAAGTCTTTAAGATGCCGGACGGAACGAAAAGTGTGATGGTGCAGGGAGTCAGTGTTGCCCAAATCCTGGAGTTTATTCAAGTAGAGCCTTGGCTCAAAGCACTGGTTCAAACTCATGCAGAGGAGAAAGCTTCGGGCGTAGACATAGACGCCTTGGTAGGGAACATAAGGACTCTCTTTGAGAAAGTGGTAGGGTTGGCTAATTATCTTACGCCGGACCATCTGATGCTGGTGGCCAATACGGAAGATCCCGGACGGATTGCGGACATCATAGCCTGGAATTTAAACGTCTCCACGGCAGACAAGCAGTCAATATTGGAGGCAATAGACGTCAAAACTCGGCTGGAAAAACTCACTTACATATTGACGAAGGAACTACAAATCCTCGAACTGGGAAGCAAAATCCAGTCGGAGGTACAGGGCGAGATAAATAAAACTCAGCGAGAATACTATCTCCGAGAGCAATTAAAGGCCATAAAACGGGAATTGGGCGAGGAGGATGAGCGGACAGTTGAGATCAATGAACTCCGCAAAAAGATCCAGGAAGCCACGATGCCTCAGGAAGCTCAAGAGGTGGCCGAGAAGGAATTGGATCGGCTGACCAAGATGCCTCCTGCCGCAGCGGAGTACACGGTTTCTCGAACCTATCTCGATTGGCTCATCGATGTGCCCTGGAGCAAACGCACGGAAGACAATCTCGATGTCCAGCAAGCCCAGAAGGTTCTGGATGAAGATCATTATGATCTCGAAAAAGTGAAAAAGAGAATTGTCGAATACCTGGCTGTGCGTAAATTGAAAAATGATATGAAGGGACCGATTCTATGTTTTGTGGGCCCTCCGGGTGTCGGGAAAACTTCCTTAGGCAGATCCATCGCGCGCGCGTTGGGACGAAAGTTCATCAGAGTATCGTTGGGAGGCGTTCGAGATGAGGCTGAAATTCGAGGGCACAGGAGAACCTACATCGGCGCTTTACCGGGAAGAATTATCCAAAGTCTGAAAAAAGTCGGTTCAAAAAATCCTGTTTTCATGCTGGATGAGATCGACAAGGTGGGCATGGACTTTCGAGGCGATCCGTCTTCAGCCCTACTGGAAGTCCTCGATCCGGAACAGAATTTTTCGTTCTCGGATCACTACCTGGAAGTTCCCTTTGACCTATCTGAGGTGATTTTTATTGCGACGGCGAATTTGGCTGATCCCATCATTCCTGCTCTCAAAGATAGAATGGAGATTTTGGAGTTGCCCGGCTATACCGAGGAAGAGAAACTGCATATTGCGAAAAAATATCTTGTGCCAAAGCAGCTTGAGGAACATGGGCTAGAGGAAACGCAGGTTCAGTTTGAGGATGAAGCCATTCTCGATATCATTCGGTCTTATACCCGAGAAGCGGGTGTGAGAAATCTCGAACGTGCAATCGCGTCGGTTTGCCGAGGCGTTGCTCGGGAAGTGGTGGAAGGCAAGACGAAGACAAAAGTGATCAGCAAGGATGATGTGTCGTCCTATTTAGGCCCGATCAAGTTCTTTTCTGAGATTGCAGAGAGAACTTCCAAGCCCGGTGTGGCAACGGGTTTGGCCTGGACACCTACCGGTGGCGATCTTCTGTTCATCGAGGCCACAAAGATGAGGGGTAAAGGCGAGCTTATTCTGACAGGCTCCTTAGGTGACGTTATGAAGGAATCTGCAAAAGCAGCACTCAGTTATATTCGCTCAAAGTCAAAAGAACTTAAGATGGACGATGAAATGTTTAAGAAATATGATCTCCACATTCACGTCCCTGCCGGAGCAATTCCCAAAGACGGTCCTTCAGCGGGCATTACAATACTCACAGCCTTGATATCGCTACTTTCCAATCGTTTGGTGAACAGTGATGTTGCCATGACCGGAGAGATTACCTTGCGCGGCTTAGTTCTACCTGTGGGCGGCATCAAAGAAAAGGTACTGGCAGCAAATCGTGCCGGCATCAAGAGGGTCATTCTTCCTGAAAAAAACAAGAAAGACATCGAGGACATTCCGGAAACGGTGCGCAAGAAAGTTGAACTCTGCTTTGTCTCCGATATGGATGAATTGGTGAAGTTGGCGCTATCGAAGAAAGAGGTGTTGGAGTAGATTGTCTCAACCTAATCAACTTGATTCAATTATATACAATCTGTTGAACAAGCTTTCCATTTCCGTGCTTAAACTAAGTTTATAATAATTATAAACTTAGTTTGGCACCGGCCTGCTGTCTATCCTGGCACAGTCTTTGATGGAGATAGTAATCGATCAAGTCTAAGCATGTCTAATCAAAAAGATTCCGTGTTGTGTGTTTATGAAAGAGTTGTTATATTTTTCCACGTCAGACTTAATGATTCAGGTAAATTACCGAGCTGAAAACAACTCCATTCACTATTTTTCTCACCGAAAGCTTACAGTTGGAGAAAGGGTGATTGTCGAGCAGTATCTGCTCACAAACATTGCTCTGAAGACGGATTATTATAAGAAGCATCCTGCGATCCTCAACTACTTGGGTATAAATGTTAAGCTGATCAAGGATTTGAATCAATTCCACTTGAAGAACACGATAAAGGCATTGAAAGAGAAAGAAGGGGAGGCGGAGGATTCGGTCCGGTGTCTTATCAATGAATCGATGACGAATTATTATTTCGAGCAGATTGGGTCTGTCATTCTGGAGCTCAGGAATAGCAAGAACGGACTTCCTGAAGAGAAACGACTCGCCTACAAGAACCAATTGGTGGAGTTGATCGACGCCTATAATGTGTACTCGGAACGTCAGGTTGCATTTGAAGAAGTGCTTTCTGAAGAACTATTATCCCTTATTGAATAATAACATAATTCAAATTGGAAGTTGGACCTAACTTTTAAAGGAGTAAAGAGATGCGTTGGGGAACATCGTTAGCGCTTGCAACGCTCTTGCTGGTATTCACGAACGTAGGTTATTCGCAGCAAGGCAGAAGCAAATGGGGCTTTGGTCTCGACCTTGGGGGACAGAGGCTTTATGGTGAAGGAAACATAAATAGTGGCATCGGGTTTGGAATAGAGGGCTTTGCATCCTACCGCGTTTTGAGATTTGCGGATGTGGCTTTCTTATTGGGATACAGCGAACTGAAATACGACCTACCGTCAGGCGTACCAAATACCACGAACCTAATTAACGCTGACCTTAAGGGAAACTTCGAGCTTGTTTCAAGGGGAACGATCCGGCCTTTCGTAACGTTGGGTCTCGGTGTAATTAATTTTGAAGTGGGTCGTTCAGGCAAGGGCAGATTTTTTGATGGGACGGTTTTTGGTGGCGGAGGACTCAAGGTTCAGTTAAGCCCACAATTCGATTTGATGCTAGGAGCTGATTATCGCTTTATTACGAGTGATACAATTGATGATCCCACTTTAAGCGGCACTTCAGGTTCAGCCAACGACGGTTATTTAAATATCCGAACAGGTTTTGCTTACCACTTGCCGGGAGAGGGTTACGATTCACCGCAGATCATTGCCGACGAAGACGTGCCTTACTACGAAGTCGATGAACAGGGTTATCCCTACCCAGAACAAGAGAATTATCCAGCGAGTCCGGAAAAAGAAACCAAAAACATGGAAGAATACATCCGGTTGAAATCGAGAATTGACGAGCTTTCCGAGGGCATCGACGAAAAAGAAAACAAAGTGGCCAGTCTACGAGGCTCACTTTCGGAGCGAAAACAGCGAGTTGCTTCACTCAAACAGAAAGCTGCTGGGAAGCGATCTGTGTCACGTCAACAAAGCTCGTCTTTGTCCGGATTCTCCGAAATCTATGAAGAGGGCCTGACAAGTTACTACAACAAGAACTACAACGAAGCCGTTTCCCTATTTCGCGTGCTTATCGAAAAGTACCCCAATCACTCGCTTGCAAGTAACTATCAATACTGGCTTGGCCAGAGTCTCTTAGCCTTGAATCGCTACCAAGAATCAGTTGCCGCTTTCTACAAAGTGCTGAACTACGAAGGGTCGTTTAAGAAGGATGATTCACTGTTTCTTTTGGGGCAAGCCTATCTAAAAATGGGATCGGGCGAAAGCGCGAAAGAATCCTTTTCACGCTTGGTCCGAGAGTATCCCAACAGCGAGTATGTTTCCGAAGCCCAGGGTTACCTGAATAGATTGTAAAAGACAAGAGAAGCGACCGAAAGAAAACCAACGGCTCACGTCAGTCGGGCAATGTTTTGAGTCGGACGCACCTCATTCTGGCAAAGCTTTTTGCCTTACAGCCATGCGAGAATGATAAGAGGCTGGCCTGTTTTTGTTCAGACACGAGATAAGCTTCGACTATTTAGCCTATTCACTCTTATTTTAGTTGAACGCCGGGGGGGAGGGATCCGGTCTCGTTCATATCTACCCGCACATTTGATCTCTCCACGCATTTGGAATTTGAAGGGGTAATTTTTTCACAGATATCGTGAGGATATCAACTCCTCTCCGACAGCAAAAAACTTGATTTTTATGAATTTTTTTAATAACGTTTAAGATACATAAAATTTAGAGTGGCGACCATTACCATTCGGAGCAATTTTCCATGAACAACCTCAGTATTCTCATCGGAGGTACAAGTAGCTCCTACCTTGAAGTCTCAAAAAGAATGCTGCAATTTCATTATAGCAATTGTGAGGTAGAATTCGCTTACTCCGGTGAGGAATGTATCAATAGAGCTTTGGAGAACGGCTACGACCTGATCTTATTTGACTACCAACTCGGCGATATGAATGGACTCGAAGTGGTCGAATCACTTAGAGAAAAGGACATCAAAACACCATTGGTCGTACTCATTGACGAGGGGGAGGACGAAATCGCACTGAAAGCCGTTGACAAAGGCGCTTCGGATTACATCTTCAAGGTTCGAGGTTATTTGACTGCATTACCGATTACAATTCGAAATATCTTGGAAAGAAAAAACTTAATTGAAACCAGCACTTCCGTCATTCCAAAACTAGAAACGACTGAATTGCAAAATGGTGACAAGGGATACTTCATATTGGATCGCAGAGGGCGAATCCTATCTGCGAATCATAATATGGAGGAGATCACCAATTACTCCGAAGACGAACTCTTAGAACTGAATCTGTTAGATCTTTTACCCAAAGAAAGCGAGAAGTCATTCTTCGAGTGGCTCAACTTAATTAGCGACAACGGAAATTCCAGACAAACGTTTAAAACGGAGATACTCGGAAAAACCGGAGATAAAATTTGCATTGATATCTCATTAACCGCCATCCGAGATGAGCACCAGCGCGTGGTAAGTTACCGTGGTACGGTAGAAAACATAGCAGAGGAGACCTACAAAGATCAGGCCGCCAAGGATGAGATTGACCAATTGGAGATGGTCAACAAGATTTCGGAAGTCATTACTACCTCCCACCAGGAACCCCTGAATATCTTTCTGGAGAAAATTGCAGAACTGGCTTGTGAAGTCTTCGGCTTTCAGCGTGCAACGTTGGCCCTTTTGGACAAACGCAAAAAAGCGTTTGTGAAGCAGGCAATGATTGGGTACAGGTCCGTGCCAATTTTGAACGGTCGTAATATCGAAGTGCCTCAAGAAGTGATTAACCGCATTTTTGCCAACCGGTTCAGGGTGAAAGTCATCTACTACAATCAGGAGCAGAGAGATACTTCCCGCTACTTGAATGCCAGCTTCCCGGAAAGAAGAACGCAAAAAAGACGTCCACAAAGGCAGTGGCATAAGCGCGACTTGATTCTTGTGAATCTGATGAATCGACACGGCAGCACATTCGGTTACATCTCACTGGATATTCCCGTTGATTACAAGGCACCATCTCGAGAGACGTTTCGTAACTTTGAGTTGTTTGGACAACTGGTCTCAATGTCCATTGAAAACTTTTATCAATTCTCAACGCTGGAAAAGCGCTCCCGGCGACTGAAACAAATTCTGGTCACAAGCAATATCTTCAAATTGTACTTGAGCTTGAACGAACTGCTTAAAGAGATCGTCTGGTCGATTAAGTTTTCACTCGATTTCAACCTGGTTGTCCTGGGCTTGATCAGCAAGAAAAGTGGCAATCTCGAGCTGAAAGCCGTGGCCTGTGACGATAAGATAAAGGTGAATCGCCTGCAAGAGCTTGCTTTTCCGTTGAAGCCGCTGGCCGCCTTGTTGAGGAGCGAATACAGCCGCGGAAAATCGTACCTCGTCGTCAAAGAGGAAGAAGTCTTGCGTTCATTTAAACAGATTTACTATGGTCCAAGTTTACGACGAGCATCGAACGGCACATGGCCAAGCTGGGGAGTCCTGTTAGTGCCAATAAAATCCAGAGAAGATAAAGTAATCGGTATTCTAATGGTCGATGATCCCGATAATAACAGACTGCCGAGTAACGACACGATTCATACATTGGAGATTTTAGCGAATCAAATTGCCGTGGCAATAGATAATCGAATACTTTACATCCAAGCCAAAAATAGAATTCAAGAATTGGAAAAGGAGGTGAGGTCCTCTCAGGAAGACATAGCCATGCCCAAGCAAGACACTCCAGGTATCCGGAGGTGGGTGGATCGAATTTTTAACTGAGCGTCTCATCCATTTCATCAACTACCTACATTTTTCTTGACTTCAAAAAGCCAAATCCGTACTTTTAATTACTGTAAAAATTTGGATTTCCTGTCGTTTTTCTAATTCAGCTTTGTGGTTCACGACTATCAGATATTTTTGCTTCATAATGCTCTTGGCGACTATTTTTGAAGCTTGCGCAGATCGAGATCGGGTTAACCCCCTTGATCCCAAAAATCCTGATACCTTGGGACGACCTACCGGGTTAAAGATTGTCTCAATTCAGGACACCGTCACCTTGAGTTGGAATTCAATCGATTTGGATGATTTGACTGGATTTCAGGTCTACCGCAAGTCCGAGATGCAAAGCGATTTTGTGCCGATTCACCTCAACCCGTCGGACGAGAATGCATTTCAAGATTCGGACATCGATTTTGGCATCGAGTACTCATATCAAGTTTCAGCGGTAGGAATCGGCTTTGAAAGCGCTCGTTCCGATTCGGTTACTGTCGAGCCCGGACCTACGTTCACATGGGTAGGGGACAATTCCACACGCGGAATCTTCAAGTTAACACATGATTCCCGACACCGAATCCTCAGTGTCGGTCAATTTGCAACGATAACTGATTTGGAGTCCAATCCAAAAACCGGAGAAGTTTGGCTAATTGAACGGATCAGCCTGGTTAATGGAAACGTTCGAAAAATCTCACCGGAGGGGCGTGTGCAGGAGATAGTGGTTCGTTTCACAGCTCCGGAAGATGGCGCCATGGATGCGGTTACGGGAGCATTTTGGATTGCCGATTCAAGAAATGGCCTGGTGGTAAAACTGGACTCTACGGGAAATCAAATGTTTTCGCTTACAGAGTTTTCAAATCCCGTTGCGCTCTCGGTTGATCAACGAAATGGCGGTTGCTGGCTAGCAAATCAAGAAACCAATGAAGTTGTAAAGGTCAGCAGTGACGGCATGGAGATCGACTATTCTCATGTGGAGTTGAGCGCTTTGCAGACATTGGTCGTAAATTCCAGCGACGGTTCGGTGTGGATTTCCGACAGCAGTCGGGTGCTTAAGGTGGATGAAAATGGCGACCCGGTGCTTGAGATTAGCGAGACGTTCGAATTTGTATCTGTACTCGCGGTAGACGATCTGACTGGTGACCTCTGGATCATCGATAGAGGCCCTTCAACCGTGAGCAAGTTTACGCAATCCGGAACAAGGGATTTCGAAATTAACGGCTTCTTTTTGCCTTCGGATTTAAGCATAAATCTGTTTGACAACAGTTGTCTTGTCGCCGATCCTGGGAATCAGCGCCTTGTCCGGTTGAGCCCCAACGGTGAAACACTTCATGTGTTCGACGGTCTCAGGTTTCCCGAAGTATTAGCGGTGCAAAATGAACCGTTAATTGAGTCTCGAAATACGTCGGAGAATTGAGAGTCGATGAATTTACTCAGCCACAAAAGTCTCGAGTCTCTGTTGGTCGTCGTTTTGTTGGGGGTGCTCTTGGTCAGCGATTTTCTTTTCTATGTTTACGGCAAATTTCCAGCGAGCGTTGTTTACGTCCGTGAGATTTTGCTGCTGGCAATTCTAGTTGCGTTTGTCCCCTTTATCAGAAGAGTCAAATACATCAAAAACAAAGCAGTGGTGACGAAGCTGAGAGGACTCTACTCAGCCCTTGCTTCAGTTTTTCTGGGTTTTGTAGTTCTCAAGCTGTTTACAAAAACGTTACGCGGAATCTTGCCTGCACCCTCAAGATCAAATTCGCTATTGTTCGGCTCAATAGATGTCTATCTTTACTGCACCCTGTTTTCAATTCTCGCTGCCGTCATTATGCTTGGTGTGTTATTAATCTTAAGAGATCTGATCTATTTTAAAAGGAAGCGCGGTGTTTCCCGAAATTTTTATTTGCTGGCGACCTTCCTGGGGCTTCAGATCATCATTGCAAATCTTAATAGACGTGATATTGATGTAGATTTAGACACTGCCAGGACTTCTATAAGCAGCAACTTTATCCTGTTCTTATTGATCGTTACGATGATCATCAATGCGTTGAGGAACTCCTGGATAAACTATCTGAACAAAAAGCAGAAGATAAATTGTCTGTGGCTTGGAATTCCTCTGATCGTCGGGGCAATCGTTTTCGAAACGCACATTGCACGTGATGAAGTGTTGCGCGAATACAGCGTGTCTACAGCGTCCTTCATCGAATCCACGGGTCTTTTTTTATGTATCTATCTTGGAATGTCGTTCTTAAGCCTGTTATTACATCTGCCAACTGCCGGCATTTTTGACCGGAAAATCAAAGAGATTGAATCCTTGCATGACTTAAGCCGTACACTCTCATCTGAATTCGATTCAAATAGAATTATTAACTTGATTACCGAAAAGGCAGCGGCCATCATCAATTCTGATGCTTTGTGGCTGGCGCTGCTGAACGGAGATTCGCAAAAACTGAAGGTCGTCTCCTCTGAAAAGCTGGAACAGATTGAGCTAAACGCTTTGAATAAAAACAGCGACAACGGGCTCGACGGATGGATTATGCAAAACCGAGAGTCTATTTTGATTAACGAAATCAACAAAGATCCCAGAACGCTTTCTTTCTTATCCTGGAGAAGACGGCTGGGCTCCATATTGGGTGTACCGCTCATATCGCAAAGAGGACTTCTTGGCATCCTATATTCCGCAAAGTCTGAAACGTTTGCCTACGATGAAGAAGACCGGGCGCTGTTGCAGGCATTTGCAAATCAAGCCGCCGTTGCGTTAAATAACGTTAGACTTTTTGAAGAATTGGTGGTCAAGGAACGTTTCGAGCAAGAGCTTCAGGTCGCTCACGATGCGCAGCGAAAGTTGTTGCCCAAACAGATGCCTGATATCGCCGGCCTGGACATCGATGCCGTGAGCGTGACTGCAAATGAAGTAGGTGGCGACTACTATGACTTCTTTCAATTTGATGGCAAGCTGGCCATCGCAGTCGGTGATGTTTCCGGGAAAGGAGCGAAAGCGGCCTTTTATATGGCCGAACTAAAGGGCGTGATTGAATCGATTTCCGGTATTTATGCCTCACCAAAAGAATTGACAATTCAAGCAAACAAAACCATTTGCAGAAATCTGGAACGAACGGCTTTCATCAGCTTGATATATTTGATTGTTGACTTGAAAAAGCGAGAGCTTGTGTTTACACGCGCTGGCCACTGTCCATTGCTTTATTGTAAGCGCGGGGGCAAGGACAGTCGCTTCGTGGAGCCATCGGGACTGGGACTTGGGTTAGAACCGGGGCCAAAGTTCAATCACACTTTAACCGAGCAAAAAATAAAAGTCCGGTCGGGGGACGTTATCGTCTTGTATACCGACGGCGTGGTAGAAGCCCGAAATTCCGAAAACAGAGAATTTGAGCAAGAACGACTGAAGCACATGGTTTCACAAAATGCCCATTTGAGTGCGTCTCAGATTAAAGAAGTTTTAATAAACGAGATCCGAAAGTTTGTCGGTCGGACAAGGTCACACGATGATTTGACATTTGTTGTTTTAAAAATACAATAGAAATTACATCGGAAGTGTCATTGTTTAAAAAGGAGGATGAATTTAAATGGAAGGGTTTGAAGTTGCGCGAAGCGAAAATGGAGACATCTCAATTTTATATATTAAGGGATACTTGGATGCGCACACTGCTCAGGATCTGGAAAACCAATTTCAGCAGCTCATCGACGACAAGAAATACAACATTGTGGTTAATTTCAAAGATCTGAACTATATAAGCAGTGCCGGACTCGGTGTGTTTATGGGCTTTATTGAAGATATCCGAAAAAATGGTGGCGATATCAAAATGACCAACATGAAGCCCAAAATCTACCGCGTGTTTGATTTGTTGGGATTTCCCACGCTCTACGACATTCTGGATGAGGAGGAAAAGGCAATTGAAAAATTCAATCAAAAGTAACTATTTTTACGAATTGAAGTATCACAATCAGTGAACCGATGGAGAATCGTTCCTAGAAAAGGGTGGTGAAAATCTTGCCGAGGACTCATAAAAAATACGATCTCAAATTGCCAAGCCAATCTGATAACCTTTCCATTGTGCGAGAGTTTGTCTCAAATGTGGCCAGCAAAGTTGGCTTCGATAACGACGATATCAGCAAAATTGAACTCGCGGTTGATGAAGCATGCGCCAACGTCATTAAGCATGCGTACGGTCAGAATTCAGGTGAGTTGATTGAAGTTTCTATCAAAATAGACAAACAAAAAATGATTGTGGTTGTGACCGACAAGGGGAGAGGCTTTGATCCCAAAAATGTGAAGTTGCCTAATATGGAGGACTACTTAAGTGAGATGAGGGTAGGAGGACTTGGAATTTATTTGATAGAAACGTTGATGGATAAAGTTGACTTCGAAATTAAACCAGGTATCCGAAATAAGGTCAAGATGATAAAATACCTCGATAAAGACACGCCCGCCGACAAGAACGCGTCAAATTAGACTTAAATTTCCCAAAAGCCAAGAGAGCGAAGTCACTTGAAAAAAGATGAGTTTAAACAATCTCCGGAATTTACAGAACTTGATGAAAAACTTTATGAACTCCAGGCTCTATTCGATTTAAGCAAGGCATTAAACTCTTCCCTGAATCTTAAAGAAATTCTTAACACCATCCTGTTAACTCCAATGGGCAAGATGATGATTGGAAAGGGGACGGTGTTGGTGGCGAGCGATTCCGATAAATTTGTAATTGAAGCTTTGAAGGGATTGCCAAAGTCAAATTTAGGAACGAGTGTGCAAATTGATGATCTACCGTTGAATCCGGAATTTATCGATGACTTGAGGCCGACTCCGTGGCAGGCTTTCTTGAAAAAGAATGACATCGAATTGGTCATCCCGATCATCCACGATGATAAGAGATTAGGTCTCATTGGTTTTGGAAAGAAGATCTTAGGCACTCGTTACGCAGACTCCGAGTTGGAGTATTTGAGTTCTCTTTCAAATATTGCCGCGACGGCGGTCCAAAACGGTCTCATTCACGATCAGTTAAAAGCAGCGAAACGTCAACTGGATAAGAAATATCAAGAACTCAATACCATAAACGAAATCGGTAAAGAGCTGAATTCGAATCTTTTGGATCCGGAAGCGGTCGTAAATCTGCTCGGTTATTCCATCATGGGTGAGTTGATGGTGAATCGCTGTCTTATTTTCCTCAATGCAAATGGCAAAATGACCCTGAAATTGAACAAGGGGTTTCAGACCGAGGAGGGCATGAAGCTTACCACGGATGAAACCTTTTTGCGTGAATTGAGCCATCTGCATCAACCAATTAATATCGAGGATGAGGAAGACGGAGAACTTCTTGGAAAGCTACAAGAATCCGGAGTTCGTGTTGTTGTGCCGATGCGGATTCAGGGTGAGACCAAAGGGGTTATTGCTCTCGGAGAGAAGATAACGAAGAGCCCATTTCTGAAAGAAGAAATTGACTTTTTAACCACGCTCGGTAATTCATCAATTATTTCGATTGAAAACGCCATCCTGTTTGAAGAACGACTGGAGCGGCAGAGACTGGAGGAAGAACTTCAGATTGCAAGTGACATTCAAAAGCAACTTCTGCCGGATTCCTGTCCACAAATCGAAGGGTTTCAAATAGCTGCAAGCAATGTTTCGTCGAGACAGGTCGGGGGCGACTATTACGACTGTTTCAAAATCGACGATACGCGCTATGGATTCTGCATTGCGGATGTTTCAGGCAAGGGGGCTCCTGCGGCATTGCTCATGTCCAACCTTCAGGCAAGCTTGCATTCTCTGGTGACCACAGGTCTGGAGATCGACAAAATTACGGCGCGCATTAACGAGCTCATTTATGAAAACACGAGCTACGACAAGTTTATCACGTTTTTCCTCGGCATTTTGGATGTGGAAACCAAAACATTCAAATCCGTGAATGCCGGCCATAATCCGCCTTACTTGTTTCATTCTGACAAGTCTTTTCAGACGTTGCAAGAGGGCGGACTGATTCTCGGCATGATGCCAAACGTGCAATATAAAACCGAAACGGTTAATCTGAAGTCGGGTGATTGCATCGTCATGTTCACGGATGGCGTCTCGGAAGCCATGAACACCGAGGAAAAAGAATTTGAGGAAAAGCGCATTGAAGCCTGTATTCAGGAGACCTATGAATTGTCCGCTGAAAAAATTATGCAAAGCCTGAAGACTGCCGTAAAAGAATTTTCCAAGGGCATGCCGCAAGCAGATGACATAACAATGTTGATCGTCAAGGTGTTCTAACCTTAGACAGAAGTGGTGCCGTTATTCTCATTCTTTTTTCTGCAAGAATCAATCCTTGACTGCAGAAAGTCTCTCTATCTTGTTTGAGAGGCCAAGACGGCCATCGCATTTTTCCAAAAATATGCATTATGAATCAAAAGGACTTGATTAATATCTCCATCCTTTGTAAATAATAGAACCCAAGTTGAAATCTCATGAACATGAAGAACGAGGCGTATGGCTACGATATTAGTTGTTGACGACGACCGATCGATTACTTTTCTGCTATCTGAAGTTCTGAAGAAAGACGGGCACACGGTCAAAACGCTTTCCGACGGCAAGCTGGTCGAAGGTGAACTCCAAAAGCGAGATTATGACCTGGCGATTTCCGACTTACACATGAAAGAAGTAGGCGGCATTGAGGTGCTGAAGCTGGTTAAAGACAAGG
Source organism: Candidatus Zhuqueibacterota bacterium (assembly GCA_011775825.1). Classification (GTDB taxonomy): domain Bacteria; phylum Zhuqueibacterota; class Zhuqueibacteria; order Oceanimicrobiales; family Oceanimicrobiaceae; genus JAABYK01. Next base: position 17,636 of record JAABYK010000640.1, on the reverse strand, counting down.
ACGAAAATGCGGAGGTATTGATTCTGACCGGGCACGGTTCTATTGCCACGGCTGTTGAAGCGATGAAGTTAGGTGCCTTTGAATATCTCACGAAACCCATCGATATGGAAGAATTCAGGTTGAAGGTTCAAAAGGCCTTGGAACGGCGGCAATTCAAGCGTCAGATTGAGAAACAAGAAGAGGAAATCAAGGCTAATCAGGAAATGATTGAAAAGGATTTAATGCTGGCCGAGCATGTTCAGAGAAGTTTGATTCCGCAGCCGGTCAATTTGCCCACCATTGACGTTGCCGTAAAGTACATGCCGATGATAGGCGTTGGAGGTGATTTTGCCGACGTCTATTATGATGGCCAGGAAAACGTGTATCTAACACTGGTGGATGTCACCGGCCACGGCATTACTGCAGCGCTCCTTGTGAACCGCATCTGCAGTGAGATCCGAAAACTCGTGCGCGAGCAGAGAGAGCCGCACTCCATCCTATACAATATGAACAATTTTATCTTTCATGCCTTCGAGGGTATGGCCATGTTCTTGACCATGTTTTCCGGCGTCATCAATCTGGGCAAGGGCGCTTTTACCTATTCGGGCAGCGCCCATCCTGCGGTTATTCTCTGGAACAGCCGCAAGAATAAGTTTGAAAAATTGGAATCGCAAAATGTCATTCTGGGTTACGATAAGCGTACAGAAAAAAAATTTGAACAAGACATTGTGATGATCGGTCCCAACGACAGAATTGTGATGTACACGGATGGCATCATTGAAGCCGAAGATGCCAACGGCAAGCAACTCGGCATTGATGGGTTTATTAATTTCTTCAATTCAACGATTTATCTGCCAGTCGACGAGATCATCGAAAACATAATGGGCGGCGTTTATGAATATACCCCAAATCCTCTCAAGGATGACGTCTATCTGATTATTTCCGGGATGAAATGAACTTCATGAGCCATCACGTTTTAATCATCAATCCCTGGATAACGGATTTTTCTGCTTATGATTTCTGGCTGAAGCCACTTGGATTGCTCTACGTTGGCGGTGTATTACGACAATATGGGTATCACGTGTCCTTAATCGACTGTATGGATCGCTACGATCCCGAGTTGTTGAATTTTCTTGGGGTTGCTTCACCGCGCAATCAGCATTTCAACACAGGTAAATTTCATCGTGAGATCATTCCAAAGCCACCATTGTACAATAATATTCCGCGAAATTTTGCCCGATACGGGTTTCCTTTGGAGCTGTTCAAGGCAAAACTCAAGGGCATCCTCAGACCGGAGGTCATCCTCGTCACTTCTGGCATGACCTACTGGTATCCCGGTGTTCAACTGGCTATCGAAGAAATCCACAAGACCTTTCCGGACACACCGGTTGTTCTCGGAGGAATCTATCCAACTCTCTGCCGAGATCATGCTGTGGAGAATTCAGGCACCGACTTTGTGATCTCTGGAGAGGGTGAATTGGCGGCATTACAGTTGGTCGATAAGTTAACAGGCGTGAAACGAGATTACGATGGATTCCCAAATCATATCGACGGGTTTCCTTATCCGGTTTTCGATCTTTATCCTAACCTTGCCTATGCCAGCGTCATGACCTCCAGGGGATGTCCGTTGAGGTGCACGTTTTGCGCCTCAAATATTGTCTCCGGGGCGTACCGATGGCGCACGCCGAGAAAAGTTGTGGATGAGTTAGAGTATTATTATGAAACGTTGGGAATTCGCGAATTCGCGTTTTATGACGATGCACTTTTGACTAATCACAAAGATCACCTTGCCCCGATTTTGGAGCAAATTATCGACAAGGGGTGGGACGCAAGTTTCCATACGCCGAATGGGTTACAATGTAAGCTGATCGATGACGACATCGCTGCTAGGATGTTTTCATCCGGTTTTAAAACGATCCGGTTAAGCTACGAATCGGGCAATCCAGATAGACAGAAGGACATGTCTCAGAAAGTGAGCAATGAGACGTTTGCAAGGGCGGTCAGTTGTCTTTACCAGGCCAGTTTCGAACTTGGCGATTTAGAGGCTTATGTGATGGCAGCGTTACCGGGACAAACCATCGAAGAAGTGCTTTGGAGTATGGCTTACGTTCACGCACAGGGTGTGAAAATTCGGCTGGCGGCGTTTTCACCGATTCCCGGGACAGTCGAGTGGGAGCGTGCTAAACTCTATCATGACTTTCCGGAGGATGCCGATCCACTCCTCTCAAACAACACCATTCTGCCCATCAAACCGTCAGGCGGCACCGCTGAGACCTTTGAGAAAATCAACCGGTTCGCGAAGCATTTAAATCAGCAACTCATGGAGAATCTGGTGGAAACGGATGTCAGGAGTTTGGTGAGCCGGATGAAGCAGAACTTTAGTAGGTTGGAGCTGTGGGGCGTGTCTTCCTGCGAGGTTTAGAATCCAAGTCTTGAGCTTTCGGACGTTCGGCAAGCCCATCTATCAGTTAGTTCTGAGCAAGAGGCATGTCCTGTTGGTAACCCACGTATGTTAGCGAACTTTTGGAATATAGTGCTTGATTGTTTGAGCCTATTTCTCTATTATAATTTATTTATTTGTATGTCTGCTTCAATCATAACTTTGCTGACGGATTTTGGTGAATCAGATGGCTTCGTTGGGACGATGAAAGGGGTCATCTATGGCATTAACCCTGACGTGAAGATTGTCGATATTAGCCATGACATCGAACCTCAGAACACGTCTGAAGCTGCATTTGTGCTCAGAAACAGCTACCGATACTTTCCGGATGGCACCATTCACGTTATCGTTGTCGATCCTGGGGTCGGCAGTGTAAGACGCATTCTTTGTGTTTCGGCGAACAATCAATATTTTGTCGCTCCAGATACCGGGGTTTTGAAGTATATTTATCATGAATGTGATGATGTGCTCGTTGTCAATGTGTCCAACCGCAAATACTTTCTCTCTTTTGTGAGTCAGACGTTTCACGGTCGGGACATATTTTCACCTGTAGCTGCTCATTTGTCCCGCGGGGTTGACATGCGAGAACTTGGTGAGGCGATTACTGACTATGAGCGAGGCCAAATCCCGGAACTCAGCGAAAAAGCAAACGTAATTGAGGGGGAAGTTGTCCACATAGATCGATTTGGGAATTTAATTTCGAATATCCCGTTTAATAAATTAGAAAACCGTGATAAGCTGAGGGTACGGGTAAAGAATTTAACCATCGATAGCCTGGCAAATTCATACGCACAGGTTAAAACCAGGCGGCCTGTAGCTTTAATCGGCAGCTCCGGATTTCTCGAGGTTGCATATAATCTTGGGAACGCAAAAGAAGAGCTAAATTGCGCCATCGGTGAAAAAATAGCGGTCATTTTTGATGATTAGGATGTGAACGAAAGCAGCTCTTTCGATTGATTTCAAGCTTGTCCCAGCTTAAGCCGGGGGATAGGTCTTTTGGTTTTCATATAGTCACAAGCAGTTGCAACTGAGGTGTTTAATGGACGAGAAGTCTCCTTATCTTGATGAGTATTATCAGCAGTATTATACAAAAAAACGGTATCGCATCTTTGACAAGCTGCGCAGCGATAATCCAAAGTTAAACATCATTTTGTTCTTGTCAACCTGCCTGACCACGTTTATGACAGGCTGGTTTCAGAACGGATATTGGCAGGCTGGATTGTGGTATGGAGGAGCCATTATCTCCATCTTGTTGGCCCACGAAATGGGCCATTATTTGATGTGCAGGAAATATGGAATTCGGGCGACGCTGCCATTTTTCATACCATTCCCGATTCCGTTTGGCAATCCCTTCGGGACGATGGGTGCCGTTATCAAAATGGAGTCTCGTATCCCAAGTCGGAAGGCGCTTTTCGATGTAGCAGTGGCAGGACCGTTGGCAGGTTTGGTTGTCACAATTCCCTGCATATATTATGGAGTCCAATTCTCTCAGGTCATCGAGATCGGGTCTCGTACAGCTGAAAATACCATCTTTTTAGGTGAATCCTTCCTTTATGCACAAATTTCCAAGTTAGCCATCGGTACTCTTCCGGAAAATCAGGATGTATTGGTGCATCCTTTAGCATTTGCCGGATGGGCGGGTTTGTTTGTCACTGCGTTGAATTTGCTACCCATCGGTCAATTAGATGGTGGACACGTCGTTTATGCACTTTTAGGAAGACGACATAAGATCGTTGCAACTTCGGCGTTGGTTGCGTTTGCGTTTATTTGCGTTTTCATATACTTGGGATGGGCATTGCTCCTACTTCTCATCATCTGGTTTGGATATCACCATCCTCCCACTATGGATGAAACACCGATTGACAAAAAACGGTTTGCCATTGGTATTCTTACTCTAATTATATTTTTGCTGTCTTTTACGCCTGAACCGTTCAAGATGCAAATTCAATAATGTGCCCACATTTTAAGGAGGAAGCAAGATGGGAGATGTGTATGTTGATATAACTGTGATAAATGATAAGGACTTTGAAAAACAACAAGAAGTGCACTTTCTCGCAGACACCGGTGCCACAAGGGCACGGATTCCCGAAGATATTGCCAGCGAGTTAGACATTCAGCCGGTTGGAGATGTTCCGTTGGGAACTGGCAAACGGCGACGTGCAAAAGTACGCTTATGGTCTTTGTAAATTCGAATATGAAGGTGAAATCGTAAATGGCACGGTCGTTGTGGTACCAGAAGGGATAGAACCCAGCGCGGGGACACATCTTCTGCAAGATTTTCGACTCATCGTTGATTCAACTCATCACACGATTGAGCGGGCTCGGGCGATGAGGGCCAAATAGAGCATTAAAGCTGTTCCGCAGTGTCGTCTTCCGCCCCAACTTCAGTCATGGGTTCCAACCTCTTCACCATATTCCCAAAACCCCGATCGATCGTAAACCCAAGCCGGTAGAAAAACTGCGGGCGCAAGAATCCCACCGTGACGATTCGGACTCCCTGGCTTCGCAAACGGTTAAAAAATTCGTTTAGAAGCCCAACGCTGATCCCTTTTCTCCGGTAACGTTCGTCGAGGACGATTTTATCCATATGGACTTGATCTCGCTTCGTGTAGTGGTAAAACAGGCCACCGATCACGTGGTAGCGTTCATTCAAAACCACCAAATATTGATGTTCGGGTCTGAATTCTACGGCCAGTTTGGCAATCGTGAACAGCTTGTGCAGTTTGGCGATTTCTTTGGGCGAAGTCGGTTGGCGGATGCTAAGAGGGTTTCCCTCACTATCTTCGATGAAGACCACGAGAGCCGTTTTTTGCCCTCCTTCTGAGACCAGCGAAATCAGTTGCGCCGAATCTTCCGGACTGAGGTGAGGATACGTCAATCGTGTTAAGAAAAACTCATCGTCATCAGAGATTTCATTCTGTTTCCGAATTTCCGAAATCAGCTTAAGCAATTCATCCTCAGAAACGTGGTTGGTTCGCATCTTCTGAACCATTTTGTTTAAGCTGTCGATGATTTTTTGGTCGCTTTCCTGGAACACCGTGTCTCGAAAAAGCTGAATCCGAGTACCGGGATAAGCGGATTCCAAATTGTCTAAAGTGTATGTATTATAGAGCTCTTGTATTGTTTGCATTCGAGCTTGAGGTGTGGCAGATGGGTTAAGTTCATACCAACGTTGGTATCTCCGAATGGCAAAATGCAGGCGTTTCGGGCGAAACCCCTCCCGATCAACCTTTTTTAGAAATAAATTTAGTTTTTGACGTAATTCGGTGATCTTTTTGTCTGAGGTTTGCTCTAACTGTTGGGAGATTTTTTCCAAACAGTTCGTGCCGTCCTTTTCTCCGAGAACTTCGAGGAAGGCAGAAAGAATGACGGTCCAGCCGCAGATGCCTTCGAGTTTTTTAAAACGCGACTCAACTTCAGTGACGCTATTGCGTTGTAAACTTAACAACATATCTAACAGATTATGAAGCGTGTCTCGATTGCTAATGGATACGATTCGATGCCCAACTTTATAATCGTTTGGCGGAACAATAACGTTGGCAATCATCGGATCAGCGATCTCGAGTTTACGCCCGGTACGGTTCCAAAAGTCGATGTAAGCGCTGATACCGCTCCAGGCAAAATTGGGCCAAAGATGCCGCATTCTTTCAGTCCATTCGTGCCCGGTATGTCGATTCAATCTCTTCAGAACTTTCTCGATGGTTTCTCCTGGTATAAATTCCTCAGTCCATAAGCCGAACTGCGGCCAATGACCCCCGAAATCCTCGACAAGAGGGTCTTGCTCCTTCGAGGCGCCCAATCTGATTAGCCAGGTTGTTTCTGATGCGACGTCGTCCTCAGTGAGCTCTTTATTCAAATTGATGGCGAAATCGAAAGCACCGTAGTGTCGGGTCTGTACGGACACTCGGTAGACAGATTTTCCGTGTCGCGTGCCCAACAGGCTTACCCAAACTCCCTTATGAGCAATATCTTGTAGGCGAACCAGGGAACCCGTTGAGAACAGAAATAGTGCCTCTCGTACCACAGGTTCTTTTTGAATAGCTGAAAACATTTTTTGCTTATCAGCTTCATCGACGTCCTCTTCGAAGGAGATGACATCGTTCCAGCGGTATTCTTCGGTTGTCTCCGGATCCACCGCGATTTGCTGATTGGGTCCCAACCAATCCCTGAAACTTGCAAGAAGTTCGTCGAGGCATTCCCCGGCATGCCTTTGGATGCTTTCATCCGCTTCGAAACAGGCCCACTTCGTCAACTCAAAACGGATCGGTTTGAATTTGGTCGGGTGGGCAACTCCGTATGAAGTAATTAAGTCGACCAGGGATTGCGCGCATGTTTTGGTTTGTTGATCAAACTCCTCGCTTCCTTTGCAGTAGTAGCTGTTCAAAACCCCGAACAGAGCGTCCATTTGGGGATTTTTCAGTGTTAATCCACAAATTTTCGAAATTGTGGCTTTGTCGAGAACGTCGCAGCTCGGGTGCAAGAATTTCTGAAAAATGCCTTCGAGTTCTCCGTTTTGAGCATGACCGAGAAGAATTTGAAACGCTTGACGCCTTAAAGCGATGTTTTTCCACCCGGATAAGGACAGCATGATGGCCTTTGCGGTCGAAGCGTAGTCTTCCTCTGAGTCGCTGAGTGACAGGGCGAGATAATCCAGGGCGCTTTTGGCCACCTTCTCATTTGAAGTCTGAATGAGATGGGCTGCGTAATGGATGCCCTGTTTGGTCGGTTGTTTATCGTTTAAAATTGGAATAAAATCGTGGAGGACTGAAGGCTCGGGATCAAAAGGTTTCTCAGGCTCAACCATTTTGATATGTCCACTTTTCCCTGCATTGAAACTGCGTTTGAGAAGCCTTTTCTCCCCGATGAACTCTGCCAACCCAACGTTTCCTAACCACAGAGTCGGTTCATTTATAAATTCGTTCAGATTCAGATAGTTTCGATCCGATACGTACCAACAGGTGCCTATTTTAAGTTTGTCGTCCCGCTTCTCGATTTGAAGTTGGGCTTTGCTTGGTCTGATGATCAGTCTATTGCGTTCTTGCGAAATGTCGCCCGGTGTAAGACCGTTCTCTTTCAAGAACCAATTTGGAATGCGTATTTCAAGTCCGTCAACAGTCCTGGTGACATATTCTTTTTTGTACATGCTTTCGATGACCAGACCGAAGTTTTTCTCCAGGGCTTTTCTTCGAAACGTGCCTTTCGGAGTCAGCTCTCCCTGTTCTTTCTCAAATGGCCGGTCGATCACAGTGAAGTCCACAATGCGTTCAAAAGGCGCCAAGAAACGATTGACGGAGACCACGTGAGATTTGAAAAAATCGCGCAGTTGGTCCTGACTCATCTCAGAAAACTCGAGCTCCTCATACTCATAATTCGGGTAGAGCAAAAGCGTATTGTACGGTCGATGGTCGCCGACGAGAAACACCTGTTTGACCGCTTCAAAATCCTGAAACATGTTTTCGATTTTTTGAGGGGAAATGGTTTCACCTTTGACGTTCTTGTAGATGTCCTTCTTCCGGTCTACTATCCAGTAAAACCCATCTTCGTCTTTCGAGAAGATGTCCCCTGTAGGAAGCCATTCCTGTTCATAATCTTGCTTGCCTTCGCCAAAATAGCCTTTCGTGACGTATGGACCCCGAATCAACATTTCTCCGTCGTCGGCGAGTTGTATTTCAATGCCGGGAAGCACGGTGCCGACGGAGTTGTGCCGATACTGATGGGGAGGGGTCATGGTTATCCCGCCCGTCGCTTCCGTCATGCCAAATCCGCTCATCAATTCGATGCCACAATTCTGAAACAGACGAAAAATATCTGGGTCCAGGTAGCCGGCGGCGGAAAGTCCCCATTTCAGATTTCCACCCGTTATTTCCTCAGCCTTAGCTTTGATTCGGTCTCGTGAATCGATGTCGATATCCACGCTTTCCTGTATTTTCTCAAACAGTTGCGACCATTTTTTGGGGATGCTAATAAAGACCGTCGGTTTGGCAAGTTTGAAATTTTGGATCATCGTTTCCAGTTTGGGGCTTTCCATGAAGACGTAGGTGCTCCCCCAGAATACACATCCGACCATCTCAAAGTACCGGCCAAACGTGTGGAATAGGGGTAGATAACACAGGAATGTATCCTGGTCTCCGATTTCCGGCAAGGCAATGGCGCGTGCAAAGCGTTTGCTCACGATGTTCAGGTGGGAGAACATGATCCCCTTTGGTGCTTCGGTCGTGCCCGACGTGTACATGATTGTGGCCAGGTTATCGAGTTGTGTTCTTTCTATAGCATGATGAACGTTTTCGATGGGCATGTCGTCCGCGCGAGTCAGGAAGTTTTCAAATGTTTCCGCGTCTCCATCGAGCGGTTTCTGCGAAGACTTGAAAATGACGATATGCCGGATGTCTTTCAATTTGTTTTGACATTCCAGGAATTTGTGCAGTTGTGCGTCATTGGAGACGAACACGATTTTGGCCTGGGTTTGACGAAGAATGTATTCTACCTGAGTTTCAATCGAGTTTGCCGCGATCGGAACATTGACAATGCCCGTAATCAAACATGCTAGATCGAGACAGGCCATATCAAGGCAATTCTCCGACAAGATGGCAACAGGACAGGTGTCGTCCTGAAGATCGAGCGAAAGAAGCGCCCGGGCCATCGTAAACACTTTGTCCTGAATTTCTTGCCACGTGAAATCGGTTGCTACTCCGTCCTGAATGACCTTGAACAGAACTTTATCGCTGTATTTGTTGGCTCTCTGTAAAAACATTTGACCCGTATTGAAGTTGGCTGTCCGGATGACTTTGAGCAGCAGATCGAACCAAGCTTCGGTCTGACCCTGCTGATAGACTTGTTTGAGAATGGGTTGATTCCTCCCTAATTCGAGAAACTGAAATAGGAGTTTGCGAGTGTCTTCATCGAATTTAGTTGTAACGTTTTCACCAAGATCGAGTAGTCGGTGACCCAAATTGACGAAATCGGCGATCCCGTTGCGTTTAATCGATTTCGTGATGACCGACTCGTCTGACAAGATTGTATCCAGAATAGTCCCTGCCTTTTGCGGGTCAATCTCGGTGTTGCCTGAGTTCAGGCCGGACAACAACTTCTCGATGTCCTGATTCATAAAAGCTTGTTGTTCGCCGCTCATAATTCTACTGTCTCCGATTGCAGTCAAAGAGTTATTCCCTTAAGTTAATTTACGAGATATAAAAGCTAATTTCAAACTCTTTTAAAGAATCAGCACTCATGGAGTGCCCAGGCATGCCTGTCATCTATGATATTTTACTTGCATTTACATCGATGAAGTGCTATTTTAGGAAATGAGACTGAATTTCAATTGGTTAATAAAATGGATGAAGAACTGCGATTTAAGAAATATTTGGCTTCACAGAAATTGAAATATACTCCGGAAAGGCGCCGGATTTTCAAAGAAATTATTGAGTCTGACAAGCATTTTGCCGCAGAAGAATTGGTGGCGCGTCTGAAGTCGCAAAAACATCGTGTTTCCCGCGCCACGGTATACCGGACACTTGACTTGTTGAGCAAACTGGGGTTGGTGAACAAAGTCTGTATGGGCGATAAGCCGTCCTTATATGAAAGCGCCCGAAGTCGGAAGCGCCAGGGTCGTTTGGTTTGTGTCTCCTGTGGTAAGATTCAAAGATTCTCGGACTCGGAAATGAATCGATTTTTGGATTCCGTTTGCGAAAATTTTGAGTTTCGGCCCAAGAGTCAATGCATTCAGATTTCCGGCTATTGTCAGGCTTGTGCAGAGGAGGTTCCTTCGGATCGAGAGGGTAACCTATGGGTGATTGCAAACGCATCATAGAAAGAGACAACCTAAGTTGCAAATATTTGGACCTCATTTGATGAATTTTTTGGAGCGCAAAAATCAGCGAAGCGTATTTTTGCCTTCAGGTAACCCCTGTAAAAATACGTTCGCTGCGCTCACTGTTTTTTACACTCTTGCTCTATCGAAGTGAGAAATGTTTGTTAATAAGCTCTGGACAAAAAATAGCAAATGGCTTTGACATTTGAATGGGACGAAGAGAAGTCGAGAAGCAATTTCAGAAAACATGGGATCAGTTTTGAAGAGGCCAAGACAGTTTTCCATGATCCTTTTACCATTACCATTGATGATCCAGACCATTCGGATGAGGAAGAAAGGTATATAGATATTGGATTTTGATCAAAAGGAAGAGTAGTGGTGGTATGGTACCCAGAACGAAACGAAAACATTCGTATCATCGGATGTCGCAAAGCAACAAAGAAGGAGAGAAAGGTTTATGAAAACAAAGAAAGCCGAAACGGAGATGAGAGAGGAGTATGATTTCTCATAAGGTGTCCGGGGGGAAACACTACAAAGCGTATCGTGAAGGACATTCTGTATACATTCACAAAGACGATGGCACGACCACGGTCCAATACTTCACCCAGGAGGAGGGCGCGGTGATGTTGGACCCGGACACTAAGGAGCATTTTCCCGACTCCGAATCCGTGAATCGAGCACTGCGATCACTTATTTCTCAGAGCTAAACAGTAAGCTAAGTGCTCTGAAATCTACTTGACACGCGTGGGACTGTTGATATGATGCATAATGGCCATAATCTTACAGAGTGTACATCAAAAATTAGCAAGCCGCGCAGTAAAAGAGGGTTAAAACATGGAACAACTTACGATTACTTTGTCCGAAGAAATTGCGAAACAGTTAAGAGATGCATCTGAAAAAATCGGTGTCAAACCGGAAGAATTACTACTTGTTAGCCTACAGGAGAAACTAGCAAAACTCGATTCAGATTTCACAGACGCAATGCAATATGTGCTCAAGAAAAATGCGGAACTCTACAAGCGCCTCTCGTAATGAAGTTTTTATCCTTCTTGCAAGTATTAGAACTCCATCGCCAGATTATTGCACAATCAGGTGGCTCACATGGAGTCAGAGATATGGCGGCGCTAGAATCAGCGCTTGCTCAACCACAAATGACATTTGGAAAAAAAGAATTATACCCTACTTTGTTCAAAAAAGCGGCTGCCTTGGCGCATTCTCTTGCAATGAATCACCCATTGTAGATGGTAACAAACGAGTTGCGCATGCGACTATGGAAATCTTCCTTTTACTAAACGGATACGAGATTCGGGCATCAGTTGATGAACAGGAAGATTTCTTTTTGCGGCTGGCAAGTGGGAAGATATCCAGAGAAGAATTAGCTGATTGGCCCCTAAAAAAAGCAGTGCGCAGGAAAAAATAGAATCAGGTGCATGGTCAAATATCAAAGAACTAAGTTACATCAACATCATCAGACAGAGATTAGTTTCGCGTACGAGTCACATGCCAGTTCTTGAAAAGTTGATTCTGCATTCTTATATTCTCAAGTTTCCCGCAAGCTTGGCTGCGCGGGGGCTGTTTATATTTTTAATATTGCGGTGTCTCACAGACTAACGAAAGGAGATTTTTACAGCGATGGCAAGTTCGGAAGTCAGAAATATCATCATTATCGGATCCGGGCCGGCTGGTTATACGGCTGCCCTTTATAATGCCCGCGCTATGCTGGAACCTTTGGTGTTTGCCGGACCCGAACCGGGCGGGCAGCTCACGTTGACCACAGATGTCGAGAATTATCCCGGTTTCCCGGATGGAATCATGGGGCCCGACTTGATGGAAGCCATGAAAGCTCAGGCAGAGCGGTTCGGTGCGGAGGTGATTTGGGATGCGGTGACAAAGGTGGATTTCTCACAACGTCCGTTTTCGATTTATGTTGGCGACAAGCAATATTTGGCAAAAGCTGTGATTATCTCGTCCGGTGCCTCCGCAAAAATGCTCGGCTTGGAATCCGAGAAAAAGCTGTTGGGTCACGGTGTGTCCACGTGCGCGACCTGTGATGGCGCTTTTTTCAGGGACCAGAACTTAGTCGTCGTGGGTGGGGGAGACACCGCCATGGAAGACTCGACTTTTCTGACCAAGTTCGCCAAAAAAGTCGAAGTCGTTCACAGAAGGGATGAACTTCGCGCCTCCAAGATCATGCAGGAAAAGGCGTTTAAGAATGAGAAAATCGACTTCATTTGGGACACGGTGGTCGAAGGCATTCACGATCCGGAACAGAATACGGTAACCGGCGTGACACTGAAAAATGTCAAAACCGGAGAAACGACCGAAAAAGACGTGGATGGTGTGTTCATTGCCATCGGCCATAAGCCCAACACGGATATCTTTCAGGGACAAATCGACATGGATGATGTGGGCTACATCAAAACCAGGGAAAAAACCATGACGAACGTACCCGGCGTATTCGCGGCTGGCGATGTTGTCGACTATTATTACCGGCAAGCCGTGACTGCAGCCGGAATGGGCTGTCGGGCGGGCATCGACGCCGAAAGATGGTTGGAGGCCAACGAATGAAAATCAACTTGCGCTGGGTAATCCAAGCTCTGGCGTTCATCGGCTGCGTCTACTTTTTCATGAATATCTGGAACGAATCAAAACAGATATTCGCGACTGCTTCCGATCCCGATTTTCTATTCATCGGATTCAACGGGTTGCTGTTCTTAATCTGCTTTTTTGTGATGGCTTTGACCAGCTACTTAAAACAAAAGAACAACGGCACCCTGAAAAATCCCATTCCGCTATTTGAAAAACTCTTATCGAAAATAGGCTTAGCCTGAGGCAGGAAGCTGAGCTATCGTTGATGAAATTTGGGGCACACGTTTCAATTGCAGGCGGCATTTTCAACGCGCTTCAAAACGGCAAGGACGCCACCTGCGACGTGGTGCAGATTTTCACAAAGAACCAAATGCAGTGGAACGTGCCGCAACTTTCTGCTGAACATATCGAGAAATTTAAGCGTGAAGAAACGCGCACAGGTGTGAAAGCCGTGAGCGTCCATGCCTCGTACTTGATCAATTTGGGCGGATTCGATAAGGTGAAACTGCATCAGTCAAGAGAAAACTTTTTGATTGAGATGCAGCGCGCCGAAGTGCTCGGCATTCCTTATTTGGTGGTGCACCCGGGCTCGCATACCGGAAGGGGAGAACAGAAGGGACTCGAACGAATTGCCGAAAGTTTAAATGTCGTGCTTGCGCAGTGTGCGGATTTCAAACTGCAAATTTTACTCGAAATAACCGCTGGCCAGGGCGACGCTCTGGGCTACACCTTTGAGCAGTTAGCAAGCATCCGAGCAATGGTTGAAAGAAGAGACCGGGTCGGTATCTGTTTGGATACGTGCCATCTCTTTGCGGCCGGTTACGAGCTGCGCACCGAGGCGGGCTACGCGCAGACCATGTCGGAGCTTGAGGAAGTCATCGGCGCGCATCACGTCGAAGTCATTCACGCAAATGATTCAAAACGAGAGTTTGGAAGTAAGGTCGATCGCCACGACCACATTGGCAACGGCGAGCTTGGGCTTGCGGCGTTTGCCCATTTTGTCAATGACAAACGTTTCAGCGACGTCCCCATGATTATCGAAACGCCTGGCAAACTGCAAGACGACATCGAGAATCTACGGAAGCTGCGGAGTTTACTCAAACATAAGTCCCGATGAAAGTCTCTTGCGAACTCATACTATTTTATTTTAATTGACATTTTGGGGTTCCATGTTGAAACAACACTCTGTCATTTCGAAGCGCAGCGAGAAATCTCTTGGGAGGAGAGGCACTTGAATTTGGACGATTGTGCAAGGGTGAGGCCTTAGGTTAATTGTTGCGTGATGTCGATATTTTGCGTATCTTTGCAAAAACTAAAATCACAAAAGGATGGTTATGAAGATAAAAGTAACGGATAAGGGCATCGTCATTCCCAAGACATACCTGGAAGGCATAGAAGAAGTGGAAGTCAAAAAAGAAAATGGCCTAATACTGATTGTACCAATTATGGATATTGACCCAATCTCTGGACTGGGGAAAAATCCAGTAGAATGTGGGTTCATCGGATGCTTCTGAGAAACATGACCAATATATTTATTTTACTTAGTTAGTTTTAATCAAAAGACTTAATAATCAACTTTTGTAAAGGAAAGAATAAAATGACAGAGATTGATAAGATTACTTCACAGTTACTTGTATTGCCTGCAGAAATGAGAGCAGAATTGGCAGAAATACTAATTCAAAGTCTTGACGAAAAAGAGGATGACGATGTAAGAATGGCTTGGCTCCTTGAAATTCAACGAAGAGACCATCAAATTAGGTCAGGCAAAGCTGTCACTAAATCGGCCGATGTCGTTCTAAAAGAAGCTCGTGCTCAACTTCGATGTACAGAATAAAAGTTCATATTGAGCTGAGCACGAAATAATTACAGCTTCCCAATACTATGAACAAAATGTTGAAGGACTTGGAGAAAAATTTCTTGATGATATTGAGGATGCAATATCCAAAATAAAAGACTTTCCGAATGCATGGTCAATTTATGAAGGAGAATACAGACGTTACCTTTGAAGCGTTTTCCTTATGGCTTAATTTACCGAATCGAGTTTGACATAATTTACATAATTGCTGTCGCGCATCTCCATAGAAAACCAGGCTACTGGAAATCACGAATAAAGAATGGTTAACCGTTGCCATCGGCGTAGAAAATGTATTCAAATCTATCAGAAAACAGCATGGCTTGTCGCCGTCGATTCAATTCGTTCATGTCGATGAAGCTCTGTTCTTTGATGCATGGAAATTATTTAAACAGCGTAAAGACAAATCATATTCACTGACCGATTGTATCTCATTTTTGGTGATGAGAAAGCTTACAAGTGAAGAAGCTTTCTCATTTGATAAACATTTTCACCAGGAAGGATTTAGAATTCTTCCTTAAGCGCTCCAACTGATCCCTGAATTTTGAGATGACGCAAAAAGAAAGGGAAAATATGTCAAGTAAAACATCCATTTCAAAGGCTCGCACCTATCAGGAAATGGGCGCGTTTTGGGATGAACACGATGACACTGAATTCGGAGGACAAACCCGAAGCAAAATTCGACGTAAATATCAAATCTCAACGCAAATATACCCCATTAGATGCGGACCTTTCACTGAAGATTAGACAGATAGCCGAAGAACGTGGAATTAGCGAACACAAAATAAAGACATGAGATAAATTGTTCGAACGAATCTTAATTCGCCTAAGAGAAAAAGTTCGAAAGAACGAATATGTAGTGACAGCGCATGCCAGAAAGGAAATGAATGACGAAGACTTGAGTGTGTTTGATCTCGAAAGTGGAATTCTCACGGGTGAGATTTTGGAACGCCAAAAAGATCGCGTAACGGCTGAGTGGAAATATCGTGTCAAGGGAAAAACTATTGCGGGGGATGAGATTGAATTAATTGCTAAGTTTAGCCCAACAGGTAAGCTTGTTATTATCACTGTATATGAACCATGAAAAATAAAGGCAAACAAATGGTGTGTGACATTTGCGGACAAAAAGGTGCACGTGTTCGCAGAGTAACCGAAGCTTTTGGCAAGGGTAAAGATATACTAATCATTGAAAACGTTCCAATGATTAGCTGCCCAAATTGCGGTGAGAGTTATTTTACTGCAGATACACTTCATGAGATTGAGCGTATCAAACTCCATCGAAAAAATTTTGCTGTGGAACGTACCGTGTCAGTTGCTTCATTTGTTCTTCCAGCACTCTAAAGAACGTTCAGAGTAGAACATCAACTCAGACTTAATTGTGAAAAGCAAGACATCAATTTCAAAAGCTCGCACCTTTCAGGAAATAGGAGCGTTTTGGGATGAACACGATGCCACTGAATTCGGAGAACAAACCGAAGCAAAATTCGACGTAAATATCAAATTCCAGCGCAAATATGGGTGCAAGAAAAAATAAAAAAAGCCAGTCAAG
>JAABYK010000640.1:0-1412 GCA_011775825.1 Candidatus Zhuqueibacterota bacterium | reverse complement strand
GACGGTGACGAAATAATCCTAATTTCGAACTGCACCCGTGTTACTTTGACTTGATTGTGAGAAGCCCCGGTGAATTGAAGAGAAGAATCGAGTTGGGCGATTCTTCTCTGCGAGAAGAAGTTGAGAGGGGTGTTAGTCAGTTTCTGTATATCATTACATATTGGATGTTATCCAGAGACTGTACAATCATTTGTTATATGGTATGGGAACAGGTATCGTCAATAATGCAACGTAAAGAATGCATCAATATCTTGATAGTGTATCTAGTGCTATTACAGACCACCTTGATTGCTCAAACGCAAGATTCATTTTCAATAGGCATCGTTCAGGCTGATGGTATTATTATTCCTGTTGCATCCTACGATGGTAATAAATGGACAAATCCCTGGGCAAAACAAAGAGACTTTAACAATCTAACGATAGAGACAACTTCTGACATTCCGAGGACTTGGCTAGTCTCCAATCGACCCATTTCGCAAAAATGGTTTCTGCAGCATTTTCGAGGACGATTATCAGAAGTTAATGTGATACGTCCCATCTACGCAAAAAACCATTGTGGGGAATCTTGGGGGTTGCTTGTTGATATGCCAAAAGAACCCATCGACTGTGATAATTGTTGTCCGTTTCCAAAAGTCGGCTACGCCCTTGACCAAAATCATCCTTTTTCAAAAATTGCAGAAATAGGGAAAGAGGATCTGACTTACCATGAGGTTCTGTCATTGATCCAACAAGATTTTGATAAACTCGAAGCTTCAGCTTTGGCGGACATCCCCCAAAAGCCTATTTCAGCAGCATATTCGGACATAATAAAGAGGATTAGTACTACTAAGAAGGAACCCTCCATAGAAAGACTTTATCCTGTGTACGTTAGCACAAATAGGACTGTTTTTTATTTCGAAGCGGTAAAAAAATATGAAATTCCTGATTACTGCCCTATCATTTCCTTTTTCCGAGGTTGGGTTAGTAAAAATAAAACTGATGGTACCTCAACTCTTCTCAACAAAGATTATCAACTAACAGATTGTGATATGAAAGAAGCAACATTTTTAAAACCATATGCCTCAATGAAGATAGATGAGCGGATTTATGTCTTTGCAAATATCTCCGGTTGGGAATCTGAAGAATACGCTATTGTAGAAATCAAGGATTCTCAAATTTCTGAATTACTTAAAACTTTCATCCATGGGTTTTAATTTTGACTGTTTCTGTATCATATAGATATGCCATATAACATTTTTCTGCAGTGGATGCAAGGGCTGCGGTTGAATGGGTTGCTTTGGTGCTCTCTCAAAGTTTTGTTGGCATTCGAAGCTAAGGTGCTCTGAAAACCTTGCACCACTGAGAAATCTCGTTAGATGAAGCCTAC
Organism: Candidatus Zhuqueibacterota bacterium; assembly: GCA_011775825.1. Classification (GTDB taxonomy): domain Bacteria; phylum Zhuqueibacterota; class Zhuqueibacteria; order Oceanimicrobiales; family Oceanimicrobiaceae; genus JAABYK01. Next base: position 46 of record JAABYK010000640.1, on the reverse strand, counting down.
GGCAGTTAAGGTGTGTAATAACAGTAACCTATAACAGGTATTTAAG
>JAABYK010000611.1:8511-20570 GCA_011775825.1 Candidatus Zhuqueibacterota bacterium | reverse complement strand
CCGATGCAATCAGAGATCCGTCTGAACTTCATGGATTGCATCAGCGAATTTGTTGTCTTTCCCCAAATAGATAGATCATCTGAAAGACGTCGAAAAATAGACAAATTTTTTGCAAATTCAAAGAATTTAAGAGGAATAATATTCTTCAATATTTCGTAACAAATTCAGCTTTTCTTGATTTCAGTTCGTTAAAAGTTATATATTCCATTGATTATTCTACTGATAGTGCTCTTGAACGCTCTGGCCAGGTCAGAGACATGGCATATATGTTGCAGCTTAACTAAGAATCATGACGCCTTGACTGCACCTAATCATCTTCGTTTCTGCATTAACAAAAGGTCATCCACCATGGAAAGCTACTTTGTTCGAGTCGATGAAAAAGAATTCGGTCCGGTTTCAACTGCTGAAATAAGAAACCTAGTTGATAAGGGAAGTTTCACCAAAGATGATTTGGTTTGGAGTGAGGGAATGGATGAATGGGTGGCCGCGAAGAATCTGGCTGAACTAAATCAGATTTTCAATACAGAAGACAACAACCACGGCCCTTACAAGAATAAACTATTTGCGTTTGCGAGTGGGAAAGGTGGAGTTGGCAAAACTGTGTTGACGGCATCCATTGGTGTTGGGCTGGCATCGATGGGCAGCGAAGTGATTCTGGTGGATGGCGATCTCGGCGGTCCTGACCTTCACACCTGCATGGGCATTCTGGAACCGGAACACACCTTCTTCGATTTCTATTCGCTGCAGAAGGACAGCCTGAGCGAGATCACGTTGGACACTCCGATTGAAAATCTGCGTTTGATCAGCGGCGCCTGCGGCACACTCGGATTAGCCAATCCCAAGTATTTCCAGAAAAAGCGCTTTATTCGTGAATTGAAAACCCTTCAAGCTGACTATATTATCCTGGATCTGGGCGCCGGTTCATCCTATAATGTCCTTGATTTCTTTTTGCTGGCCGATGAAAAATTCATTGTCACCACACCGGAACCCACTTCCATGTACGAAGCCTTTGGGTTCATCAAAATTTGTTTGATGAGAGCTCTAAATCGCTCACTGAGAGAACATCCCAAAGCCCTCGAAGTGCTGGCCAAAGAAGAAAGCAATCGGCCGGGCAAAATACAACTCACCATTCCGGACCTGCTGCATAAAATCGAGGGAGTTGACCCCAAGGCCGCGGTAACGTCCAGGAACGTTGTAAATTCCTTCCGTCCAAAGCTCATATTAAACATGGTGAAGGAGAAGGACGATATTAAAGAAGGTATGGCCATTCAGGCCGCGGTCATGGAGCTGCTAAGCGTCAACGTACAATATTTGGGTTACATCGCCTACGATGCTTCGGTTCGGGACTCGGTACGCGGACTGAAACCTTTCCTCTTACATGATCCAAAGTCGCAAGCGTCTCAAGATTTGTCGGCTTTAATCAGGGTCAATTTGCTTGGCAAGAAGGGTTTCAAGGAAATCCTCAAGAAACGCAAATGGCGAAAACACCTTAATACACACGCGACTGAATATCCGGACATCGATATGCTGAAAGATGCGCCTATCTGTTCCGTAAATTGCTTCTATTGGGGCGACTGCGAGTATCAGGACGGCGGCAATCCCTGCCGCGTACGTCATTTGGAACCTGTGTTGAAAGATTAGCACGCTCCGCTAAAAAACGCATCAATCATCCTCTTGCCCCTATCTGTCGCTCTGAAGTCATCTCGCTGACTTACGCATAATGCCCTTACCGGATGTAACATTAATGTAAATTAGTTTAAAGCAACACAAATATCTAAACTGATTCATATTTGACCAGATCTTTTCAGGTCTTCTAATAGTCAAATAAACTATGGAAGATCTTTTAATAAAGGTAGATCAAAACACCATTGGCCCTCTCTCACTCAAGAAACTCGAGAAACTGGTCAAACAAGGGACGTTCTCTCCCCTGGACTTAGTGTGGGACGGGAACAAGGACCGGTGGATTCCTGCCCAAAACCTCGCAGAATTGCAGCCCCTTTTTGCCTCATCAAACGGACACAACGGAGCCTACCAAAACAAAATTTACGCCGTGGCCAGCGGCAAAGGCGGTGTGGGGAAAACCGTGACTACTGCCTCTCTTGGAGTTGGACTCGCTTCGATAGGGAGTGAAGTCATTTTAGTGGATGCAGATTTTGGGGGAGCCAATTTGCACACTTGTATGGGCATTTTAAAGCCGGAATACAATTTCGATGATTTTTACAACAACAGCAGAAAGCCTCTAACCGAATTCATTTTAGACACCCCGGTTAAAAATCTAAGAATGATCAGTGGTACCTCCGGATCCATGAGTTTGGCCAATCCCAAATATCATCAAAAGCAGCGCTTGATCAGGGGCCTCAAGAAACTGCAGGCAGACCACATCATCATGGATCTCGGCGCCGGCTCCGATTATAACGTGATTGACCTTTTCTTGCTGGCTGACGAACACATCCTCGTGGTCTCAACCGAACCTGCGGCGATTCTTGAGGCATTCGGTTTTATCCGAGTTTGCTTACTTCGCGCCCTTAAACGCGCATTCAAAGAACACAAACAAGTCGTCGAGATCATCGAAGCGGAGGAATCAAATCGACCCGGTCGTGTTCGGATCACCATCGATAAACTGCTCGATAAGATCAGTGAGGCAGCGCCTGAAGCTCGATTCAAGGCGGTTTCATTAATGAACGCGTTTGAACCCAAGATCATTCTTAACAAAGTGCGACGCAAAGAAAACGTTAACGAGGGAAGGGCCATTCAGCACGCCATTTGGGACTTGCTCTCACTCCGGTCCGATTATCTGGGATACATCTCTTACGACCCAAACGTTTCGAGAGCCGTGAAAAACTTCAAACCGTTTCTAGTTTTCGAACAAAAAACCCCTGCCTCACAGGACATCTTGGCCTTAATTCAAGTCAAGATTCTGGGGAAAAAGGGCATCAAAGAATTATTTGCAAAACGAAAGTGGCAAAAAAAGTTGTCAAATATTTCCATCATCTATCCAGACGCACAACCCTCCAAGGATGCCCCCATTTGTTCGGACGTTTGCTTTTATTGGGGCAATTGTGAATACCAAAATGAGGGCCACCCCTGTCCGGTTCGCCATTTGGAGTCCATACTCTCGAATTGATCCATTTCACGACATCCGATAAACCTGTCTCCCGATTTTTGCCTTGCTTTTTTGAGATGATAGAGATATATTTTTCCAATGGATATGGGAATGACTCGAAAAGGCTGTTTTCCGTTCAAAAAATTATTTTGCCCCAAATAATTTGGTCTTATCTCGTTTTTAAACATTTTGTCTTTTTGATTCTGGATTGTTCGGTTTAAGAGAAAACCGTAAAAAAGATTAACTTCTGTCGATATTCACGTAAGATCAGGTACTTATCGGGAACTTACTCAACTCTGTGATGTAAAAAATCCCAATAGCCGAGAGGATGATAAAGGAGTATTGTTCATGGATTTGCAGTTTTGTCTTTCATTCTTCGAACCACAATTGACTCAGCCGCCAACTCTCTCTCAAAACGTGCTAGATCTAATTTTCAACGCAAGCATTGTGGCAAAAGCGGTTCTTGGAATTCTGGTGTTTTTCTCCTTAATTTCATGGACCATTATTATCGATAAGCTCCGCGTATTTGGACGTGTTCGGAGAGACTCAGAACGATTTAAACGTCTGTTTCATAGACGAAAAAGCCCAAAAGAAATTCTGCAAGCCAGTCGGCTGTTTCCAAACAGTCCTTTTGCAGCGGTCTTCAAAGAAGCATATTGGCTGCTCAGCAAAAAGGAAGAGACCTATCCGAATCCCGGAAACATCGAAATGCTTAAAGAGCAAAAATCGGACTCACGCCACACCTCAGACGACCTGGTGCGACTGTTTGATTCCGTGGCAAGCAGCGAAGTACTGAAACTTGAAAAATATCTGGTGTTTCTGGCGACGACGGGAAGCGTCAGTCCTTTTTTCGGTCTGTTTGGAACCGTCTGGGGGGTTATGAGCGCGTTTTTGGCCATCGGTTTTACCGGTTCCGCGGATTTGAGCGTGGTTGCGCCGGGAATCGCGGAAGCCTTGATTACCACCGTGGCCGGTTTAGGTGCCGCCATTCCTGCGGTGGTTGCATACAATTATTTTGTCAACAGGCTTAAACGCCTCAGTTCGGAGTTGGAAATCTTTTACGCCAATTTAATCGAGGCTTTTGCCAAGAGGGAGACGCATGAAGTCCGGTAGATATACAAGCCTTTCTGAAATTAACGTCACTTCTCTGGTGGATGTGACCTTAGTTCTGCTGATCGTGTTCATGATCGCGGCACCACTGTTGAGATCCGGCATGAATGTCAATTTGCCACAGGCGGCGGCTAAAGAAATCGACCCGGGTGAGGCCGTTATCATCACCGTCGACAAAGAAGGGCAGGTGTTCTGGAACAAGGAAAATATCTCCGTGCAGGTTCTGCGAGAACGTTTGGAAAAACGCCAGGCTTCCGGTCGAATGAAGCCAGTCCTGTTGCAAGGCGACAAAGACGTGCCCTACGGAAAGATCATTGAAGTCATGGATGTGATCAAGCAATTAGCAGTCGGCAAACTCGGACTCATACTGAAACCGAGGCAAAAGTAAACGACTTCGCTGAAAATGAAACTGAATTTTTTATTTTCATTTTCGCTACATCTTTTGTTAGCTGCGATACTGTTTGTATCCCGACCTGGCACCCGAAAGTTTGAAGGGTATCCCGTTGTGATTCCGGTCGAAATAGTGGAAATGAAACCGGTCTCTTACGAAGCGCCGGAGATCGAGAAAATCCAACCGCGGGTGAAAGAAATCAGGCCGAAGACTGAGCAATTAGAGGGAGTCACCCTCGAGAAAAAAAAGCCGGAGAAAGAAGAGCCGCCTGAAGAGCCCATCAAGCCAGAACCTGTGGAGGAACCGAAGGAGGGGAAATCCGTTGTCGAGAACAAGAACGTCAAATTGGATGTTGAGGAGTTTCCGTTTTCCTACTACTTGGCTGTGATCCAGACGCGCGTGCAATCCAACTGGGAACCCCCATCTCCACCTGCGAGGAGTTCGATCTCAAGAAAAGTCGTGGTGTTTTTCAAGATTCAAAGAAACGGACGAATTACGGACATTACTTTGGAAACATCTTCCGGCGATTACGTGTTCGACCAGGCTGCCGTTCGGGCCGTGACTTTGGCAAATCCGCTGCCCCCGTTGCCGGTTGACTTCCGCGCACCGGAATTGCCCGTACATTACGAATTTGAACAAGGCCTCTAGCCTCAACAACAAGGTAAGCAATCTTAACATGAAATACAAAATACATCTGCCATTTATTGTAAGCTTGTTATGCCTGCATTCTCAGGCTCTCTTTGCCCAATCGGATGTTTATTTAAAGGCATATGCAAAAACGTTTCAGAGATTGGCAATCGATTTGTACCCCATGAGTACGGAAACATCCGACAATGCCTCCCGAACGATCTCGGAGATGATCACGGAGGTCTTGAGCAACGACCTTTGGATGTCCGGTTACTTCAAGGTAAATGTAAAAACCGGTGTACCTGAGCCGAACACGAGCAATTCCACGGATGGCAATTCCTCCGCCATTGCCATCATCACAGGGAAGTTTAGCATGGCTGACGGCAGGCTTTTCATCAAACCTGAAGTGATCGATCAGGCTTCGAGGAAAGCCATTATCCGGAGCGACTACGAAGCAGGCTCCGGCAAGGAACGGTATCTGGTTCACAAAATTGCCGACGATATCGTATACAGACTGACGGGCGAACGTGGCATCGCAAGAACGAAAGTTGCTTTCGTCAAGCAAAAAGCTGACGGTACCAAAGAAGTTGCGCTCATGGATTACGACGGATACCATGCACAGCAAATCACCACAGACAACAGCATCAACCTCTCGCCAGCATGGTCACCGGACGGCCAAAAGCTGTGCTACACTTCGTACAAAAACGACAACCCCGATCTTTACTTGCTCAACCTTCGGACAAACACCCCAACTCCCATCTCAAAGGTAACAGGGTTGAACTCTGCCCCGGCCTGGTCACCGGATGGGCGCTACGTTGCGCTAACTCTCTCCAAAGATGGCAATGCAGAGATCTATCTCCTGGATGTGAACGGCAAAAAGCTCAGACGCTTGACCTACAGCAGAGGCATCGATTCTTCGCCAACCTGGTCGCCGTCCAATCGACAAATTGCATTCACGTCGGACCGAACGGGTTCGCCTCAAATTTACATCATGGATGCGGATGGCTTAAACGTCAGACGCCTGACTTTCGAAGGAAGTTACAACGACTCCCCGGCCTGGTCGCCGCGAGGGGATAAAATTGCTTATGTCTCCAGGACCGAGAGCGGATTCGATATTTACACCATCGATGTTACTGGGCAGAATCAAATGCGTCTCACAGACAGCAGTCGGAATAATGAAAATCCCACCTGGTCGCCCAATGGATTTGCGCTCGTATTTAGTTCGGACCGAAGTGGGAGCAGGCAGCTCTATTCGATGTTCTGGGATGGTTCCGATCAAAAGAAATTGACCACGGGTGGCATTAATTACTCTCCGGCCTGGTCACCGCGTCTAAACTAACTTGAGTGAATGTGGAAAGGAGTACTGAGTATGAACATGAACAAGACCTCTCTTCTTGCTGTTTTGGTATTAGGCAGTCTGGCACTGTTGCTGTTAGCCTGTGGAGGCCAGAAAGAAACCGTGGAATACACGCCCGATCCGTTTCCTGAACCGGATTCAATCAGGGAGGAACCTGCGGAAAGAGAGCCTGTGCAACCGGAACCGGTCAGAAGAGACGAGCCGGAGCCCAGGAAGGAACCGCTTCGTTTGGAAACCGTTCACTTCGAATTCGACAAATCGGATCTCACCAGAGAGGCCCGAGCCATTTTGGCCGAGAATGCACGCAAGCTGGAGGAAAATCCGACCGTAGATATTCGAATCGAAGGCCATTGCGATGAGCGCGGAACGGTTGAATATAATTTGGCTTTGGGAGAACGGCGAGCGCTATCTGCTCGCAACTACCTCATAAACTATGGCATCAATCCGGGTCGTATTACCATAATTAGTTATGGAAAAGAACGTCCGTTGGATACAAGACACACACCGGAAGCCTGGGCACAAAACAGGAGGGCTGAATTTATCATTTTAAACCAATAAAGATAGAGTCATGAAAACAAAAAAACCAAAACCAGGCCGTCATTTCATTCCGTATTTGCCGTTAATTTTGATTCTTTTATCGATTGGTCTCATCGGTTGTGCAGCCTCTAAAAAGCGCATCAGTACGCATGAAACGGAGATCGACAACCTCAGGCGGGAACTGCGGTTTCTCAAGGAAGACAACTCGCAACTGCAGAGAAAGATCGACAATTTGGAGAAACGTCTGTCCGAGCAGGATCTCGCCATCCGTCAAAATAAGGCGGATTTGACGTCACAAATGGTTGAGGTCAGCGATCAGTTAGAAGAGGTGCAGAATCAACTAAACGATGTGAACTACCGAATTACGGCGCTCATCGAAAGGAAGGGAAATCTCGGAGCCCTGCCTTCGACGCCGCCGCAGACTTCCCAACCGAACGTTCCCCCGTCGCAGCCGGACACATTGAGTTCGCAGCCGCAACCTTCAACGTCCTTTGGCCTGGATGAGTCGAGAGAAATCTACAATACCGCATATCGCGACGTCCTACGCGGGAACTACCAGTTGGCGCTTGAAGGTTTTCGTCGATTTCTCCAGCAATATCCAAACTCCGACTTGAGCGATAATGCGCAATACTGGCTTGGGGAAGTCTATTATGCCCAGGGTCGTTACGTCAAGGCCATCGAGGAATTTGAAAAAATGGTCAAGTGGTATCGAGGCAGCGACAAAGTGTCGGCGGCATTGCTCAAGATAGGCTATTCCTACATCAATATCGACGAGCTCGATCAGGGGAAACTGTACCTCGAAGAAGTCATCAACGAGTACCCGGATTCCCAGGAAGCTAATCTGGCTCGAGGTCGACTGGCCGCTCTGAAATAATTTGCATAGCTCGCTTTTTTTATGTGGTTAGCTAAGACAATTCAGTGCATCCCAAAGACGGCAACATGATTTTGGGACACTCAATAAATGGTTAGGTCCAATTAATTAATCAGATTATCTCAGGCTATTTAATGATGACAGCATTATCTCAGCTGACTGTCTTAATGTCTTTTATCCTGAACATCAGTGACAGTGCTTCAGGCCAGATTTCCTCGTTTACAGAATATGCCACATTTGAACTTCAACCCGGAGTTAAACTTCAAATAGTCGCCGCGCCATTTGACTCTACCAAACATTCAATTGAGCGTTGCAAGATTGTAGATTGGACTGGAGTTTGTCTGATTGACAATGAACCTGTATTTGGAACAGACTGGGAGATCCCACGGAGTAGCATAAAACGAATTTATCTTAAAGTGAACGACAGGAAAATCGAACTGGAAAGTTCATCCATGTTCAATCCTTGGTTTACCAAACCTGATGAGAGGTCCTTTAGTTTGCAGAGATGGACTCAAGAAGGTTGGATTGTTCGAGGATATTTCTCGGATGCGGCAGGAAGTTATGTTGCTGAATGGAGAGTCATAAAAGATAAATCGATACGAACAGTAATCAGTAGCGATGAGTCAATCATCATTAGTTTTTTCCATGATAAAAAGTAGGTATATAGGAACAATGGAAGCACTTAACTTTGGCAATTTGTTGCAATTTGCAACGATTTTCACTTCAGTGATTTTTGAGTTTTCCGCATAGCCTGAATAGTTACTATGTTTGATGTTTGAAGATTTAAATGCGAGGTTCCAATGAAGTTACATAAATTACATTTCATCTTATTGCCCTTTTTCCTATTACTCTTTGCCACTATCAACTTGGCCGCGGATCAGGCGAACGAAGAAAAGCAGAAGGCGCTTCAAAAAGAAGTCGAGCACAGTTTGGTGGCGCCTTGCTGCTGGAACATGACCGTGGACCAACACGATTCGCAGGCGTCCCGCGCCGTGCGTCAACAAATCGAGGAGTTCATCAAAGAGGGGCGGACCAAAGAAGAAATGCTTGAATATTTTTCGCAGCAGTACGGAGAACGCATTCTGGCCAGTCCCTCCCAGGAAACGCTTCTGGGCAAATCCGCATATTGGCTGATTCCCATCGCGTTTGCTTTTGGCGTCCTGGTTGTAGGAATCGCCATCAGGCGGATGGCGAAAACTTCCACCGACAAACAGCCTGCTCAAAAACCGCAAGAGCCGCAAATATCGAAAAAAGATCCGGATTTGGATAAACGAGTGGAAAACGAGTTGAGTCAATTCGATTGATGTCGAAGCTTGCGCGGATGCACACCGCCGAACATATCCTGTCGGCGGTGATGAAACACCACTACGACGCTCCCAGGAACCTTGAATTGCATCTTGGCGAGAAAAAGACCAAATGCGATTATCAGGTTCCCAAACCCCTCCGGGAAGATGACATCGATCAGATTGAACGTCTGGTCAATAACCAAATCCAAAAAAATCATCCCGCCTCTGCCTTTTTCTTAAATCGACATCAAGCTGAGGACTACGATTTGTGGAAAGTGCCTGAAGATGCCGAAGAAATTCGGATTGTCAGAATCGGCGATTTCGATGCGCAGCCCTGCAGTGGCGAACACGTCTCCAACACGGGAGAAATCGGAACGTTCCGAATCAGTAGTTTTGAAATGAAGGACAGCGGGCGGGTGCGGATTCGGTTTAAAATCGACTGAGAGAGTCCTACGACTTTGTAAGTGGATAGAGCGAGTATCCAGTGGGGTTGATACGGACAAAAGCGAGTTGAAAAAGGATTAGTGCCACGGTGCATTCTAACGGGAGATGTTATCTCTCCTCGATAACTTGTGTGGTACCATCGCAGAAGACTTTCGAGCCGGATGATAAACGTGCCGAGTAAAACCCAGACGGGACACGAACACCTAACGAATCTCGCAAAGCCCAGACGACAGCAAAGTCGCCGCGTGGATAATAATGATCCACTAATTTACGAATCACCTGCCGTTGAGAATTCAAGATTACAAGCTCGAAATGCACGTCATCGGCAATGGAGTTGGACCAGAGTATTTTGGTTTCCTCACTGGCTGGGTTTGGACAAGCCGGGCCTAACATATCGCACCAGTCTTCCGAATCTGAACTTATCTCACATTCAGTGGTTGCCTCAGTTATATTTGGTGTGTGGTTGCAGCAAAACGCTAAAATACATAGCATGGCCAGGATAATCTTATTCACCATATTATTCCTATTCAATCAATTCCTGTTTGATCACCGTAAGTTGATATTGATCAACCAGATTGTTGATATTGGAAATCGCTTTATTTATTGCAGTCTGTGCTTTCTCAGAATCGCTTTTTTTAAGTTGGATTCTATCGCTCTGCCAACCCAGATGTTTGATAATTCCCAGAGAGTCGGAACCAACTCTAATTAGATTTGAAATGCTCAAGGATAGACCACAAGGAATAAAATGAGCAAAAGTGTTTCTATATTCATTCTATTCATTAAGATTTTCTACGCTCCAATCTTCCGTGTCTTTAGGTTGATAGAATCCCACCTTCAAGTTGTATCTGCCCTTGTCTTGATTTTTTATCTTCTTATATAAGTTCAGGAAATAGTCCATTTTATAATCACTCAGCTTGTTCGCTCCTTCATCATGATAGGCCTTTAGCCATCTCTTTGCATCATCCTTCTTTAAAATAGGCAGAGGATTCAATTTGTGAAGAGATAAGACCATGAAACACTGAAGAGCATTATGTAGTGAAATGACAAACCACTTCCATTGATAAGGATCTGAATTTAAATAATCTGATTGTTCGGCCATCATTTCAATTGATGAGATAGCCTCCGAGTATTTATTGACTCGTAACCGCTCATTCATAAGTTTCCGGAAATCCTCTCCGCATCGGGAACAATGGCTTGTACACGTTAGTCGTTGTTACCATTTGTCAACCAAAAGTGATTAATTCTTGACAATCAATGATATTCCATTGACCGTAAGCTCAAACCACCAGATTCACCAACTTCCCCGGCACCACAATCACCTTTCGCACCGTTTTGCCATCCAAACGCGATTGCACTTGTTCGCGCGCACGTTTCTCCAATTCGGACTTGTCTTCCGCAATGTCGGCTGGTACCACCATTTGGTCGCGCAGCTTGCCGTTTATTTGAATGACAATGGTCTTCTCGTCGCGTTCCAGGGCATCGGGATTGAACCTGGGCCAGTTTTCTTCGAGGACAGCCGTATCGTGGCCGACGATTCGCCAAAGCTCCTCCGCAATAAATGGCGAGATCGGGGACACCAACAGAATGATGTTCTCAATCGCCTGTTTCAACAGCGACGGGTTCAAGTCGTGTTGGTTCTCTTCGCAAGCTGTGGTATAATCCTGAAGCGCGTTGCTCAACTCCATGGTCGCTGCCACGGCGGTGTTGAAATGAAATTTGTTGAAATCCTCGGTTACTGCGTGTATTTTCTCATTCAACACGTGCCAAACCTGCTTGTCGCAACGGTTAAGTTTGTCGCCAGCGATTTTGGCTTCCGGTGCGTCTTTCACCACATCGCGATAGTTCTGTACCAGCGCCCAGAGTCGATTTAAGAAGCGAAATCCACCGCGCACGCCTTCGGCACTCCATTCGATTTCGCGTTCCGGCGGGCCCATGAAGAGGGTGTAAAGCCGCTCTGTATCCGTGCCATATTCTTCTATGATCTCGGTCGGTGCAATTCCATTTTTCTTGGACTTGCTCATGGAGGCAACTTCAACGTGAAGTGCCTGATCACAACGCGGACATCGATCCCCTTCCTTGATCTCGCCCGGTGTGATCCAGCCGTGCTGTTTGCAACGATAGGCCACATGCGTGATCATACCTTGCGTAAATAAGCGCTTGAACGGCTCATCAAACCTCACCAACCCCATGTCCCGCATGGCTTTGGTCACGAACCGGGCATAAAGCAAATGCAAAATGGCGTGTTCGATGCCGCCGACATACTGATCGACGGGCAGCCAGGCATTCACCAAATTCGAATCGAAGATTTTTTCATCATCATTGGACGACAGATA
>JAABYK010000611.1:0-8433 GCA_011775825.1 Candidatus Zhuqueibacterota bacterium | reverse complement strand
GGAATGGGTGTGCCCCAATAGCGCTGACGGGAAATAAGCCAATCGTGCAGGCGATAATTGACCTCATATTCGCCGTAGCCTTCCTTCTCAAAGAATTGCACCATCTTCTTAATTGTGTCCGGTCCTGCGGGGAGGCCATCAAATTGATCTGAATTAACCATCAGCCCTTCATGCAAAAACGCTTCTTCCATCTTTGAACTGTCGAACGGTTTGCCGTCAGGAGTGATGACCGGGACGATGGGTAGGTCAAACTTTTTGGCAAACTCAAAATCTCGCTGATCATGACCCGGAACAGCCATGATGGCGCCGGTGCCATACCCCATAAGCACGTAGTCTGCAATCCAAATGGGTATCCTCTCCCCATTGGCGGGATTGATGGCATGAGCGCCGATAAAGACGCCGGTTTTTTCACGATCCAGCGTTTGGCGTTTGATTTCACTTTCGGCGACGGCCATTTCAACGTAATCTCCCACCCGGTCTCGATGCTCATCGGCGGTGAGTTTCTCCACAAGCGGATGTTCTGGAGCCAGCACCATAAACGTTGCGCCATAGAGTGTATCCGGGCGCGTCGTAAAAACTTCAATTTCGTCATCGTGACCGTCGACTTTGAAACGCAGGCGAGCCCCTTCACTGCGACCGATCCAGTTTTGCTGCATGAGCTTCACCCGTTCCGGCCAGTGCTGCAACTTATCAAGATCATCCAAAAGTTCTTGCGCGTAATCGGTGATCTTGAAAAACCACTGAGTCAGATCCTTCTTCGTGACATCGGAATGGCAGCGTTCGCAGGTGCCATCCACCACCTGCTCGTTGGCGAGCACAGTTTCGCAGCTCGGACACCAGTTCACCAGGGACGCGTGACGATAGGCTAAACCTCGCCTGTAAAACTGCAGGAACAACCACTGATTCCATTTGTAATAATCGGCGTCGCAGGTGGCCAGTTCCCGCCGCCAGTCAAAAACCACACCCCACTGTCGAAACTGCTCCCGGAAGGTCTCGATGTTGTTGTAGGTCCATTCCTTGGGATGGATGCCGCGATCGATGGCAGCGTTTTCGGCGGGTAGCCCAAAGGCATCGTAGCCCATGGGATTCAGCACATTAAAACCGTTCATGATGAGATAGCGGCAGTACGCATCTCCGATAAGCCAGTTGCGTCCGTGCCCGACATGCATCTCCCCGGATGGATAGGGGAACATGTTCAAATAATAGAACTTCTTTGAAGTGTCAGTGAGATCGGGCTCAAAAAAGCCCTTCTCTTTCCAAAAGTCACGCCATTTTTCTTCGATCTTTTTAAAATCGTAACCGTCACTCATATGTCCCACTTCTCCTCGTACGTAATAAGACCAACCCAGAATTTCTATTTTTACACCAACTGAGTTCGAGTTAGTTTCCTCAGGCTGTACAGTCGACGTAGAGCGTAGAGCGAGAAGCGAAAAGACCAGCGCTCTTCGCTCTACACTTTCGCAGATTTTTTCTTTCCATTGTAATATTTTCTCTTATATTTTACGTTCATCCATCGATGTATAAAGAAACATGTAACTTAAAAAAAATATCAGAATTTGCAAATAAAATTGTGGATTCGTTAATTGACCGGGTGATTAATTGAATTAAATAGAATCAAGGAAAATGAAATGAGAAAGATTCGTGTTTTCTGCATAGCTTCACTTTTACTCTTAACTTCAACCGCGCTCTCCCAAGACCGCGGTTTCGGCGCTGGCATAATTCTCGGTGAACCTACTGGCATTAGCCTAAAGAGCTGGCTGCAACCGACAAAGGCCTTTGATGTGGCCGTTGCCTGGTCTTTCGAAGGAGAGAATTCTTTTACCCTGCATGCGGACTACCTGAATCACAACTTCGGGTTGATTCGAGTGGAGAAGGGGCGCTTGCCGTTCTATTACGGAATCGGAGGGCGGATAAAGTTTGAAGGAGATGGCGCGGAAGGAGACGACGATCCAAGAGTGGGCGTACGCGTGCCATTGGGTTTGGCCTATTTGGTGGAAAATGTGACGCTCGATCTGTTTGTTGAACTGGCTCCCATTTTAGACCTCGTCCCAGAAACCGAGTTCAGAGTGCATGCAGCCATCGGAGCCAGGTATTTTTTCTAAAAAAAATGGGATAAGGGTTTTCATTTCAGACACGAATTGAAGTTTAACGCAAAACTTTATGGTCGACTTATGCCATTTCAAAAAATTAAATTCAAGAATGCCGATGGCGATCAACTTGCCGCGAGGCTTGACCTGCCGATGCATGAAACGCCCACCGCCTTCGCTTTGTTTGCCCACTGTTTTACCTGCACGAAGAATCTGAGAGCCGTTGGGCACATCAGCCGCGAACTCAACCGAGCCGGGATTGCGGTACTTCGTTTTGATTTCACCGGGTTGGGTGAGAGTGAAGGCGATTTTGCGGAGACCAATTTTTCGTCAAACATCGAGGATCTCATTGCTGCGGCGAATTTTTTGAACGACGAATTTGAAGCACCCCGGCTGCTCATCGGCCACTCGTTGGGCGGTGCGGCCGTTTTGCAAGCCGCTCATCGCATTCCGTCATCTCAGGCCGTGGTCACCATTGCCGCACCTGCGGAACCAACCCAGGTCAAGCGGCTGATGAGCGACGCTCAGGAGCAAATCGAAGCACAAGGAGAAGCTGAGATAACCCTCGCCGGTAGATCGTTCACAATCAAGAAGCAGTTCCTGGACGATCTCGAACAGTCGAACATGCAACAGAGCATCGAAAATTTGAAACGCGCCCTGATGATTCTACACTCGCCCGTGGACAACATCGTGGGGATTGAGAACGCAGCGAGGATCTTTCGGGCCGCCAAACACCCCAAGAGCTTCGTTTCGCTTGAGCAGGCCGATCATCTGTTGTCCGACGAGAATGACTCCCTTTACGTCGGTGCAGTCGTCGCCGCCTGGGCGCGAAAATATCTTGACATCCCGCAAACGGTTCCTGACAAAGCGGATTTGAAGGACAATCAGGTTCTCGTGCGCACCGGTGCTAAAGGCTACCGAACCGAAATCAACGCCAACGGTCACAGCCTGGTTGCGGACGAACCGGCTTCAGTGGGCGGCACCAACGCCGGTCCCAGTCCGTATGATTACCTGGCGGCAGCTTTGGGGAGTTGCACCTCCATGACGTTGCGGATGTACGCCGATCGCAAAAACTGGCCACTGGAATCGATTACGGTCAAACTGAAGCACGAGAAGATTCACGCAAAGGACTGTGAGGCTTGTGAAACCGAGGAAGGCAAAGTGGACCGCATTGAGCGGGAAATTGAAGTCGAAGGCCCACTGGACGACGATCAAAAACAGCGCCTGTTGGAAATCGCCGACCGCTGTCCCGTGCATCGAACGTTGCATTCTGAGATTGTTATTGAGTCTCGGTTAAAGGAGGATTGAGTCAACTGTAGCCGAAACCAAAGAACTGACGGAAAACCTTTATGTCGATCTTGATTTTGATGTTAGCCAGTTATGTTAAGTGGGTACTGATCTATCCATTTGTGGTGAATCAAATTCAGTGAGAAAAGTCAACGTAGTTTAATGACCAAATTTTAACTCAGTGTTCAAGCCGACACTCATAGATTCAGACAAAGACACAAAGACAGAAATAGAGCTTGCTTTTTTTCGTAAAAATGCCAACTTTATTTACAAGAGAGACTCCTTCTACTTCAAATTGCATTGGGAGCCTTTGGTCAAACGGCTCATAATCCCAACATAGGAAGAGTAAAATATGGCATCAATAAAAGAACAAATGATTAGAATCATCCAAGGACAACCTGAGGATAGTAGCTTTGATGAGATTCTCCGTGAACTAGCCTTTGCACAAATGGTGAAACGAGGTCTGGCTGATTCTGACGAAGGCAGAACAATTAGCAACGAAGAAATGAAACGGAGAATTCGCACTTGGCAAAAATAAATTGGACGGCCGAAGCTGAAAAATGGCTCCAAGAGATCTACGATTATATTGCAGCAGACAATCCTAATGCGGCGGCTCGAACGGTTGATGCAATTTATGATAAAGCGCAAATTCTTTTGAAATTCCCCAAAATCGGCTATCGATATGAGCAAATTCCAGAAAGAGAAGTGCGAATCCTTTTGTATGGGCACTATCGAATCTCATATCTAATTAAACCCAATCGAGACATAGACATTCTTGGCGTCTTCCATGGTGCTCTGGATATCACTCGTTATTTGTTTAACGATACATAAAAATTCGAAGCGATCTTTTGGATTTGTTTCCGTAAATAGTCCACTGCTGCGATTCGTTGCTTCGGGAGGCCTACTTAACCAATATGCTAGCTTATCCTGTGTGGATGATTTCTGCAACTCTCGTTTTGTGACGACTTTCTAATCATTTCTTGCTACCTGACACTTTTTGTTACTGTTCGTAATGTCGTAGCATTCGACATTGAGATGTCACCACTACGTGGTTTTTGGTATTAAAAATGAATGGAATTTTCTATAAACATGACACCGCTACGCGGTTTTTTGAACCGGACAACCCCTGAAGGGGTGACATGTTTATAATGTCTGGCCCCTAACGTGAAAAGTGTGAGGTAGTAAAAATCATTGAGCGTCCAGTTTATTGTTGTCAAAAAATAAGTTAACTCAGATTCGCCTTCATGTATTCACGCTTCATCCGCGCAATGTGAGAAATGGAGATTTCTTTTGGACAGACGGCTTCGCATTCCGCATGGTTCGAGCAATCGCCGAAGCCTTCTTTATCCATTTGGTCTGCCATCCTTATGACGCGTCGTTTGCGTTCCGGGTGGCCTTGCGGCAGGAGTGCAAGTTGTGAGATTTTCGCGGCTGCGAAAAGAGAAGCAGAAGCATTGGGACAGGCAGCCACGCACGCACCGCATCCGATGCAGGCAGCCGCATCCATGGCCTCGTCTGCGATTTCTTTCGGAATGGGTATGGCATTGGCGTCTGGCGCTGCGCCTGCGTTCACGGAAATATAGCCGCCAGCCTCGATGATGCGGTCGAAAGCCGTGCGGTCCACCACCAAATCTTTGATCACGGGGAACGCTTTCGCACGCCAGGGCTCCACAGTAATGGTGTCGCCATCTTTGTATTCACGCATGTGGAGCTGACATACGGCTGCTCCGCGCCAGGGACCGTGTGCTACGCCGTCGATCACCAGGCTGCACATCCCGCAAATGCCTTCTCGGCAGTCGTTATCAAACTCGATGGGTTCGCCGCCATCTCGAATCAAGTCTTCATTCAAAACATCCAGCATTTCCAGAAAGGACATGTCGGGCGAGACATCGGTGACGGTGTAATCCACCATTTTGCCCTTGCTCTGGGCATTCTTTTGTCGCCACACTTTCAAGTGCAGGGTCATGCTTTTCATAAGGGTGACTCTCCTTACTTGTAGCTTCGTTGGGTTAGTTCGACATTTTCAAACGTCAGTTGCTCTTTGTGAAGTGCGGGTTCTTTCCCATTGTTGTATTCCCACGCAGCAACGTAGCTGAATTTCTTGTCGTCTCTCAAGGCTTCGCCTTCGGGCGTTTGCGATTCTTCCCGGAAATGACCGCCACACGACTCCTTCCTGTCCAGTGCGTCTTTGGCCATCAACTCGCCAAGTTCAAAATAGTCCGCAACTCGGCCGGCAAATTCGAGATTCTTATTCAAATTAGCTGCGTCATCGGGAATCATCACGTTCTCCCAGAACTCCTCTTTGAGCTTCGGAATGGCTTCCAATGCATGTTTTAAGCCCTTTTCGTTGCGGGACATGCCAATGTACTCCCAAATCAAATGCCCCAATTCGCGATGAAATTCCTGCACAGACTTTTCGCCTTTGACGGACAGGAGTTTGGAAACGTGAGATTTTACAGACGCCTCTACTTCTTTAAACTGCGAGTCTTCGGTGGTTGTACCGTTTGGGGTCATGCGTGCCAGGTAGTCGCCGATGGTATACGGGATGATGAAGTAGCCGTCGGCCAGGCCTTGCATCAGAGCGCTGGCGCCAAGACGGTTGGCACCGTGATCGGAGAAATTAGCTTCGCCTAACACAAACAGTCCGGGAACCGTACTCATCAAATTGTAATCAACCCACAAACCGCCCATAGTGTAATGCACCGCAGGAAAAATGCGCATCGGAACTTCGTAGGGATTTTCACCGGTGATGCGCTGGTACATATCGAACAAATTGCCGTACTTATCTCGGACTCCATCCACGCCCATGCGCTTGATGGCGTCGGCAAAATCCAGGTAAACTGCGAGACCGGTTTCGCCGACTCCGCGTCCTTCGTCGCAGACGTCTTTGGCGTTTCGAGAGGCCACATCTCGTGGCACTAAATTACCAAAACTGGGATATTTTCGTTCGAGATAGTAATCGCGTTCCTCCTCCGAGATTTCATTTGGTGGCCGTTTGTCGCCCTTCTCTTTGGGCACCCAAACCCGGCCATCATTGCGCAAACTTTCGCTCATCAACGTGAGTTTGGATTGATACGTCCCATGCATCGGAATGCACGTCGGATGAATTTGGGTAAAACACGGGTTTGCAAAAAAAGCGCCACGTTTGTAACAACGCCAGGCAGCCGTCACATTGGAATTTTGGGCATTTGTGGAAAGATAGTAAACATTGCCGTACCCTCCGGTGCAAAGAACCACGGCGTCGGCGGCATAGGAGTCGATGCTGCCGTTGACCAGATTTCTGGTCACGATCCCGACTGCTTTGCCGTCTTTGACGACGAGGTCCAACATTTCGTGGCGGGGATACATTTTCACTTTGCCAACATCTACCTGCCGCATCAGGGAACTGTAAGCTCCCAACAGCAATTGCTGACCGGTTTGTCCACGGGCGTAAAACGTTCGCGAGACCTGTGCACCGCCAAATGAGCGGTTGTCCAGCAGTCCACCATATTCCCGCGCAAACGGCACACCTTGCGCCACACACTGATCAATGATTTCATTGCTAATTTGCGCCAGTCGATAAACGTTGGCTTCGCGCGATCGATAATCGCCTCCCTTGACCGTATCGTAAAACAAGCGCCAAATGCTGTCCCCATCGTTGGGATAGTTTTTGGCCGCATTGATTCCTCCTTGTGCGGCGATGCTGTGCGCTCGTCGAGCAGAATCCTGGATGCAAAAATTCAGAACGTTGTATCCCAACTCTCCCAGCGATGCAGCGGCAGCAGCTCCGGCCAGTCCCGTTCCGACGACAATAATCGTGTATTTTCGCTTGTTGGCCGGATTCACTAATTTGAGATCAAATCGATGTTTGTCCCATTTCTCGGCGACAGGGCCGTCGGGCACTTTTGATTCAAGTTTCATAGCGTCAAGCTCCTGTGAAATAAATCCAGAGTGGAATACCAAGAAAACCCACGGCTAACACGATGGCTACGATGATCCCTACGGAATAGATAATCGGCATATAGCGCGGGTGATAGGCTCCCAAAGATTGAAATGCGCTCCAAAATCCGTGACGAAGGTGAAATCCCAAAAACATCATCGAAACCACGTACCAGATGACATAGCCGGGTTTTTGAAATACATCGTAGACGAGCCCGTGCAAATCGCGTATCTGCTCCCCGCCGTTGGTAGCAACAACGTAGCCCTCCTCGATTCCTGGACCATATTTGAACGTCTTCAAATGAATAACGACAAAAACGAACAGCAAAATGCCCGTGTAAATCATGGTCATGGATGAAAAAGTTTTTTTGCTGGCACCACCAGCAGATCCGGTTTTGGCGTAACGTGAAGGCCGCGCTTTTCGTTTGCCCAAAGCAATGGAAATCCCGGAAATCATGTGGAAAACCAAGATGGCGACCAAAATCAGTTCCACGACAACCAGTATTGAACCAAAGCTGATGAGAAAATGCGAATACTTGTTAAACGGCTCCGGATTTTTGTTGAATAAAAGCAGATTGCCGGATAAGTGCTCAATTAAGAAAATGATCATCGCCAAACCGGTAATGGCCATAACGACCTTCTTACCTACAGAAGACCATAGCAGTTTAGAGAATGGCACCATAGTTAGGGCTCCAATGTTTGTTAAATGCTTGAAATAGGAGAGGGAGGGTGTTAAAATATTGACTCATTTCGCTTGGAAATATAGTATTTCCATTCTAAAAAATCAAGTCAAAGAAGACTCAAATCAGGCAAGTTTTCTTTAAATTTATGTTAGATTTATGTTAGAAACAATAACACCTTGGTAGCAACAAATAGCAACAATCTATTACGCGGTATCCTATGCGTGCATGTAAGAGATTTAAAACTTGGTATGTCAATCGATGAGGGGGGTAGACACATGACTGTACATAAGCCGTCTTCTGGTTGTGGAATGAAAGCATTGCTGCAATTGACAAAAATCTCAAACGTAATTTGCATCATTGTTTGGATGGGCATAACGTTCAATGCTGGCTTGCTCATCGCACAAGAATGTACCTCGGAACCTGTGACTGTAGGCTACCGGGACTTTAACTACGACAGC
>JAABYK010000014.1:20449-20642 GCA_011775825.1 Candidatus Zhuqueibacterota bacterium | reverse complement strand
CCGACTGGCTTTACTTGTACTCCCGTGATTACGAAGCCTTCGTGGAAGATGCCAAGGATGGACGCATTGAAGAATTTGATCCCCAACAGGAACTTCTGGCCCGCCTGGTCTTCGTGGACCTGGATCAAGACGGTCAGATTCCACCCACGGGAACAACTGTACGCATCACCACTTTAAAACCGCCCACGACCCG
>JAABYK010000014.1:16965-20358 GCA_011775825.1 Candidatus Zhuqueibacterota bacterium | reverse complement strand
TCAACCCCGGAACCACCATTCGGTACCATCTGCCGAAGCAAGCTCATGTGAGCCTGGAGGTTTACAACATTCTCGGTCAGAAGGTTGTGGAATTGCTCGATGAAGTGCAGCCAGCCGGGAAATATGAAGTCCAGTGGGATGGCAAGGATGGGTCAAACCGGTTGGTATCGTCCGGGCTTTATTTCTATAGAATTAAAACGGAGGAATTTTCTGAAGTTAAGAAGATGATTCTGGTGAGGTAGTATCAAATAGGAGTCAGTAAATTGAGTGCCCCCTTGAGAAGCAAAACTACGGAGTTATCCCAAGTATAACAAGCGGCACCGGTGGATTGTTTCTACCATGCCGAAGAATGTTGTAAACTTCGCCCTCGTAATAGGCAATGCCGGTGGACATTTTAGATTGCATAGATTTCATGGGCAAGACCTCAATGCCAACATTTATCACCCCACCACTGTAAAATAAAAGATGTTTGACAAACAGATCGTAAGCCACAAACGCATACTTACCAAACTGCACTTCTATTGCGATATTGTCCTTAACAAAATCAGTCTGCTTATATGAATAAACGGGTGATTCAACCCCCTTTTCGATTAGGTACTCTTTTTGCTTTTCCAGCGGTAAGGTGATCAGTTCTTGCATGATCGTGTAATTAGTTGTCACATAGTATGAATACCGCATATCTTCCCAATTTTGGGTTTTAAATAAACGTTTGAATTCACGATTAAGAGCATCCGGATTATAAAGCATTTTGCCCGGCATCGTCTTTTCTTTACTGACTTTTGTCTTAAACTTATCGGCTTCAACAGCCTGAATAATTTCTATAATCTCTTCATAGACATTCTTGTGATGGACTATCAAAAATTCCTCACCATTTAAATGTGAGTACTTCTCAGCTATTTCCATTAGATTGTTTTCCGTCACTAACCTCGATAGAAAGTTCTTTCTGTGGGGTAAGGTCAATTTGTAACTGACCCTTAGTCGAATCAGTGCCCAAATTTACGACCCGTGGTGGAACATTTTTGGGCTGTTTGGGATTATACACAGACCTTTCCATGGGTCTTACTCGTAGTGTCCCTTTTTCTGCCCGATCAATGCGTTGCCTGGCGACTTGCATATACTCAGGCATAATCTCGGCCCCAATTGCCTTGCGATTATGCATTAAGGCAGCTATAGCTGAGGTTCCGACACCAATAAATGGATCCAAAACCCAATCATTCTCATTTGTCATTGCAAGTACTAAGCGCTCAATTAATTCAACCGGAAACTGACAGGGGTGGCTAGTCTTTTCTACATGATTGGACTTAACGTTCGGAATTTCCCAAACATCTGTGGGGTTCTTCCCGAGTGGATTACCACTAAGTTCCCCTCGCTTTGGCCCTTTAAAATGCTTTTTGTTGGGATATTTTTGAGGTACTCGAATTGAGTCTAAATTGAATGTGTACTGATGGGTTTTGGTGAACCATAAGATCACTTCATAGCGGCCCGAGAACCGCTTGGAAGCATGTAGCCCATGGCCAAAATGCCAAACTATCCGATTACGCAAATGGAAACCTAATCTGTTGAAAATCGGATATAAGACAATATCCAGAGGGATTATCTCGCTATTGTCAACGTGATTACCCACCTGCCAACAGATACTTCCGTGATCATCCAAAATGCGGGTGCATTCTTCAATGACTTTTTTCTGTTGGGCTAAATATTCATCCAAATTAAGGCGACTTTCGTATGGTTTGCCAAGGTTATATGGGGGCGATGTCACAACAAGCTTTACCAAACCGTCTGGTAACTGACTGAGTAAATCCAGACAGTCACCTTCAAAAAGGATGACATCTGCATTCTGGTTAAATTTAGAGCTTACTCTAATTTTCGACATGAATGAGTATCTCCCTCCTTACAAACTCTAAAGCCTTGCTTTGCTATTCTAAAATGGTCAAGTAGGGTACCCAAAAAATACCAAATCTTAACAAGAGATTACTTTTATTGTACAAATTTAATTTAAAAAGAATCTCATTTCTGGTCAAGAACAAAATACAAAATATCGTAAGCTCACTTATGTAAATACAATTAATAGTGGTGTTTTTACATTCAAGGTGGTGATAAATACTCTACTTGTAGAGGCGAGCAGCCAAGCAGGCAAAACAATATGACTTTCGAACATCCAACGCTCTCGATTAAACGTTGACCTTCCACAATCTTCAGAGCTTGATCCTGTTGAGGTAGGGAAACTACCCCTTCCATTCCCTCAAAAATTGCACCAACAGCCGCACGCCCACGCCCGTGCCGCCCTTTAAGACATATCCCTTCTCTTTGTCTGTCCAGGCGGTTCCGGCAATATCCAGATGCGCCCATGGATAATCATCGGCAAATTTCTGCAACAAAGCAGCGGCTGTAATGGCGCCGCCGGCTCGTCCCCCAATGTTCTTCATGTCTGCGTAATCGCTCTTGATAAGCTCATGATAAGCTTCCCAAAGCGGAAGCTGCCACACGCGCTCACCGGTCATCTCGCCTGCTTGTTTTAATCGGTCCACCAGCTTTTGGTCGTTGCCCATCAATCCGGTGGCATGGTGCCCCAAAGCGACCACACAGGCACCGGTCAAAGTTGCGAGATCCACCACAGCTTTCGGTTTGTATTTCGCGGCATAAGACAGTGCGTCGGCTAAGATGAGTCGGCCTTCCGCATCGGTGTTGATGATTTCGATGGTTTTTCCCGAACTCGCGCGTAGAATGTCGCCCGGCTTCAACGAACTGCCGCTTGGTAAGTTCTCACTGGCCGGGATCAGACCCACGACGTGCAGGGGAAGCGCTAACTCAGAAATCGCTTTCATGGCACCCATCACCGCCGCGCCGCCGGACATATCAAACTTCATTTCTTCCATTTTTTCGCTGGGCTTGATGGAGATGCCTCCGCTATCGAAGGTAATGCCTTTCCCAACCAGAACGACCGTCTCAAGATTATCTTTGTCCGCGTTGTGCTCTAAAATGATGAACTTGGGCGGTTCCTGGCTGCCGCGCGCCACACCCAAAAGCGCGCCCATGCCCAACTTCTCCATTTCGGATTTGTCCAAAATCTGGCTTTTCAGTCCCACTTTGTTTGCCATCTCCTCAGCCAGTTCAGCCAGTCGCGTTGGCGTGAGCCAATTGCCCGGATGGTTTTGCAAATCGCGAGCAAAATTGGCGGCCTCGGCGACAATCTTGCCCAAACGCATACCGTTTTGTGCTTCATCAAGATCGTTCCCGGTTTGCACCAAACAAACGGCTTCCTCCAGAGTCGTCTCCTCCTCCGGTTCGATTTTTCTAAATTGCTTGTACCGGTAAGTCGACAGGATCGAACCTTCAATGGCAGCTTGCGCTCGTTCTCCCAAATCAGTTGAACTTGCGTCAAACGAGTCCAAT
>JAABYK010000014.1:3802-16959 GCA_011775825.1 Candidatus Zhuqueibacterota bacterium | reverse complement strand
AGTCCTACAAAGAAAATTCGTTCCGCAGACAAATCCTGCGGATAAAACATGGCGGTTTCATTTAACTTGCCCTTGAAGTCTTTTCTGGAAAGAAAGGTCTGGCAGATCTTTTTTAACTCGTCGTTGTTGTCTATTTTAAGCTCGCCTTGGCCCTTCAAGATTCCGATTACCAAAGCGTCGCATTTCTCTTGTTCCAAAATGGCCTGTTTACAGCTTACCTTCATGTTAAACGTCTCCGGTTATTTTAGCATTTGGATGAGCTTGGGATTCATCTTATGCGCTCTGATTTTGCTTCCCAATTCAGTAGGCGTTAGCACACCCTCCTCCGTAATGATCCCTGTAAAGAGCTCTAATGGTGTTTCATCAAAATAGTAGTTTTCAATGGTTGTTTCCGAGGGTGGATTGTCCCAAACTTGCTTCGGATCTCTCACCGGCTCTTTTTTGGGAACGAGTTTCTTGGGCATGAATTTGCTCGACTCGCACGCGGCGTAACACGGCACGACTGCCTCCCGAGCCATGAGACAGATGGCCTTGGTGCCGATTTTGTTCACGAGGGCATTTTCCGAGACGCTGTCGGCCCCGAGCATAACAATATCGGCCTGTTCGATTCCCATGCAAATGGCTGCGTCGATTAAGTACAATGTCGGGATGCCCAGTTTCGACAATTCCTTGGCCCGTTCTCTGCCTTCGCACACCGGTCGCGACTCGGAGAGAATCACTTGAAACGCTTTGCCGTCCTCGTGTGCTTTCTTGATAATTTCCAGTACCGTACTGCTGTTGCTGTGCGTCAGAATCACCGAATCATTCGCGATCAACTCGGCGCCAAATTTGGCCACTTTTTTCACGGCATTTCGCGTGTGTTCTTCAAATCTCGTAGCCTCGCCCACAATCTTTCGGCATAGAACCACGGGATCGTTCGATGTTTCTTGCTCGACGGTAAAAAGCAGGGCATTGAACAGGTTGGTCAACTGCGACATGTTCGGTTGTGCTTTCAGGATTTCCCCGATGACGCGCTCGACTTCCGCAATCAGTTCAGAATATTCAACGTTCGACTTTTCTTTGGCCAGCGCCTCCAAACAGTCGATGGCCTTTTGTGCAACCACCCAGGCCCCGGACGTGTGGTCGTGCTTAACCTCTTCTAATTTCTCAACATAATTTTCAGACATGGTTAAAACCCTGTTATGAAAAGAAAAAGGAGTAAAGTTACTCCTTCAACAAAGTCATGCGTCATTAAAAGCAAAAGGACCGCAAGGACTCCTCCTCACGGTTCTTAAACATCAACTAAGCAAACTTTTAATTTAATGTGACTCCCTTTTAAAGAATTTGATTCACAAGAAGTTGAAACTGTTGCATCAAATTCGACGGGAAGAGGCCTAAACCTAATGTTCCGACAACCGCCAAAACCAGACTCACGGAAACGGTTGGCAACGAGACTTTGACTCCCCAATCGGTTTCTTTCTCTTTCATGAACATGGCCACAACGACGCCCAGATAGTAATATAAAGAGACCATCGAATTGATGACTGCAATGATGACCAGTGGGATATGACCTGCTTTCACCGCGGCGGTAAACAAATAAAATTTACCGACAAATCCCGCGGTTGGCGGAAGCCCGGCCAGCGAAAACATGAATACCGCCATACTCACGGCGATCATTGGGCGTTGAAACCCCAAGCCCTTGAAATCGTCAAGTTCTACGTATTCTTTGTCTTTGGCGCCCAGAATCGAAATAATGCCAAAAGCGCCAACATTCATGAACGTGTACGCCAACAGATAAAAGATTACGCTGGCCGCCCCGACTTCGTTCCACGCCACAACGCCGACCAGAATGTACCCGGCGTGGGCGATGGAGGAATAGGCCAGCATACGCTTGATGTTGGATTGTACGATCGCGGCGATGTTACCGACCGACATGGTTAACACGGAGAGGATCCACAGGATAATCACCCAATCCGCGACTGTGCCATTGGTTGCTGAAAACAGCACCCGCAACAATGCCGCAAAGCCCGCCGCTTTGGAGCCCGTAGCCATGAACGCGGTAATGGGTGTTGGCGCGCCTTGATACACATCGGGCGCCCACATATGAAACGGCACCACAGCCACTTTAAATCCCAACCCCACCACGATCAGCAGACCGCCCAGTATCAACAGCGGATTGTCGATCACGGAATTATTGGTAACAAAGCTTGAAATCTCGGCTAAATCAAGGCTGGCGGTTGCGCCATACACAAACGCCATGCCGTACAACAAAAAGCCACTGGCGAAGGCACCCAGTAGAAAATACTTAAATGCCGACTCTAATGATCGCTCCTCTGTTCGTTTGAATCCCGCCAGCACATAGAGCGAAATAGACAGCGTTTCCAATCCCAAAAAAATCGTCAACAAATTCGTGCCAGCGGCCATCAGCATCATGCCGACGGTCGCAAACAGCATGATGGCAAAAAATTCGGTGTAAAGCAAATAACTGCTTTCATACAAATTCATCGCCAGCAACATACACAGTCCGGCAGCGATCAGAAAAATGCAGTTAAACACCAGGGCAAAATTATCCGCCGCAACCAGGCCATCGAAAGCGAATTGATTTTCGCCCCAGATGTTCAACGTGTAGAATAAGGAAACACACAGGCCGACAATCGCTATTCCCAGAATCACCGATTTGCGCGGCCGAAAAAACAAATCCAGGGCCACGATGACAAACCCCGTAAGGGCTAACACAATGGCGGGCGCGATAACCGCTAAATTAAAGGATGCGTTCATTTGTCAACCAGTGTTTCTTCAACATCCATATATCGAGCTTGTTTGACTTCAACAGTCTCAATCAGCTTGTTCACAGTTGGCTCCATTTTCTTCAAGAATGGCTTTGGATACACACCGATGAACACGATAAATAACACGATGGGCACCAAAACTGCGATCTCTCGAACAGATAAATCCACCAGTTTTTGGTTCTCCTCCTTGTCCAATTTTCCGAACATCACTCTTTGAAACATTCGCAGCATGTACACAGCGGCTAGAATCACCCCGATAGCGCCCAAAATTGCATAAACTTTGTTGGTGAGAAACGTACCCAAGAGAATCAGGAATTCACCGACAAACCCGTTCAGGCCCGGCAATCCGATTGAGGAGAGCGTGACAATCATGAAAAACGCCGTGAAGACGGGAATGCGCTTGGCCAGTCCGCCAAAGTCGGCAATTAAGCGCGTATGACGACGATCGTAAATCATGCCCACGATTAAAAACAGGGCGCCGGTGGAAAGGCCGTGATTCACCATTTGAATGAGACCGCCTTGAATCCCTTGCGTGTTAAGTGCAAAGATACCCAACATGACAAAGCCCAGGTGACTCACACTCGAATACGCCACCAGTTTCTTGATATCCGGCTGCACCATGGCCACCAATGCGCCGTAAATTATGCCGATCACGCCCAGGGCAAAAATCCACGGCGTGAATTGAATGACAGCATGCGGGAAGAACGGCAAACAGAAACGCAGAAATCCGTACGTACCCATTTTCAACAACACGCCAGCCAAAATGACGCTGCCTCCCGTCGGAGCTTCCACGTGCGCGTCGGGCAGCCAGGTGTGAAATGGGAAGATGGGTACTTTGATGGCGAAGCTCAAGCCAAAAGCCAGGAAAAGCCAGGTTTGATAACCCAACGGAATATCGATTTGTTGAATCGCCAGAATGTCGAAAGTGTAATTCCCGGTCAAGCCTCCGTGGTAAAAATACAAAATGAGGATCGCGACCAGCATCAGAAGGCTACCGACCATGGTGTAAATAAAGAACTTAATTGCCGCATAAATGCGATTCTCGCCGCCCCATATGCCGATGATAAAGTACATGGGGATGAGCATAGCTTCCCAGAACACATAAAACAAAAACAAATCCATGGCGACAAACACACCCAACATCCCGGTCTCCAAAAACAGCATCGAGATCATGTAGCCCTTTAAATTCTTGCTGATGCTCTTCCAGGAGGAGAGTATCACCAGGGGCGTCAGAAACGTGGTGAGTAATACCATGAACAGACTGATACCATCGATGCCCAGGCGATATTTAATGCCCAATGCGGGAATCCAGGATTGGATTTCCTCGAACTGCATCCCCGCGTGTGGCTCGAATAGAAAATAAACGGGAAGCGAAATCAGGAACGTTATCAAGGCCACAGATAGGGCCGTGAACTTAATGGTTTGTTGACGGTCCCCTCTAATCAAAAACAAGATCAACGCCCCGAGCAGCGGCAAGAAGGTGATGATCGATAAAAACGGGAAATTCATGCGTTCAATTCGAGCTCTTATTTAAATAGAAAATACCCAATGAGAACTACGATACCAAAAACAATCGACAACGCGTAGTTTTGGACGATGCCGGTTTCGATTCTGCGCAGTCTATCACTGAAATTCCGAGTCATGTCAGCAAGCCTGTTGATGAATCCATCAATCGTGTTCATATCTATCCAGCGCCAGAACACCACCTCCGAAACCAGATTGAACGGCCTGACGACCAGAACATCGTACAATTCATCGACGTACCATTTTTGATTTAAGAAACGGTAAACACGGCTCATTTTTTTGGCCAGATTGTAGGGCATGGACGGTTTGGCCACATAAAACAGATACGCAAATCCAATCCCCATTAAGGCAATCAGCGTGGATATAACCATGAAAATAATTTCCAGATTCAACAAATCAGGATGAGTCGTGGAAGGAAACACCGGCTCCAGAAAATGTTCAAATTTGTTAAAAACATGAGGAATCCCCACGAAGCCGCCGACGATGGACAGAAATGCCAAAATTCTCAAGGGAACGGTCATGATTTTCGGCGATTCATGAATGTGACTTTCCACATCTTTCGGGACTCGAGAATGGCCGTGAAACGTCAAATAGATCAGTCGAAAGATGTAGAACGCCGTCAGACCGGCAACCAATGCTCCCACAAACCAAAACTTGAAGCCGCCGAGTTGCGTATTGCTCACGGTTTTCCACAGGATTTCGTCTTTGGAGAAAAAGCCGGAAAAAAATGGCACACCTGCAAGCGCCAATGCGCCGACCAAAAAAACTTTATACGTAACCGGCAATTTCTTCCGGAGGGCGCCCATCTTGGTCATGTCGGTCTCGTTGCTGAGCGCATGCATCACGCTGCCAGCGCTCAGGAACAGCAAAGCTTTGAAATAGGCGTGCGTGCTGACGTGAAAAACACCCGCACCAAATGCGCCCACCCCACAGGCCAGGAACATGTAACCCAGCTGACTGATGGTCGAATAAGCCAGAACTCGTTTGATGTCTGTATTCACCAGAGCGATGGTGGCAGCAAGAAATGCGGTTGCCAAGCCAATCACGGCCACTACCGTCATGGCTGTAGGCGATTGCAGATATAACATATGGCAGCGGGCTACCATGTACACGCCTGCCGTCACCATCGTAGCAGCATGAATCAGTGCGGAAACCGGCGTCGGACCCGCCATTGCGTCGGGCAACCAAACATACAGCGGAATTTGAGCGGATTTCCCAACCGCACCGACAAAGAGTAACAGTGCAATCGTCGTCGCCATGCCCGTGTCTAATTGGGGTGCTTGACTAAAAACAGCCTCAAAATTTAGCGTTCCGAAGACAAAGAAGATAAAGAAAATGCCTAACAGAAATCCGAAATCACCGATGCGGTTTACCACAAACGCTTTTCTACCGGCAAATGCGTTGTAATCCTCCTCAAACCAAAAGCCGATGAGCAAATAGGAACACAGACCAACGCCCTCCCAGCCAACAAACATAAGCAAAAAGTTGTCGGCCATGACCAGAATGAGCATAGCAAAGGTGAAGAGATTCAAAAAAGCAAAGTAACGCGCATAACCGCGATCGCCAGCCATGTAGCCAATTGAGTAAACATGAATGAGCAGCCCGACGCCGCTGACCACCAGCATCATCACCAAAGACAGCGGATCGATGAGAAACCCAATGTTGACTTCAAACTCACCGGCGGCGATCCATGTATAGGCAATACGGGAAAGGGAACGCACTTCTTCTGGGAGGCTGAGCACGTTCAGGAATATCCACGCAGAGGCCACAAAAGAGAGACCGACGGCAGTACAAGCAATCGTCCCGATTAGCTTTTCTTTAAAGCGCGTTCCAAATAAACCGTTAATCAAAAAACCAAGCAGTGGGAAAAACGGAACCAGCCAAACGTACTCTGTCATTCTTCGCTCATCTCAATGTTGGGTAATCTACCATTTCATGACGTTGATGTCATCGACGAACACGGACTCTTTGAGTCGAAAAATGGCTACGATCAACGCAAGCCCAACCGCCACCTCTGCGGCGGCCACGACCATCACGAAAAAGACAAATATTTGTCCATCTAACAAATTTAAATGCCGGGAAAACGCAATGAAACTCAAATTTACGGCGTTGAGCATAAGTTCAATGGACATAAAAATCACGATGGCGTTGCGGCGAGTCAGCACCCCAACCACACCGACTGTAAACAAAATGCCGCTCACCAGAAGGAAGTAGGATGTGGGGATCGTCATGAGTTCTTCAACTTCCGTTTTGCTAAAATGACCGAACCGATGATGGCGGACAAAAGCAGCACCGAGGCAACCTCAAATGGGAACAAATACTTCGTAAAAAGTAGACGGCCAATAGACTCGGTATCGCCTACTCGTGTTCCTGCCTCAGTTGAGGCCTCCGCTATCGATACAGCGGCTCCGGATTTCAAGATGAGTCCAAGCTCAACCAGTAAAAGCACAGCCAGCAACAGACCCATCACTTGAAATATGCGGCCGCGTTTTTCTCGTAGCGGGGCACTCTGAAGATCCAGAAGCATAATCACAAATAGGAAAAGCACCATAATGGCGCCGGCGTAGACAATGATGTGCACAGCAGCGATGAAGGGGGCATTCAGCAAAACAAAATGACCGGCTAACGCGAACAACGTGACAATAAGGAAGAGGGCCGAGTAAATAGGATTCCGGTGTAAAATCATCATGATTGCGGAGGCAATCGCCACAATCGAAAACAAGAAAAACAGAACCGAGATTAAATCGATGACATCCTCCTAAAAGAAAATGAACGTAACCAATAAGAATATTGGAACCAAAATCAGAATGGAATAAATCATAAAACCAAAGAAACTTGGCATATCTATGCCTGCCTCTTCTGCGATCGATTTTACCATAAAGTTAGGGGCATTGCCAATATAGGTCATGGCCCCAAAAAACACAGCCCCCGTGCTGATGGCTTTCAGGTAAATTGCGCCATCGCCCATCAGCCAGTGAACCGTCTCGCTGAACTTACCTAAAGCCGTGTTAAAAAAGACCAGATAGGTTGGCGCGTTGTCCAAGAAACTCGAGAGGACCCCCGTTATCCAGAAATAATGGACCGGCTCTTTGACGGCGTCGATCACAAATTTCAATTGCCCATGTTGCCCCGCCCTCAACATCGCTATTGCCGGTATGATCGTGATGAATATGCCAGCAAATAATTTGCCCACTTCCTGAATGGGAAACCAGGTAAATTCATTTCCTTCACGCAAGGTCCTGGGGGTGACTTTCAAAGAGATGAGGCCCATGCAGATAAGAAACAAATCCCGCACGATATTTTGCCATTTCATATGAACGCCCAACACCGTAACCTCACCCAGATGAACCTGGCCACTGAATAACACCCCACCGAGAACGCCTAGCAAGAACAGAACGTTGTACAGACCGTGAACACTCATGCGATAAGTTTGGGTAGTCAACTTATGAGTCTCGGCATTTTCCATTTCCACTTCTTCTTCGACGATCATGTCCTCAGAATGCTCATGAAGTTCAAAATGAGAATGCTTCAAGTGCATCTTCTTGTGCCACCCCTCTTGACGAAACATGTAAGTGTCCAATAGAAAAAATCCCACAAGCAGGATGGCCACCACCAAGATCATCTCCGTAAAAAGGTTGAACGTCCAGAAAAACTCCACTCCTTGCAAAAAGCCCAGGAAGAGTGGGGGATCTCCTAACGGTGTAAGCGACCCTCCAATATTTGCAACCAGAAAAATGAAAAATACCACTAAATGCACTTTTGACTTGCGATACCTGTTCATCCGGATGAGGGGCCGAATCAAGACCATGGCCGCCCCGGTCGTACCAATCCATGATGCCAACGCGGTACCAATAATCAACAAGACCAGGTTATTGAATGGCATCCCGACAGGGGCCCCTTCCACCAAAATCCCTCCGGCCACCGTATACAAGGCCCATAACAAGATGATGAAAGGAATATATTCTAATAGATAGGTATGCAAAATTGAATGGATGGCCTCCCCCTGATAGGCAATATAAAATGGAACAGCAAATAACAGCGCCCAAAAAGCAGAGACCTTACCAAAGTGATGATGCCAGAATTTTTCGGCTGTGAGGGGAAAGATAGCAATGGAAAGCAAAATTCCGATAAACGGAATGACACTCCAAAGGGGCAATTCCGCACCCAAACCACCCTGCTCCGAAACTTCTTGTCCACCTTCTATGTTGCTCAATTCATATCCAAATGCCTCCAACGAACCAATCATCAAGAACGCAATTGTAACCACCACCAAAATTTTGCGCATCCAATTCCTTTCAATTAATAAATCGCAATCTACACACTTGACCTACGTACCTCAGCCATATGTCGAATATTTTTGAGGGAAATAGTAGGTAAAGATCTCCATTTGCCGAAGTCAAATTATAATAATAATAAAATAAAAGTCAAGAAATTTTTGGGAGAGAATTCAGGAGAGATTTTATACTCAAGTCATGCAAAATCAATATTTAAGCACGCAGCTATAATGGTAAATAATTGCAAGGGAAACCGCATTTCGAACCACAGGAATAAGTTTTGAAAAGTTATTTTCAGAATTTTTCAGAAAGAAATCTATATGTCAAAATGATTTGGGTCGAAATGATCGAATGTCACGTTTACTTGAGTGATCTTGTCCGTTTCTCACCCGGATCTTGCCGAACTCATCCTCGCCAAAAGCCAGATGAGCGGAACGGTATTGCAATAGTCACGGCCTTTTTAATAAATTAAATTAATTAATAAGTGTNNCCAATTGTTTATTTTAGAATTTTAGGAATTAAATTAATTAATAAGTGTGGTTACATATTGAGTGGTCAGGCGAAGCACTATTTCATCAAGATCATTTTCCTGGAAGTTCGAAAATTGCCGGAGCGCAGACGATACAGATACACACCCGTTGGCAAGTTTGAGGCGTCCAAACTGACCTCGTATATGCCAGGTGCTTTGTGTGCATCCACCAGAGTCCGAACCATCTGTCCGGTGAGATTGAAGACCTGCAGAACAACGCGACCACTCTTTTCCACTTCATAACGAATCGTGGTGGCAGGATTGAACGGATTGGGATAGTTTTGTTGAAGAGTAAACTGATTTGGAATTTCGGGAACCGTTGGTGAAACCGAGACCGGATTCGCTTCGGAATATTTATAAACCGTCCGTCCGACGGCATAACCCAGCGTATCGCTCAGCATTCGAAACCGGTTGATGCGTTCTCCAACATGGGGAGCTTCTTGCCATGTTGCGCCTCCGTCCCGAGTTTCGTACACTGTGCCTCCTCCGACCCAACCCAATCGGCTGGTTGCGAAGCCGATGCCGGAAAAACCTTCTCCGCTTGCGACGACTTGTTCCGTCCAGGTCAAGCCCCCATCGGTAGTTTTTAGAACAACTCCATCAGGGGTGGGCCCCTGGGTGGCGACATATCCGGTATCGGGTGTGGGGAAGGAAATCTTCCAGCACCATTTCCCCAAAGTCTCACTCGTGTAACGTGGTTCCCAGCTTTCGCCGCCGTCGGTCGTAAGCAAGATCACGGACTTACTGGAACGTTGCTCCTCGAATGAAGAACCGACACCATTTCCGCCGACGACCAGGCCTGTATCCGCATTGAAGAAAAATACATCCACCGCACCCGTAACCAGTGGACTCAAGTCTTGCGATGTCCAGGAGATACCACCGTCCGTACTCTTAATAAAAATTGCCGGGCCATTCCACCGACCCACAGCGTACACGAGCTGTTCATTTACGACCCAAATCCCACAAACTCCGACCGGTTCCGGTCCGGTGACTCGATCCGTAATGTTTGTCCACGATTCGCCTCCGTTTCTGGTTTCGAAAAGAGCCCGTCCAGGTCTTGGACTGTTGGTGAAATTAAGATTGCCAACCCAGCCCACCTGCTCATTGGCAAACCCCACGCTTCTGAAAACTACCGAAAATCCGAGTTCCTGCTCAGCTTCAATTTGCAGAATCCAGCTTTCTCCCCCATCCCTCGTCTTGTGGATTTCACCATGAACATTGACCACCCAACCGAGTTGCTGATTGAGGAAAACAACGTCTTCATGTCTGCCACTCGATATGGGTGCGTTTGGTAGAGCACTCCAACTTTGCGCTTGGACTTGAATGCCTGAAATCAAAACTGAAGTTATCGACAGAAATATCCGAACCCTGTGCATGTTTCCCTCCTCAATTAGAAATGCCAGAAATGTTTAAGAATACAAACTAAGCTTGAGTGAAATTCCGTCTGTGGGAAGTTTTTGTGGGAAATTTGACTTGAATTGATTCGCCCGGCAAAACTAGTCTGAGCCGGGCGAAAAATTTCAAAATTTTATCGTGTGGAAAATCTTAAGCGGATCACTTGATTAAGGCAAGCCTTCTCGCCGCCTCCCAGTTACCGGCCTGAATCCTGTAGATGTAAATTCCTGAGGCAACCACAGCGTCGCTATCGTTTTTGCCATTCCATTCGATCTTGTATTGACCGGGTTCCTTTTCCTGATCGATCAGCGTGCGCACCAACTCGCCTCTTAGATTGTAAATTTCCAATTTGACTTTCGACTTTTCCGGTAAATGGAAATTGATTCTCGTGGTGATATTAAATGGATTCGGGTAATTCTGAAACAGACGGAACTCATCCGGGATCTGGCTGACTTCTATTGGCTTGCTGTCCAATGACACCTTCAACGGACGATTATCCTTTGATGCAAACGCCGCTTTCTTAATTCCTAAATTCAGCTTACCGTGGGTGGCCTCATTTAATTTGGCCACGAGATTCAGCAGGACGCCATTCATGTCAACTGCACTGTTTTCCTTTTTCAAATATGCCAGGACATCGATAGTATTGGGAGAGACATGCGAATAGACTTGCATCTGAGGCAAGTTCTTGAGTTGCAAAGGAGTGGCAAACGTGAGCTGCGACTCCTCGTAGTGAAGCTGAACATGGAATCCCCGAATTGGCACGTCCTGTTCGATGGATACGGGAATTATGACTGAATCTTGACCAACGCTTTTGGTGTCGGACACGGAAAGCTTTACATACGCATCCTCTTCATCCTGCAGCGCCAATTCAGGATGAATTCGATTGTAATCAATGTTTAAATCCAACATATTCAAGATGTCAAACAAATCGACAACGCCATCTTTGTTCAAATCACCCTGCTGCAGCACGTAGGAATCTTGACCGGCCTGTCCAATCGCCGCTAATTTCATGTCAGCCAGGCTTGGTAAGCTTGGACCGCGCTTGTCTTCAACGAGAGAAATCGTACCTTTACTCATTGTCGTCGAATTCAAATTATTCCTATCGGCGATTCTGACCAAACAATCGTGCGCATTTAGCTTGGGCACGTTCCAAATGAACTTCCCGCTGTTCGGCACATTTTCGGCAATGGTGTTCCAGGTTTGGCCCTCATCTACGGAGTATTCTAAATTAACAGCGCTGATGTCACCGATCGAACGCCACATCACAGTGTGGGTGCTTCCAACAGGCCATTCTTCTCCACCCAGTGGATACGCCAAAGCCAGGACCGATGTGGAACCGCTGGTGACGGCAAAATCGGTTCCGCTAAAACCGGTTCCAAAGGAGTTCGTCACGCTAATCTCGCCGGTCGTGGCATCAGAGGGAACTCGAACGCGGAGCCTCGTCTCCGAATCCACAATCACGTCGCTGGCATCGACGCCATTAAATGCAACCTGCATGTCATCGGTGTCTGTGAAGGCGTCAAGAATCGCGTCAAACCAGACGCCCGCCATCACAGCATATCCGGTGTCATTCGGATGCACGCTGTCATCCATGTAATCATCTTCCCAATTCAGATTCTCTTTAAACGCCTCATTCATGTCCACATAAGTGAGATTGTATCCGGCATTTTGTTTGATTGAGAACAAATTCGAAATAAAACTGTTCAAGGTCGTCGTCTCGTCGTCTTTCCTATCTTTTCTTGGTACCACACTGGATAGGATGGTCAAGATGGTTCCATCAAAACGGTGAATGGTATCCAGTATCTCGCCGATTTCATCAACGGTGGTTTCAGGTGTCTGCAGCGCGGAAATGTCGTTTGTGCCGATGTGCAAAAGAATCAGGTCGGGCGGATTGCTGTTCAAATAGGAGTTCAGTTCCGCCAAAAGTTCATCGGCTCGAACTCCGCTGTGCCCTTCATGGTCTCGGTCGAACCCGGAGCCATCTCTCTTTGTGCCGACAAAATCGTAGTCGAATCCTTGCGAATCGAGCAGTTCCGCCAAATCATTTCTGTAACCCGCATTGTCTGTCGAACCATGCACACCCTGGGTAATTGAATCGCCAAGAGGCATGATTCGAATGGTCCCGCTTGTGTTTAGAGCGCTGTTGTCGTCATTGGAGCTGACAAAATTCGCGCCGTTGATTGTGACTTCCACGCCAGCAGGACCACTCGTCGGAGAAAACGAGGAAATGACCGGTTCGAGCGATGGCGCTTCGCCAGTGTGGATGACCAATTCAGGAACTTGCACACCTTCTTTGGAACTGTAGTTTGACAAATCTCTGCTATCGTTGCTGATGGCGAAGCTGAACACGCCATTCTGTGTAATCGCTTCGGTCACGTCAAATTCAACCATCTCACCAAACTCAACGGGCCCGACAGAACTCAGGGGACTTGCGGTTAGTGGCGGTGCATTATCATAAATCATGTCGTCTTCATTCCAGGGCGTGCTTGAATTCTGGTAATTGTTTGAAACCGAGAAAATTCGGCCACCTTCGTCACCTGAATCAATGACGAAGAGCCTGAGCACGGCACTCTGTACCGCGTCCGCGAGACCGGTAACGTTGAATTTCAAATAGGCGTTATAATCTGCTGATGAAGAGCGACGTACCCGCAATTCGTGGGCATGTCC
>JAABYK010000014.1:0-3795 GCA_011775825.1 Candidatus Zhuqueibacterota bacterium | reverse complement strand
TCATCGGTGGGCGTCAGGACGAGCACACTTGGCCCTGAGGATTCGGTCACAGTGAATTCATCAGAACTCACTCCCATGCCCACAGAATTGGTAACACTTACCTGCCCCGTCGTGGCACCCAGCGGGACATCCGCTCGCAGTTTGATGTCGGAATCGACGTGGAGGCCATTCGCCGCAACGCCATTAAATTGAACCTTTGATTCGGACGAAAAGCCGGTTCCCGTGATCGTCACTTCGGTTCCGGGAGGTCCACTCGTCGGCGAAAACGACGCGACGGTTGGCGGCACAAGCACCTCAAAATCGTCTGCACTTGTCGCCGTTCCTTCATCCGTCGTCACGGTGATTTTACCGGTTGATGCACCTGATGGTACCGTCGCATGCAATTCATTCGTGGATTCCACGGTAAAACTGCCGGGTTCATCATTGAAAGAAACTTCGGAAACGGCGTTGAAATTTCCCCCAACGATGGTGATCACGGAACCAACGGGCCCGCTTTCCGGGTGGAAGCTTGTGATAAACGGCCCAGAACTGCCGCCTGCTAACGTCTCGATAATCAGTGTCGGTGGTTGTGCCCCTTCTTTTGAACTGTAGTTGGCCAGATCACTGGAATTGTTAGCGATAGCAAAACTGTAAACGCCGTCGCCGCTCATGGCATCGGTGACATCAAACTCGACGACTGCACCTAAATCAACAGGCCCCTTGGAGTCAAACGGACTGCCCTCGACAGTCGGTGCGTTTTCAAAGTGCAGCTCCTGTTCGTTCCAAGACGTATTGGTACCCAAAAAATGGTTCGAAATAGAATAAATGGCACCGCCCTCGACGCTCTCATCGATGACCAAAAGCTTCAGTGTCGCGCTCTGAATAGTACCACCCGTCCCGAACACGCTGAATTTCAACATCGTGAAATGATCCGCAGAGGATGTTTCCCGCACGCGCAATTCATGGGCGTGGCCATATATTCGAGTTGGTCGATTTGAACGAACAAATGAATCGTCAGTCGGAATAAGCGTGATTGTGCTCGGACCTTCGGTCACCGTGAAATTCGTTCCACTGGTTGCAGTACCGGCAGCATTCTGTACTGTAATTTGCCCCGTCGAGGCGCCAGAAGGAACCCGTGTTCGCAACTGATCGGCCGAGTCCACTTCAAAATCTGCCGGCTGGGATCCGTTAAAAGAGACATCTGTGATTTCGATGAAATTCGTTCCTGCAACCGTGATTTCCGTACCCGGCACACCGCTTGACGGCGTGAAAGAACTGATGGTGGGCGCTTGCACCACGGTGAATTCCGCGGCGCTCGTGGCCGTTCCTTGCTCGGTTGTTATCCCTATTTTGCCGGTTGTCGCTCCCGTGGGTACCTCAGTTCTGACTTGCGAGGTAGCGTCCACGGTGAATTCAATTGCTGGCGTTCCCTGAAAAGACACGCCGGTCACATTGTTGAAATTGTTCCCGATAATGGTGACCTCTGTGCCAATCGGACCACTGTTGGGAGCAAACCCTGCGATCTCGGGGGCTTCGTCGTTTTCGCCTTCTCCCCCATCGGTCACAATAACCAACTCCGGCGAGACGATCCCTTCTTTTGAACCGTATCGTGCCACTTCGCTGATGTTGCTGGTAAATGCAAAGCTGTAGGTTCCATTTCCCGTCACTGCGGCCGTGACATCGAATTCCACGAATTCATCGAGATTGACTTCGCCAATGCTGCTTAGAGGCTCGCCACTAATCGAAGGGGCGTTTTCGAAAATCAGTCCGCCTTCATCCCATGGCGAATTGCTGTCTCGATAATGGTTCGACACCGTAAAAACGGTTCCACCCTGGGGGCCACCTTCGATGACGTACATTCTAATGGCTGCACTCCGCACAACACCACTTAAACCTGACACAGGAAACTTCAGGTAAGTATTGTAGTCTGCGGATGAGGATTCACGCACTCGCAATTCATCCGCATGTCCATACAGTCTGGTAGGCCGATTTGAACGCACGAAAGAATCGTCCGAAGGAATGAACCTCAGGGTGTTTGAAGACGAGTTGACCACAAAATCATCAGAGCTTAATGTCGTTCCCTTTGCAGAAACCAGGGCTATCTTTCCGGTGGATGCCCCCACCGGAACAGACGCTGTTAGCTGGATAGAAGAGTCCACAGTAAACTCTGAAGCGGGGACTCCATTAAACAGAACATTTGTGGTTTCATCCAGATCGGTGCCTGCAATGGTGACCTCCGTACCCACAGATCCGCTAATGGGAGTAAAAGCTGTCAGGACCGGCGAAGTGGCGGAGGTCGGTTCTGTTTCCGGTTCTGGTTCTGACTCTGCTTGTGTTTCCGTGACCACAACCAATCTCGGAGCCGTCTCCCCTTCTTTCGAACTGAATTTTACTGCATCACTGACGTCGCTGCTCAGGGCAAAACTGTACACGCCATTACCATCCACCGCGGCGGTCACATCAAACTCCACAAACTCATCGACTTCGACTTCGTCTACACTGCTGAGTGGACTTCCCGTTGGTTCGGGTGCATTTTCGTAAACCAGTTCCTCTTCCTCCCAGGGTTGACTGCCGTGCGCGTAGGTATTGGGCACCGAGAACACCTCCCCACCTTCGCTGCTGCCGTCAATTACGTACGTCTTCAAAATGGCGCTCTCTACAGTTCCCTCTAACCCGGAAACGTCGAACTTAAAATATGCATTGTAGTCGGCAGACGAAGACCGACGCACTCTGAGCTCATAAGAATGTCCATACAATCGAGTCGGGCGATTCGAACGCACAAACGTGTCTTCAATAGTTGTAAAAGCCGTTTGGTCTTCTGCGTTGATCGATTGGTTGGAAACAAGATTTATACAGAGAAAGCAGGAAAAAAAGAGAAAGTTTTTTCGAAGCATGTCGTCTCCGGAAACGTTCCTAGATTCAGATTAAGAAGTCAGACACCAACTCTTGAACAAGGAATCTATCGCTTACTCTTAGATGTGACTTTTAATATGCCAGCACAGTAATCATTAACCTAATAGCAAAGGAATCCAATTCAACACCAAAATCAGTAATATGTGAGTAAAGCAAATCGGTTTGAAAAGAAACATGCTCGGCGAATTCATAGCCAATTCCACCAAACAAACCAAATCCATAAGAAGCATCCACACTCTCGAACGGTGCATCGACTGTGGAAAGGCCAGCACCTCCCGTAAGATAAAGACCTGTCGCCGTTCGATTATCAGTATATACAGAGAATCCGAGCGATGAAAGTCCGATGATGACAGTGGTGCCACTTTCGCCCCACCAAGACACTTTGTTAACATAGTACAATTCCAACGCATTTGTCGGTGCGTAACCAATTTTGAAATCGGTGAGGAAGGTAGCCCGATTCGTCGTTCCAAATAGTAAACCGCCTGCTTGGTTCCTCAAATAGCCGGCACCAATGCCGCCACCCACAATAAAACCTTTTCTGTTGAACTTCCGATACTGCGATCCCTCTCTTGTGCGGTCCCTCAGCGGCTGATCACCGCGGAAGTTGAGGTCCTCCATTTCGTTGAAAATTGACTCTTCTTCGTTTTGAAAAGCATCAACATTCACGAGATAGTCTCCAACCTCAGGTCGATGTTCCGAAAACAACTCAAAGACTTTGAGACCGCACAGGGACTGCTTTACGATCAAGACCCTAGCGCTTCCAATGACCACATCACCTCTTACGACATGATAAACGTCTCCAGTTTTAATGTTGTAGTTAGCACCCCGATCTCCAATCAAATTATTTCTCTTTACCGTGCTAATCTTCATATCCTGTGCCTGGAGATTTCCAGACAAACCTGG
>JAABYK010000497.1:2827-4866 GCA_011775825.1 Candidatus Zhuqueibacterota bacterium | reverse complement strand
TCTGCCAATTTCACCACCCCGGCGAAACGTGACGTGCCGAGGGCCGGACTCGAACCGGCACGGAGACTATATCTCCGAGGGATTTTAAGTCCCTTGCGTCTACCAATTCCGCCACCCCGGCATAAAATTTAACCTCCCCGGCGATAGTCACCACGGGAGGTTACAACAAGTGAGGCGGCGATCGGATTCGAACCGGTGAATAGAGGTTTTGCAGACCTCCGCCTTAGCCACTTGGCTACGCCGCCTTCATATTTTGATTATTAATAGCTTACATTATCATTAATTTTGGGGTAATTTTTTGAAAATCCTCTCACCAAGTAACTCTAAAGGCTAGATGTTATCTCTAAAACGCATATTAAAATATATTCAATTTTTAGTGAAAATCAAACAAAATTTTTTTGGTTTTTGCTAAACTTTTTCAAAATTTATGATCTATTGCAACATCTTTGCCATTTTCAAAATGCCGATAATTTGAGGACATTTTGTCTCAATTTCTGTCAGTTTTGACTATTTCTCAACAAAAAAGGCGTCGAATTTCAGCGCCTGTTCACTGTATTGTAGCCGAAGGGGGAGGGGATTAAAGCTCCGGGGGAGAAGCGTCAACACAGGGCAAGAATAAACTTCAAATTGCAAAGATTTTTGATTTTAACCGGAAGCGAAACTACCGCGACCTGCTCGCGGATCAAGATAAGCAGACGCTGGTTTACACCGTTGGGGATCGGCTTCCCCGTTTGCGGCCGAGCTGGTCGATAAAAATTTGTGCCCTGGCAGGCAATACAAACAGGCCAACCAGTAGGAACACTTTACTTTCGGGAACAAACTTGTAGTTTTCACTAAAATTCAATCGCAAAAGAAAACTTCTTCGAGTTCTCCAGGCGGCCAAAGTCAGCGTAGGCAAAATCGAGGATGACTTTCACATTGCCCAGAAATTCCTTCTGAATACCCAAACCCCAGGTGTAAGCCTCTTCCGAATCTTGCAGGAACAGCGATTTGTAACCCACCCGCAATGCCAGAAATTCATTGAAAACGTACTCAGCACCAAGGTTGAGACTTTCATAGTTATTGTTTGGATGGAGGGCATCTGCCGCCAAATTGATTTTATGCAGCTCGGTATGCACAGCCGTATAAGCGATACCAACCTGAAAATTAAGCGGCAGCGACCAGGATTCCATTTGCAGATCCGCCGGAATGCGTCCGTTGTTACCCGTCGTTGCCAAGTCCGGGTCATGGAGAATGAGTGTGTTATCACCGCTCATTTTCAGGTCCGAACCAAAATTGGTCATAACTGCGCCGAGTCTGAATCCTTTAAATGGCAAGCGGTAGTGTACGCCAACATCGACAGCAAACGCACTGGCACTCATATCCCAGATCGACTGCTGAATGAATTTCGTTGCCAGCCCCATCGAAAAATTGTCCGTAAGGTTCATAGCGTAGGCCAGACTGAAGGCAACATCGTTTCCACCGAAAACCTGGCCAGTCCCCTCAGGCTCATCCACAGTGCGAACCTCCATGTCGCCTACACTAAAATTGGTGAAACTCACACCAACGGTTCCATAGCGTCCCAGCTTGAATGAGCCCACAATAAAATCGAACTTCGTGTCAGCAATCCAATCGTTGTGCGTGAATGAAACACCGTGCTTCTCGGACTTGGCCAGGCCAGCAACGTTCCAATAAATGGTGGTTGGGTCATCCGCCAGAGCAACAAAAGCACTTCCCATGGCCAGCGCACGCGCACCCACACCGATTTCGAGAAAGGCAGCGGCCGTCGTGCCCT
The DNA here is from genome assembly GCA_011775825.1 of Candidatus Zhuqueibacterota bacterium. Classification (GTDB taxonomy): domain Bacteria; phylum Zhuqueibacterota; class Zhuqueibacteria; order Oceanimicrobiales; family Oceanimicrobiaceae; genus JAABYK01. The sequence goes on along the minus strand of JAABYK010000497.1, from coordinate 3,092 downwards.
TCTTTGAGACGTCCGAAACGAAGGGCGTCTCCTGCGACCAGACCACTTGTGCAAAAACCATTAATACCATATTTGCGGTGAAAAAAAGCTTGCTCCTCATCTGACTACCCTCTGATTTTACTTGATGACGGCAAATTTACCAATGTGATCTCCCATGCCAGGGGCATCGATATGATAAATGTAATAGCCGAACGCAATGTCCATACCGTCATCAGAAACGAGGTTCCAGGATTCAGCTCCATCGAAAGCGCTGGACTCATGCTCG
>JAABYK010000497.1:387-2800 GCA_011775825.1 Candidatus Zhuqueibacterota bacterium | reverse complement strand
AGTGCGCCTGACATGGTATAGATTCGAATGGTGCAGCGCTGCGGTAAATGAATGAAGTCGATTTTTCTCTGGCCGCGGCCGGTTTGATTCAGGGTTCGCCGTTCCCACCGAGCCGTGCCGATGTAAGGATTAGGGACTACGGCAATTCGTGACAATTGCGTTTCCGCCAATTCATTCTCAACCCGGGCCGCCCGCGTGGAGAACCGAAAATAGTCGCCTTCTCGAAACGGCTTTTTGGTGCGAATCAGAAATTTGTCACCAGGCTGCGGCTGATTCGGTGTAGCTCCGGCTTCGATTGGCGCGTGGTACGTTACGTCATAAGTAAGTCTGAAGTTGTCGCCGATATATTCGATAATGGTGAATTCATCACCAATCGTGAGCGTCTTTGAGCCATCGTTGTCCCAGACCTCCACTTCTGCCTGACGATTATCCGACAGATTCCAGACAATCAGCTTTACCGGGATCTTGAAATTGCGCGTAGTATCCACAAAATCTTCAAAGAAGCGGATTTCGTAGTCGGCAGGCCAAACTGTGGTAATGGCCGGCGACTTGATGCTAGGATAAACCTGAATGTCCAGGTTGCTGTCACCTACCAACCAACCCGTTGCAAAAGGATCGACTGTAACGGCCGTATCGTTTTGCACGGAGACCCCGAACCCGTCCACGGGTGGACTGAAAATATCCGGTCCAAATACCCGTGCATCAATGTTCGTCTCCAAAACCGTACCGTTCGTTTCATCGATGATGTCGTAAGCGGTAGTCTGATAATTGTNNAGTCTGATAATTGTGTGCTCCCCCACTCGAATGGAATAGAATTTTGTAGGTCGTGTTTTCTCGAATCTCACTGGGTGCGAGAATCTCAACATGGACGGAGCCACTGCCGATACCCTCGCTTGGCCTCTGGGTGTCCCCTTCTATCTCAGGCGGAACGTAGCCGGCGGCTGGCGCATTTGGCGTGACTACCGCACAATTGATGTCGACAAACTGAATATTACCCGAAAAGTCCTCGCGAATGATTTTAGTAGTCTCTGAAGGCTGCAGGCCTCTGGTTCCAAGCTCCGGATCGCCCTGATCATAAGCCACGAGAGCGTAGTAGTAGCGTTGACCGTTGGTGACATTCGAGTCTATGAAGGCGTGTTGCAGCCCGGTTTCGTCCCCCCGCCAGAAATGCGCGCCATTGATGCCAATAGGATCCGGTCCCTGAATTCCGTCCTTGAGATCAAACTGGGCAATCGGTTTCCAATACTTGGGTTCGCCTTTGGCATCCGTTATGATTTTGATGTCCTGAAACTCCGGCTCTGTACTTCGGTAGATCAAGTAGCCTTCAAAGTCCTCTTTGTAATTCAAGAAGGGGTCCCGTGATTTCTCGGCTCGCGTATCCCAGTACAGCACGACTTTCCTATCTCCAGGAACCGCCGTCAACCTGGGTTTAAGCGGCGGGCGGGCAAAATTGTAGTCGGCGTCGTAGATTTGCTGGACGGTCTCCTTGTTAAAAATTAGATCTTCAAGGTCGCTGCCAAACACGAGCGCCATGGAAAAGCGTTCTCGGTGTTGTTTGCGTAGTGGAAACGGGCCTGAACCAAAAACCATGCTAATGTTGGCGCGTTGCAACTCGGTGTCAAAATTCTGGTAAGTCATGCGGTTCCAAATACCTTCGTCGTGTCGCGGCCAACCATCCCCGCCGCCACCTTCGACAAGACGGTAAATCGCCAAGCTGGTTAGTCCGATTTGGTCCGATTCACTCTGATCGGTTTTGTTGAAATTGGGCTCGCCATTGGTGGGGCGGCCGTCACCCTCGCCTTCATCGGGGCCAAGGTACTGCAAATCCAGAGGCCCGACCCCATCTCGACCCACGTCGTTATTAACTGGCTCGGTATCCGGATCCCAGACGCCATTCTCGTTCAAGTCAGAAAACCCGACCCAGTCCCCATCTTCATCTCCAGTCCAGTGCCACCGACTCTGAATACCATTTTCACGCTCCAGTCGACCATCCTCGGAATAATAACCAACCGGACCGAAGATCCATTCACCAGCTTCTCCGTCCCGACTTTCGTCCACAATGCCATCTTCATCATCATCCAATCCGTTGAAGCGATTGCCAGGGCTTTCGAGGTAGGCGTAGCCCATGTACCCAACCGGGCCCCAGTTTCCCGGTGAGCCAAAGCCGTTGTCATCATAGCCGTAGGCCAGGTCAAGCTGAGTATCATAAAACGCGTTATCATCAGAGGAATCCCAGGTACCTCCGGCGCCAACATCGGTGTAGAAACCAAAGACAGTCTTTTCATAGGTCTGGTCTGCCAAGTTGACGATATCATAATGCCAGAAGATGTTATCCTCAGCCAAGACGTGTGACCATTGAAAGCCGCGCACTTCCACGCGCAATCCCAGCCCACCACGCTCGCGGTCTGCCGAC
>JAABYK010000497.1:0-258 GCA_011775825.1 Candidatus Zhuqueibacterota bacterium | reverse complement strand
CTCCGAGCCCGGATCGGCGTAGCCAGGTACCGGTTCCCAGCCCCATAGCTCACCGGTAAGCGGATCTTGATCCATCCACTCCCGGTAGCCGGCTTCAATTGGGTGGATGACCGCGCCATTCTCTGCAACAACCTCCGCACCCACCAGCACGCTTACGCCATCAAGATACGAATGGCCCGTACCTTTGGGCCATTCTCCGGAAGGTTGATCCGGCCAGTGGCCAACTTCCCCTTGATTGAAGTACATGGTTCTCACAAG
>JAABYK010000496.1:905-1092 GCA_011775825.1 Candidatus Zhuqueibacterota bacterium | reverse complement strand
CTACTCTTCAAGGTCCTGCGGACTCTTAAAGGTAGCTATATTTAAACAACCTTCAAGAGTCCGAAAGGACCTTGAAGAGTTGTGTGGTTCTGCCACGAAGTATTTCTCAATGGAGTGAAGGTGCATTTTATAGTTATTTAGATTTTGGCAAAGGCTTTGTCGAAGTCTTCGATGATGTCGTCGATAT
>JAABYK010000496.1:585-743 GCA_011775825.1 Candidatus Zhuqueibacterota bacterium | reverse complement strand
CTTGACAGTTGCACATTTTCAATGAAGGTGCGTGCGTTGTCGTAGCCGCCTTTCACCCCAAACGTGAATACCGAGCCGAAGTGACCGGGCTTCAGATATTTCTTGGCGCGTTCGTGGTAATCATGATCGGGCAGTCCGGTGAAATTCACCCAGTCTAC
>JAABYK010000496.1:0-522 GCA_011775825.1 Candidatus Zhuqueibacterota bacterium | reverse complement strand
CTCAACGCGCAGGGAGAGGGTTTCAAGTCCCTGGATCAACAGAAAGCTGTTGAACGGAGAAGGAGCCGGACCAAAGTCGCGAAGTCCTTCAACCCGCGCGCGAATAGCAAAGGCGATGTTGCCGAAAGGACCATCTTCGCCGAATACTTCCCAGAAATTCAATCCGTGATAGGAGGGAGAAGGCTCGCTGAAACCGGGATATTTGCCGTTGCCCCAGTTAAAGTTACCGCCATCCACAATCACCCCGCCGATGGAGGTTCCGTGTCCGCCAATCCATTTGGTGGCCGAGCTGGTAACTACATTGGCACCATGCTTCAACGGCTGTACAATGGCGCCGCCTGCGCCGAAGGTATTATCTACCACCAGGGCAATGTTATTTTCTTTGGCGAGATTGGACAGCCCTTCAAAATCGGCAACGTTGCCTCTCGGGTTCCCGATTGATTCCACATAAATCGCCTTGGTGTTCTCATCAATGTGCTTGGCAAAAGCTTCAATGGTGTCTTCTTCAGCAAAACGTACATC
>JAABYK010000692.1 GCA_011775825.1 Candidatus Zhuqueibacterota bacterium | reverse complement strand
ACTACTCTTATCGCAATCGGATTGAATACGCAGATGGAGACGGGTCTTGCATGATTGTTGTCGCCACGGACGCCCCTCTTTCTTCGAGAAATCTCAAACGGCTTGCAAAACGTGCTTACTTGGCACTGGCGAAAACCGGCGCTTTTTCGTCGAATGGCAGCGGCGATTATATCATCGCTTTTTCAAATTATACCGCAAATCTTGTTTCCAATGAGAGTGAAATCAAAGCGCATCAAGTAAAACGTTTGCGAAACGATCAGATGTCACCGCTCTTTATGGCTACCGTCGAAGCCACTCAGGAAGCGATTTACAACTCTTTGCTTCAAGCCACGTCGGTCAGAGGCCGGGATGGACACGAAATAAAAGCCATCCCGATAGAGAAAGTGGTTGAAATTTGTAAGAAATATAAGGTCCTGAATTGGCAGAAAACTTTGCCAACGTACAGAAAAGAAAATGAATAGTCTGAACGAAAACGGAACAATCATGTTCAGTTTTGAATCCTTTGGGAAATTGTTCATATTTTTGGGGATTTTTCTTGTGGCAGTCGGGCTCATCTTTGTCTTCTTCAAGCATATCCCGTTTTTAGGTAAATTGCCAGGCGACATTCTGATACAGAAGAAAAATTTTACGTTTTACTTTCCTTTAACGACTTCAATTTTGATAAGCATCATCATATCCATAATTTTTTACTTTTTAGGTAGAAGGTAGTTTTTGGTTTCTCATGAAAACTAAGACGTTGCTCAGTTATATCGCTATTATTCTGTTATTCCTTATCTCTGTTAAATCGGGTGCATTCCTGGCTGAAGCTGAAGAGACCGGCAACGCCAAATCGAATACCGTTCATGTAATCAAGGTTGAAAACAGCATCGTGACGCCCGTACTTTCCGAATTCATAACCAAGTCTATCAAAAGAGCCGAAGAAAAGAACATTCATTGCCTTATCATCGAACTGGATACGCCAGGCGGTGCCATGGAATCGATGCGGGAGATAACCAAGAGTTTCTTGGCGGCCAATGTGCCTATCATTGTGTACGTCTCACCCCAAGGGGCTCGCGCCGCCTCGGCGGGCGTCTGGATTACTTACGCCTCTCATATTGCGGCCATGGCACCGAGCACAAATATCGGAGCTGCCCACCCTGTCAGCATCGGTGGCGGAGCGGATTCCTCTGTTATCGGCGACAAAGTGATTAACGATGCGGTCGCGCAGGTTAAGGCTTTGGCAGAAAAGAGAGATCGAAATGCTGAATGGGCCGAGAAGGCGGTTCGTGAAAGTGTATCCATCACGGAAAAAGAAGCCCTCGAATTAAATGTGATCGACTTTATCTCTCCTTCGATAGATAGTCTGCTCAAACAAGTCGATGGCATGGAGGTCGAGCTTGCTTCCGGTAAGACCAGGCTGAATACGGAAAATTTACGAATCGTTTATCGGGAGATGAATCTTCGGTACAAAATATTGGAAAAAATATCCAATCCAAACGTCGCTTATATTTTATTGATGCTTGGCATCTATGGTCTGTTTTTCGAGCTGTCCAATCCCGGCGCAATCTTTCCTGGCGTAGTGGGTGCGATATTCCTGATTCTGGCGTTTTTCGCTCTTTCTATGTTGCCGGTTAATTATGCAGGACTGCTTCTGATTCTGCTTGCGATTATCCTGTTCATTTTAGAGGTTAAAGTAACGAGTTATGGTTTATTAACAATAGGTGGAATTATAGCCATGACCCTCGGTTCCCTCATGCTTATCGAAGAGCCACCGAACATTTATCAACCCGTGTTACAAATTTCACTAAGCTTAATCATCACCGTTGTGGCGGTAACGGCCGCTTTTTTCATTTTCGCCTTTAGCATGGCGTTCAAAACACACCTTGGCAAGGTGACAACTGGCAGAGAAGGCTTAGTCGGAGAAGTTGGCGTTGCTCAAACCAAAATCTCACCCGAAGGTAAAGTCAGCATCCATGGCGAAATTTGGAAAGCTATGAGCGACCAGGTAATTAAAAAAGGCGAAAAAATTCGGGTTGTAGCCGTGGATGACGGATTGGTTCTCAGGATAGAAAAACTCGCATAATAAATTCGTTCTGAATTTGGTTCAAGTTCATCAGTCAATGGAGGCTTAAAAAATGCCAGCTATTACATTGCTCATTGTGATCTTGGTCATGCTCTTGGCGAGCGCAATCCGTATTTTGCGAGAGTACGAAAGGGGCGTGATCTTTCGATTGGGTCGTTTGGTCGGCTCAAAGGGTCCCGGATTGATCATCCTGATCCCGATTATCGATCGCATGGTCAAGGTGAGCCTGCGAACTGTGGCCATGGATATTCCACCTCAGGATGTGATTACCAAAGACAACGTTTCCGTTAAAATCAATGCCGTATTGTATTTCCGAGTCATGGATCCGTCCAAGGCCATTACCGAAGTGGAGGATTTTCTGTATGCCACCTCCCAGCTCGCCCAAACAACATTAAGAAGCGTATCCGGCGGCGCCGAACTCGACGAAATACTCGGCGAACGAGAAAAAATCAACGCGAGCCTTCAAGAAATCATCGACAGCCACAGCGACCCTTGGGGCATCAAAGTCTCCCTGGTAGAAATCAAACACGTCGATTTGCCGCAAGAGATGCAGCGTGCCATCGCCAGACAGGCTGAATCGGAACGTGAAAGACGCGCAAAGATTATCCACGCCGAGGGAGAGTTTCAGGCTTCCAAAAAGCTGAGAGATGCGGCGGAAATCATAAGCGCTTTTCCGCAAGCACTGCAGTTGCGCTTTTTGCAGACATTAACGGAGGTGGCGGCTGAAAACAATTCCACCATTGTATTTCCATTGCCTATCGATTTGGTTCAACATTTTTTCGGAGATACGGATAAGAAAAAGTAGCCACTAGAAAGCCGCCAACAGGTATGTTGGATTCAGCACTATCTTCGGAACAACGATACCGCTATGGACATCAAGGATAAGCTACGCCAAATTGAATCGATCCAGTTGAGACGAGATATTTCTCTGACGCCTCCGCCCTCGCCTACTCCGAGTAGCCCGACTCATAATATTCTGGGTGGCGAAATTAAGGAGTCCCCTTCAGGCTCCTTTTTCTTTTGTGAACAAGAGTTTTCACTGGATTATAAGCACGGCATTCTACCACTGGATGCTTTGCTGGAAAAACCCTCCGCGCTTTTGCCACTTGTGGCAAAGAATGCCCAAATCGGTGAAATTGATCTCAAAAGAATCCTTTTTGTCGATACCGAAACTTCGGGCATTTCCGGCGGTACCGGTACCTTTGCCTTTCTGATTGGCATTGGTTATTTTGACAACGCTTGCTTTCGGGTGGCACAGTATTTCATGAATGACTTGAATGAAGAACACCCCTTACTATTTGAACTCAATCAGTTTATGAATGAATTTAGACTGGTTGTAAGCTACAATGGTAAGTCGTTTGATGTCCCCGTTCTTGCTTCAAGAAATATTTACCACAGAATTGAATCCCCGCTGACACAACTACACCATTTGGATTTGCTGCATGCGGTGCGGCGCCATTGGAAAAATAGACTCCCGGATTGTTCGCTAAATACAGCAGAGCAGTATCTCTTGCAAGTTGTAAGAACGGGAGATGTTCCAGGCTACTTAATTCCCCACCTCTATTTCAGTTTCTTGCAATACCGGAATGTGGAAGCGCTCAAACCCGTATTTTACCACAATCAGCAGGATGTTCTTTCCATGGCGGGTCTTTTGACAAAAGTCATGCAAGTATTTGAAGATCCTCTATCCGAATGCCGAGCCGTTCACGATGTTTTGGCAGTAGGTAAAGTTTATGAATCACTTAACCAGTATGAGAATGCGCTCAGCATCTACGAGGACTTTCTTGAAAACTCGCCCTTTCCCGCAAGCGACAAACGAGAATTGCTTTTTCAAATGGGCTTCAATCACAAAAAGCTGGAGAACTGGCGTCATGCAGCCGAAGTCTGGCATGATTGCATGACCTCTGAAGCGTTCCATCCTGTACCATACATAGAGTTGGCCAAACATTACGAACACAGAAAGAATGACTTTGTCGCAGCTAAAAAACTGGTTGAAAAAGGATTAAAAGAAATCGAGGTTTTGGAAGCCTTGGAGAGTAACGATAAATGGAGTCAATATAAAGACGATCTCGAGTATCGTAAGCAAAGACTGACGTCAAAGATTCAGAAGTTTGGGACCGACAACCTAATTTGACGCTCCGTTTGATAAGACCTTATTTTTTCTGCGCAACCCGACATTCAACTCCTTGAACCTACCTCTTCGAACTCGAACATCTGACACAATTTTGGGGTGGTAGCCTTCACTTCTAATCTCAAAGGTGTAATAGCCAGGATTCAACAATCTGTGAAAGCTGCCAAATCTGGGATCGGTTCTTCGAGGTTGAACATAGTCCGTTGCGAGTTCTCTCACCTCCACTTCCGCCAAAAGCGGTGCTCCCGTCTCACCGTCATACACGTGGCCGCTAACTCCTGTGTTCAACATCTTGTCAAAAAGATAATAAGCACCTTTCAAATGTTCGTCTAAAATAAAATCGATATGCTCTTCGGCGGGAAAGTATTCTGTTCCAACCTCAACAATGTAGTCGAGAACGCGAAGCTGACCGTACATCCAAATAGAACTCTGCCCCACTCTTCCATTCAAAGGCAGGATTGAATACCGGCCACGCCCCGACTCTTTTCGTATCCTGGCCGCCATTTCGCTGGCAATTTCCACAATCAGTTCTAAATCAGGAGGACGGTTGTAGTTTCCCCAGGGAAACAAGATGGACTCACCGTAACTGTGATAGGAGATGCCAATCACAAAATTTTCCCGAAGCGCCAAACGCAAAATGCTCTTGGTTTCGTTTTCAGAAAAAGGACTCCTTCCTCGATAAAACCAACTATTCGGTTTGCCATCCCCACCTTCATCCCAATTGTAATCATAGTTTCGATTCAAATCCACACCATCATAAAGTGGATTGAATAAACCATCTCCGTCATTGTCCCGCAAATTTTTGCGCCACCACGGAAAGTGCAAATTATTGTCCATGACATATTTGTACCCATCGGGATTCACGACCGGGACAAGCCATATTTCAAGGTCATCGACCCATTCCTCTATTTTGTTGTCGGTATCATAGCCTTCGCACAAAGATTCCATGATTCTCAAGCAGATGTTTGCTCCGATGGGTTCACGAGCATGATGTACACCCATGAACAAAATCCGTGGTTCATCCTCACTCTCAGCAGCATTGTCCGAAATCTTGGCTGCCCAAATAGGTAGCTTTAATGCAGTGGATTCACCAATTTTCTCGACGGCCAAAATGTTGGGATACTTCAATTGTAAGCGATGTAAATCAGATTCAATTTCCTCTAAGGTCTTGTAAAACGGTGGAATACTTGTATTACGACCCCTGGTGGATACCATGGCCACCTTAAAGCCACTTTTCTTTATTTGTTGCAATTCATTCTGAGAAACCGTGGCCTCAACATAATTCTTGCCCTTCTTCTTTTTGGCAAGATCAAATTTTTTCAGGCGAAAGGAATCAAGAGGCGAATTGGTGAGGATACGGACGTTCAACCGATTTTCATTGCTCCTGACACTTAAACCGACGATCAACACATAACCAGAAAGTAACGCGATCAGACTTAAAAGAAAGGTTCTCAAAGTATACAGATGGTTCTTCATAGTTGCCACGAGAGGTTTTTATTCCATGCAGATCAAGTGAATTAACGATTCAAAAATATGAACACGCCCGAATTTGACAAAATTCCAAACGTGCATTTTCAGAGAGTTTTTAGAAACTCAACAGAAAAATTAGCCAAATCGGCTAATGGCGCCCAGTAAACACCGAGCATAATGGTAGGAATGACTAACACCGCCAGCAGGGTGACATAATACGGTGAAACGGTTAGTCCGGTCGCCACCTCCTCGTCTTCTGGTTTGTCAAAATACATCGCTTTTAGAATTCGCGCATAATAGTAAAGCGAAACCACGCTATTCAATATGCCGACCACAGCTAACCAATAATAAGCCTGTCCACCGTTGATCAAAGCAGCAAACAGATAAAATTTACCCACAAAGCCACCTGTGGGAGGTAAACCTGTAAGAGAGAACAGAAACACACCCATCGCTACTGCCGGAATGGGAGCCTTCCACACCAGTCCTTTGTAATCGTCAATGCTTTCACTTCTGACCAATTCTTGATTCACAATAACAACAAGGAAAGCTCCGAGATTCATTAAGTAATATACGACCAAATAGAACATCGTTGCGTAAATGCCTTCCTTAGAAAAAACCACCACTCCCATGAGGGCATATCCGGCATGAGCAATACTGGAATAAGCCAGCAATCTTTTGACATTTCGCTGTACGATGGCGATCAAGTTCCCCAGCGTCATAGTGGCGGCAGAAACCACGGCTAACAAGTGCGTCCAATCCAGTCCGGTAACGGCATACCAATCAGACGCATCTCCATTCGTGCCACTGGATACCAATGCTACATTGAAGAACCGAATCAGCAGCGCAAATCCGGCGGCTTTCGGCCCGATTGAGAAAAACGCGGTGACGGGCGTCGGAGCCCCCTCATACACATCGGGCGCCCAAAAATGAAACGGTACGGCCGCAATTTTATATCCGAACCCGGCCAAAATCAATATCACCGCAACAAACAATGTCAGCCGATCCGGATTTGTGGCAGCCAGAGCTTCGCTGATTTCATAGATATTCAGCGTTCCGGTGAGCCCATAGATCAAGGAGATGCCATACAACATCAGGCCGGAAGAGAACGCTCCGTAAATCGCGTACTTCAATCCTGCTTCACTCGATCTCCGACGCGTTTTCAAATACGCCGCTAAAATAAACGAGGTGATGCTCACCATCTCAATGGAAATGAAAATCGTCAGTAGGTTTGTGGCTGAAGCCATCAAAAACATGCCCAATGTGGTGGCGACAATTAAAGTAAAGTATTCACCAACCTGTCTCCCGGCAAGCTCAACCGAGCCAATAGAAAGAAAAATTACCAGGATGGTCGAAGCCAGGAAGAGCAGTTTGAAAAATAACGCGAACGGATCGACGACCAGCATATTATTAAATATCGACCTTGTGCCGAGGTCGTACTGCTGATAAACGGCCACGAAAGCCCCAATCAATCCCGCGAGAGCCACGAAAGAAGTCCAGGGGGATCGTTCTTTTTTGAGAATAAGATCAGCAACGATCAAGACGAGGATCACGCCCGTCAAGATGAGTTCGGGCAAAAAATAGCTGAGACTGTTGATATTATCTTGCAGTGTGGCTGAATAGTCCATTGATCTTGAGGTTATTGAAGTCCTAATACAGTTGGCGCACCAGATGAAATCACCACATCCACGAGATTATTTAAAGACACCTTTATCAAATCCAGTAAGGGTGCGGGATAGACGCCCAGTATAATGATGATGACGCCAAGCGGGACCAACGTGAACAGTTCTCGACCATTAATCTCAGGCAAGTCGGCATATCTGGGATTCAACTCACCCAAAAACATACGTTGAAATGTCCACAAAAAGTATCCGGCGGTGAGAACGATGCCTATGGTTGAGATGATGGTGATGGCTTTCAAATTAAACACCGTTGAACCAAATGCTCCCAAAAACGAAAACGCCTCACTGATGAAGCTCGAGAGACCGGGAAGGCCCAACCCGGCGAAAAAGGCCAAACTCACGACGGCGGCATAAATCGGCATCCGTACCGCAAGGCCGCCAAACTCGTCAATATTTCGATGATGCGCTCGGTCGTAAACCACACCGACCAAAAGAAAGAGCATCGCGGTGCCCGTACCGTGATTAAACATTTGCATGACGGCTCCGTTCATACCCAAAGAAGTCAGGCCCGACATTCCCAGCAGAACAATGCCCATGTGACTGATGCTTGAATACGCCACAAGCTTCTTTAAGTCCTTTTGCGCCATGGCACAAAAAGCGCCATAAATGATGTTGACCAAGCCAAGAATGGCCATACCATAAGCAAAATACTCGAATTTCATTGCATCCGGGAGCATGGGAAAGCTGATCCGGAGCATGCCATAGGTTCCCATTTTTAACAAAACACCCGCCAGGATCACGCTTATGGCCGTGGGAGCTTCAACGTGTGCATCCGGGAGCCACGTATGAAATGGAAAAACGGGAACTTTGATGGCAAATCCGATGAAAAGTGCGACATAGAGCACTCTTCGAATCGTGTCAATAAGAAGAACGCCGCTGTGATTTGACTGATCCATGATGTGGAGCATATTAAAAGTGTGACCGCCGGTCACAGGATCTTGTACGTTGAAATAGAAGACCAGCATAGCCAGGAGCATCAGGACGCTGCCAAACAATGTGTACAGGAAGAACTTGATTGCCGCATACGGTCCGCCTCTGACCATGCCGTCCGGCTCACGTCGGGAGGGACTTCCCCAGATGCCAATCAGGAAATACATGGGAAGGAGCATGACTTCCCAAAAAATGTAAAACAGAAAGAAATCAAGGGCACAGAATACACCCACCATACCGGTATCCAAAAGCAAGAACATCGCGAAGTAGCCCTTCACTCCCCTGTCGATGCCCCAGGATGCAAATATGCAAATAAACGACAACAGAGCCGTCAAAAGCACCATGGACACACTCAAACCGTCAATGCCCATGAAATACTCGATATTGAACGACGGAATCCACTTGTATTGTTCGGTAAACTGAAATGCCGTCGTCGAGCGGTCAAAGTTCATAAAAATCCAAACCGCGAGAACAACCTGCAATCCGGTAAAAACAGCGGCAATAACTCTAATAACATTCTTATTCTGTTTTGGCACAGGCAAAAGAAACAAAATGCCCAATATCGGCAGAAAGGTTATCAGTGTGAGTACGTAGTTTTGCATACTTTAAAACTTTCTCCTCAATCTCCTCTTAGAACAGTTGAACGATGAACAGCAACACAACTCCAGCTAACGCAATCAGGATATAGCTTTGAACCTTACCGGTTTGAATCTCACGCAACCGCGAACTAAAGAACTCGACAATCCTCCCAACGAGATTGACCAATCCGTCGACGATGCGCAAATCAAACCATCCCTCGGCAAAAGAAAAGCCGGCGGTAGCTTTGGCTGTGCCATTAACTATTCCATCGATTACAGACAAGTCAAACGCGGAGGCAATTCGGCTCGTAAGGAGCGTGCCTTTAATGACCGTCGCACCATAAAGCTCATCAAAATAATATTTATTCCACAGCAACTTGTAGACCGCCTTAAGACGTCTTCCCCACGCCTCTGCAGAGATTTTTTTCCAATAATAGGTAACCGTCGCCAACAGAATTCCCAGGCCTGCCGCAAGGATGGAAAGCCCTAATGCCATGAGATGAGCTGACGCAGCGCCGTGAGCCGCCTCATGCGTTTCGGCCGCGCCTGCAAAGCCACTCGCAAATGATGCGAGCTCGGGCTTTGCAACCAAATGCTCAAACCAACCCCACCAAATCGTGCCTACGGAGAACACGGCAAGAACAGAAAGGGGCACGGTCATAACCCAGGGAGATTCATGGGCATGCTCGTACTTTTCTTTGTCTCGTGGATCTCCCGCAAATGTCAGATAGACCAGGCGCAACATATAAAAAGCTGTAATCGCTGCCGACAGAACCATGACAACAAAAATTATCATGTGTTGAGGATGCTGCATTCCAAATTCCAGTGAGGCCGCGAGGATCGCATCCTTACTCCAGAAACCGGACAGTGGTGGAATCCCGGAAATAGCAAGCGTTGCAATCAGGAACGTCCAGAATGTAATCGGCATTTTTTTGCGAAGCCCGCCCATCTCGCGCATATCCTGAGTGNNGGAAAAGGCCTGCGGTATACCCTCCTGTACCGAGGCCCACCATCATGTATCCCAACTGGCTGATAGTTGAATACGCCAGCACTCGTTTAATGTCGGTTTGAACGATGGCGATGGTAGCCGCCATGAAGGCCGTAATCGTGCCGATGTACGCAATCACCAACAGCACATCTCCAGTAAAAAACACGAAAACGCGACCCACCAAATACACCCCAGCAGCGACCATTGTGGCCGCATGGATAAGCGCACTGACAGGGGTTGGACCTTCCATCGCGTCCGGTAGCCAAACATGAAGCGGAAATTGTGCTGATTTACCGACGGCACCGCAAAATATCAGAACACCTGCCGCGGTCAATAATCCACCGCTCAGTTTGCCATCCGCAACTCCCTGAAACACGTCTTCAAAATTAAAAACGCCCAGGGTTGCAAATATGATCAAAATGCCCGCAAACATCCCAACATCGCCGATTCGGTTGGTGATGAAGGCTTTCTTCCCGGCATTGGCTGCGGAATCTTTTTCAAACCAGAAGCCGATGAGCAAGTATGAGCAGAGTCCGACCAATTCCCAAAAAACATAAATACCGAAAAAGTTATCCACCAGCACCAGGCCCAGCATTGAAAACGAAAATAGCGATAAGTAAGCAAAGTAGCGACTGAAGCGCGGATCGCCGTGCATGTAACCGATGGAATACAGATGAATCAGGGCGCTGATCAACGTGACCAGAAAAACCATGATTGCTGTCAGGTTGTCTATATGTATCCCAAAGGATACCGTTAGTGTCCCAAAATCTATCCAGTTCCAGCTCTCAGCAATTTTAAAGTCGGGGCTGTAATTAGCCAGCGCTTTGAAAAAGATCGGCAGGGAAAAAAGAAAAGCGGCAAACATCGCTCCGGTAGGCAACCATGCGCCTTGTTTGGGCAATCGCTTGCCAAAGAAAATCTGAATGGTAAAAGCAAATAAGGGTAAGAGTAAAATGATTATGGCATACGTGATAATCATAACTCAGAACTTATTTGGTTCAAAAGCCAATACACTGTTTCACAAAAACTATCGAGCTAAAGAATCTGCTTCGTCAAGATCAATGGACCTGAGACGCTCATAAAGATTAAGCACTATTGCCAAAGCCACGGCTGCCGCTGCGGCGGCTGTGACAATCACAAAAACCGCAAAGACCTGTCCATCCAAATCCGTATCCACAAATCTTGCAAAAGCGATAAAGTTGATGTTCGCCGCGTTCAAAATCAGCTCAACCCCCATCAACACCGTCACGGCATTTTTCTTTGTAATCACACACAGCAAACCCAGCGAAAACAGGATTGCGCTCACCGTCAAGTAGTGTGTCAAGGTGATCGACATCAAGCCCGCTCCTTCCTCGCGATGAATGCCGCCCCGATCAGTGCAGCCAATAACAGCACAGAAGCGATTTCAAACGGGATCAGAAAATCGGTCATGAGCAACGTCCCGATGGACTCAGAAGTCGGGCTAAACTCACCGGGCTCTAAGGTATTCCAAGGAGTCTTGTACACCATCCTCAAAAGAATAACCAGGACGCCCCCCACAACCAGCAACGCGGGCAGGAATTGCAATGTGCCGGTTCTCAATTCCACGCTTGTAACTCGTTGAGAGAGCATCACCCCAAAAAGCAACAGGACCAGAATGCCACCAACATAAATCAACACTTGAACCACGGCCAAGAAGTCTGCGGCCAACAAAACGTAGATTCCGGCCACTCCGAAAAAGGTAAACAACAACCCCACGGCTGAATAGATAACATTTCTCGAAAAGACCATCACCGAGGCTGAGGCGATGGTTAATGCGGCAAAGGCGTAAAAGACAATGTCAAACAATTCCATGACTTTACATTACCATGTAAAACCCGACGCCCACCATAGCGACAAAAGCAAAGGGCGTCAAAACTTTCCAGCTTGTGTACATGAGTTGATCCACACGAACGCGAGGCAGCGTCCAGCGAAGCCACATTTGCACGAAAATCAGGCCAAACGCCTTGAGGAAAATCCAGAAAACCTGAAACGCACCGGAATTCATGAAATTTCCAAACGGGCTTGACCATCCGCCAAGGAAGAGCGTGGCTCCCACCACACCGATCAGAAACATATTAGCATATTCCGCCAGGAAAAAAATCGCCCATTTCATTCCGCTGTATTCCGTGTGGAAACCGGCCACAATCTCAGACTCTGCTTCGGGAATGTCAAATGGCGCGCGGTTTGCTTCAGCTAATGACGCCACAAAGTAGATCAAGAACGCGATTAAATTGAACGGAAAAAATTTCCATACCAACCAATTCTGGATGCCACCTGTTTGCGATTCGACGATCTCGCCCAAGTTCATGGTGCCAACGGCCATGATGACCACCAGCACAGCCAAAGACGCCGGGATTTCAAAGCTGACAATTTGCGCCGCCGAACGCATGGCGCCTAACAGCGACCATTTGTTGTTGGAGGCCCACCCTCCTATGATGATTCCAACCACCACAAACGAAGAAATGGCGATGATGTAGAATATCCCGACGTTCATATCGCTGATAATGAGATTCTTGCCCCAGGGTAGGACCACAAATGCAGCCAGCGAGGCCGCAAAAACTATGACCGGGGCTAAAAAATGGAGTTTCTTATCCGCCGCTTTGGGAACAATATCTTCTTTCAGGAGAAGCTTAACGGCATCTGCGATGGTTTGTGCCCAGCCATGCCATCCTCCCACGTACATGGGACCGAGTCGGTCTTGCATGTGAGCGGAGATTTTTCGTTCTAAATAGACACCGACAAGCGCAAGAACGGCCGCCACGGTGGTTAACAGGATGGCACCTGAGGCCATGAACATGAGTGTAATGACAACATCGGGTAGACTTCCTAAAAAAGATTGGCTATTTGCTACACTCGAAACCAGTTCGCGCATTAATTATCTGTTTTTCCTTTCCCTTCAAGCATTAGGCAGCCATTTCTTCGGTAAGTTCTTTTTGAGTGATGAGTTGTGAGAGTTCGGGATCCGGAACAGTTTTGGGTTTGTCCCATTCCAAGTCTCCCTTGCCCCAGACATAGGCGAGTCCCACTAACAGGATAAAAACAAAGATCATCATTTCGATGAACGCAAACGTGCCCAATTCTTTAAAAACCACCGCCCATGGAAATAAGAAAATCACCTCAACTTCAAAAATCAGGAAGACAAGTGCGATGACATAAAAGCGGATATTGAATTGAATCCATCCACTGCCGACCGGAATTTCGCCACACTCGTACGTGCTCAGTTTCATGGGATGTGCGTTACGAGTTTGAATGATTCGAGAAATAAGCAGATTGCCAACAACAAAAAGAGCACCAAAAATCAAGAATATCAACACATTGGCAAAATCGAAAAGCATGGTTCCTCCCAATAAAATCACCGCCATGGTCCAAAATTCAAGGCAGAGTATAAGAAATTTTTGATTTAGAGTCAAGTAAAATGTCTGGCATCAACGATAAGAATTCTACAAATCATTTTGGGAAATTTGACACGGAGGGTCTGCGGGGATTCCGTCCGGCATATCAACCTGAATGCGGCAATGCGGGGGAATAAGAAGACGTTGGAATCGCTAATTCCTGAAGATTATTTGAATTTTATTAACCTAAACGATAGTGCACTTACTGGGGAGCACTCTAATCCATACCGGGGGAAGGTACCGAAACAGGGAATTAAGGGGATAGAAAAATAAAGGGCCAAAATTGCCTTAATTGCCCTATCCCCTATAGCCGACATTGCGCAGCTCATTTATTTCTATTTTACCTTGAACCGAAATCCGCCTGTGAGCCCAAAATACTGTTTTGCGGTAGTGTCAAAGTAATTGTGCAGACGTCCTTTCAAAGCAAATCCGGCGTACTGGCTCGTTGGCACAAAGAATCCGGCGCCTCCGAAGATGCCAAATTTTGAAGCCGAGAACGAGGACTCGATATTATCAGCCGAGACCAGTTGAATTTTGGGCCGGTAGATTCCGCCACCCGTCTCGAGAAAGAAATTATAACCCAGGAATTTCTGAAATACCACGAACCCTTCAAAAATTGAGGCCGAGGAAACGTTGTTGGCTTGATTTCCAACGGAGCCATTGCTGAAAAACGCTTTGTTTATCTCGAAGCCCAAATTGAAGTCGTTTCCCGTCGAGATCATGTAGCTGCCGCCAAATTTGAAGCTGGGCGAATACGACCTGGCTAACTGGCCATTCGGTAAAATGGCGCCGATATTGAACGTGAGCCACGGCTTCCTGAGATTGTAGTTCCTTTTGGCTCTATATTTGGTTTCAGGCTGCGTTCTGGGAACATCGTTTCTGGTATCGACCGGGTCGGTAATAGGCTCGATACGAGTCTTTTTCTGCGGTTGTGGTTCGGAACGTGCGGATTCAATTCGAGAACGATTTGTACGGGAGGGTCGAGGCCGCGTGTTTTCTTCCACCGGCACACGAATCCGTTCCTGAGAGAACAGCTTGTCTCCCTTTTGAAGCAGCGCCTCCTTACTGTTGCTGAGTTGCTCCACCGCCGCCCGGTTCGCAGTCGTGCGAATGACTTTCACCTTCGTTATGTCAATAATGCCGTCCGCAGAAGACCTTTTTACGAACAGGATTTGTCCTTCTACAACGCCTTGGTTTTTTCCCTTGTTTATGATGCCGTACACCCCCGTGACTTTGATGACGACGGCTGTCTCGAATGCGTAAAGTTGACTCGCGAAAACGAGCGCTGCCGTCACCGTAAGAAGAAGTAGATTTGACTTTTTCATAGTTAACCCCTGCCAATTGATGTAAAGCGCTTTTTATCACTTTTTTCTTCGGGTTTTTCTCACGCAAAGGCTATACCAGAATAAATACAGTATGCTTTCTCGTTGTTAAATCTAAAGTTAATTCACCATCGGTTTCAGCAATGTCTTTCCTTTCTACCGGATAAATTCATTTTCGAAATACGGTTCTGTAACAGAGGCAAAAATACGCACGCACATGGCGCCGGAAGGATTGGTTGGGCTAAAATAATGGCAATAATTCCTTCCCCAAAATAAAAAGGGACACGGTTTTCGTACCGTGCCCCTTCGCTTTATTTAAACCTAATTTGGAAAACTATCCTGCCATATAGCCTACACCAGCCACGCTTGCCACCAGAAGTCCAAGTACAAACGATATGATGATCATGATAATAATCGACACGGCTGCGTAAGCCAAAGCCTTGTCTTGCGGCGATTCCATTAATGTGGGAACACCTAAATAGAGGATATAAATGCCATATAAACCACCTAAAACGGCCAGAATACTCAAAGCAGGATTTATATTAAAAATACCTGCGATGAAATAGGGTGTATAAGAATAAGCCGCTAATTTAAATGCATCTTCGGTGTTTTTGACGCCACCAAACGTTTGCGCCAGGGCCTCCAGAACTTTACCGAAAACAAATACAACCACCAAATTCACAACATAACCAAGGACGACAAACAGCAAAATGCTAAAAAGATTGCCTCTCCCGATTAACCCGATGAATTGGGCAATGGCAGGAACGGCCGCAACGATGGCGACATATTCCTTCATGAAGTCGCCGATTACAATTTCCTCGGTCTTAACTTCCGCCAGCGCATCCCTGGGGTTGAGAATTATTTTCTTAACTCTCTCGAAGATCTGTTGCATCTTCCTCTCCTTTCCAATAAAGTGATTAATTTACCTCGATTTGAATGATTTATCCCTCCATCCAAACATTTTCCTGACCCAAAATGCTCTGCAAATTCATGATCACCTCCGGATCAGGGTTGACTTTCATTTTCCTGGATTTAATGGTTTGTTTCGTCTGATTTCTTACTTTCAAATTGATAAACAGATTGCAGTCGCCCGGATTGTTTTTCAGGATCTCATTGACTTGATTCAGAATCGGGTCATCCACACCCATAGGCTCCATGTTCAAATATAAATTCTTGGCAAAGCGATCCCAAACCTGCGCTAACGGCACGATCTCATCACACAGAATTTTGGTTTCTTCGTCCTCGCGGGTGCTCGTGCGGCCCGCCACCATAATCATGGCATCGGGCTGCAGAATCTCCCGATACTTGTCAAAGATCTTTGAAAAAACAATTACCTCGGCGCTTCCGTGAAAATCTTCCAATGTTAAGAACGCCATTGGGTTGTTTTTTCGGTCAAGAATGCTTTTGAATTCCGTCACGATTCCACAAACCTTGACGGCGCTGCCATCTTTGAGACTTTCCAGCGCGTCCAGCGTTACACTCGAGAAGATCTTTACTTCGTTGCTAAATTTATCGAGTGGGTGGCCGGAAAAATAAAACCCTAACATTTCCTTTTCGTAAGCCAGCGCCTCGGCTTTGCTCCACTCCGCAACCATGGCCAACGGTGGATATTGATACGAGGAATCCGGCTGATCGTCAAAAAGGGTGGTCTGGCCCTTTGAACGCTGCGACTCGGCAGATTGTGCAAAACTGATGGCGGTCTCGAGGCTGCCCAGTTTCTGAGCCCGGTGGCCCTCCACGGAATCCATGGCCCCGGATTGAATCAGACTTTCCAAAACTTTCTTGTTTGTAAGGCGAACCCCAACTCGTTCGCAGAATTCGAAGAGATTGCTAAACGGTCCCTCCTCTTCCCTTGCTTGCACGATGGCTTGAATGGCATTTTTTCCGACATTTTTGACCGCCCCAAGGCCAAAACGAATGCCGCCATTTTCAACAACGAAATCTGCGAAACTCTTATTTACGTCCGGGGGATGCACTGTAATGCCCATGCGCTTGCATTCCTCGAGCAAAACAACCACGCGATTGCTGCTGCCCATTTCGCTGGTGAGCGTGGCTGCCATGAATTCAGCCGGGTAGTGTCGCTTCAAATACGCCGTTTGAAAGGCCACAAAAGCATAACATGTGGAGTGGGGTTTGACAAATCCGTAGCCGGCAAACTTATCCATCAAGTCAAAAATTTTGTTTGCCAGCTCTTCCGGAATATCGTTTTTCCGACATCCTTCTAAAAACAGGTTTCGTTGCTGCGCCATGAGTTCGGGTTTTTTCTTGCCCATGGCCCGACGCAGCAGATCCGCTTTCCCCATGCTAAACCCGGCGAGTTCGCTGGCGATGCGCATCACCTGCTCTTGATAGACAATAATACCATAGGTTTCATTCAAGATCGGCTCCAACGAAGGATGCAAATATTCAATCGTTTTTTGACCATGCTTTCTTTGAATGAAATCATCGATCCATTCCATGGGGCCGGGACGATAGAGGGCATTCATGGCGATCAAATCCTCAAACGCCTGGGGCTTCAGCTTCCGCAAATATTCGCGCATGCCCGAACTTTCAAACTGAAATATGGCGACGGTCTCGCCGTTCGCAAACAACTCGTAAGTTTCGGGATCATCCAACCGCACATGATCGATATCGATTTCAATACCTTTTTTCGCCAGAGATTTCACCGTTTTGTCAATCACCGTCAGCGTTCTGAGACCAAGGAAATCCATCTTAAGGACGCCGATGTCCTCGAGACATTTCATATCGTATTGAGTGGTGACATCGCCTTGAGTCGATTTGTAAAGCGGCGTGTATTTCGTCAACTCATCCGGGGTGATGACGACGCCGGCAGCATGAGTCGAGGCATGCCGGGCTAACCCCTCCAAAACTCGTGAATAATCGATCAGCTGTGAATGGACTTCATCCTGGCTGGCCAATTTCTGGAAATCCGGGATGCTTTCAAGAGCCTTTCTGAGGGTCATGTTGGGTCCAGCGGGGATCATTTTGGCAATTCGATCGACATCGCTGTAGCGAATTTTCAGCACCCGACCCACATCACGGATGACCGCCCTGGCAGCCATAGTCCCAAACGTAATAATCTGAGTGACATTCTTTTCGCCATATTTTTGCCTTACGTATTTGATGATCTCATCCCGACGTTCGTAGCAAAAATCGATATCGATGTCCGGCATGGTCACACGTTCGGGGTTCAAGAAACGCTCAAAGATTAGATTATATCGCAAAGGATCGATGTTTGTGATTCCTAAGCAGTACGAAACCAAACTGCCGGCCGCAGATCCCCGACCCGGACCGACCGGAATGTCGTGTTGTTTCGCGTAATTGATAAAGTCCATCACAATAAGAAAATAACCGGCATACCCCATCGCATTGATGATGCCGAGCTCGTGCCGCAACCTGGCTTCGATTTCCGAGGATAACGTGCCGAATCGTGTTCTGGCGCCCTCGAACGCCAATTTTTCCAGATATGCTTCTAAGGTCTCGACCGTCTCATTTTCAGGAATTTCAAATCTTGGCAAATAGGTCGTTCCAAAATCCAAATCCAAATTGCATTTGTTCGCCACGTCGGCTGTATTGCTCAGCGCTTCTGAAAATCCAGCGAACGTTTCAGCCATTTCCTGCTGTGTCTTAAAATAGATTTGGTCGGTGGTGTAGCGCAAACGTTTCGGATCGTCGCGATCTTTTCCCGTCTGCAGACAGATTAAGACATCATGGGGCGAACAGTGTTCACGTTTCAAATAGTGAATGTCATTAGTGGCAACCACAGGGATGCCGAGTTCCTGACCCAATTGGATGATCCCTTCTCGGGCCTGTTTCTCTTTGTCAATGCCGTGATTTTGAATCTCCAAATAATAGTCATCTTTAAAGATTTCCCGATATTCCAGCGCCTGTGCTTTTGCGGCTTCATACCCCTTGTTAAGCAAAGCAGAGGAAACTTCGCCTTTGAGGCATGCGGAAAGCGCCACGAGTCCATCGTTGTATTTTCTCAGCACTGCCTTGTCTATTCGCGGACGGTAGTAAAAGCCCTCCAGATAACCGATCGAAACCAACCTCATCAAATTCTGGTACCCTTCTTTGTTTTTTGCCAGCAGCACCAGATGATAGGACGTATCTGAAATGCCCTTCTCGGATTTGCGATCTTTACGGCTATGTGGAGCCACGTAGGCTTCCACCCCAATGATCGGTTTGACGCCGAGTTCACGAGCCTTCTTGTAAAAATCAACTGCCCCAAACATGTTGCCATGATCCGTCAAGGCCAAAGAGGGCATATGGCAGTCCGCAGCAGCTTGTAATAGCTCTCCGACCTTGCAAGCTCCGTCCAACAAACTGTAATGGGAATGATTATGGAGATGAATGAATTGCGGCATTTGTTAATGTAAATAAGCCATATTCAAATTTTTCAACAAACGAAATTAACAATTTTCCGAATTAAGTCAAGTATAATTCTCGCGAACTGATGCAGTGAGTAAGATTTTTTTATGACAAGCACTGTGGAAGGAGTTTGTTGAAGGCACAAAATGCTTGCAAGCATTCGGAGGGGTGAGCCACGATTGTGCAACGCCCCCAACTCTGTTAAAATGTGTTTTTTGTGGGAGCGTTAAATGTTTAGCTCTAAAAGTTGACGTTCGGCCCGTGCGACGTATTCGCTTTTGCCATAAAATGTGAGCAAATTACTCAGCTCCAAGCGCGCCAAATTTGAATCACCCAATCTCAGGTAAGCCATGCCGATCATGAACTGAGCGTCGTCGTCTTTGTTGTTGTTATCAAATGCAAAAACCTTCTCAAACTCGGCGATCGCCAGTTGGTAATTGCTCAAGGCGTAATAACATTCGCCAATCCAATACTGACAATTGTCAGCCAGGTTGTCCGTATCATCAAATTTGAGCAGATCTCTAAATTTGTCTATGGCCCGGGTGTAGTTATGAGCGTATACTTCGTTCAACGCATCCTGATAAGACATCTCGTATTCAGACATGGTTCCATTTGTCACGTTGAAGCTTGGCTGCGGCCTCGATTTGGACGCAAGTCGCCGACCCGATTCTGGCACAATGTTTTGCAGTGCCGCTAATTGATAATCGGCCTCTTGCAACTCCAGTTGCAAGCTATCGATGGTCTGTGCCTTCTTTTTGGAGAGCTTTTCCAATTCGGCTATCTCCACTTCGAGATCCAGAAACAACTCTTCGGTCAAAAACTCCTCTTCTTCCCTTCGGCTCATTTCCGAACCCGTTGGGTCGATTCCCAGCGCTTCCAGAATCTCACTCTTTTGCTGAGTCTCCAGGTCGCTGGCTTCTTCATCCAACAAGGCCAACTGTTCCATCAGGTCTGAACGCTCTTCGTCTTCGTAGTTTTCGTCGATATCCTCCGAAAAGTCGTCGCTGGTACGTACATCAGGCACGCGTCCACTGCAGACCATAAACAACCCCCAAATTACCAAGAATAATGAGAGGAAAGAAGTCCCCACAATTTTTCTTAACTGCGACATGATGAAATACTCCTATGGTTGTACAAATCTAACAGTTAGTATAATAAATTCATCCCTAAATTCAATAGAAAAATCTTCAATTGCTGTCTGTGATCAATAGCTACCTTCTTCCCGCCAAATATCTGCCCCTAAATTCTCGAGTTTCTTCTCGATGGTCTCATACCCACGATCAATGTGATAGACTCGCAGAACTTCCGTCCGTCCCCTGGCCGCCAGTCCGGCCAATATCAAAGACGCACTGGCCCTTAAGTCAGTGGACATAAGCGATGCGCCATTGAAATTTGGGACGCCTTTCACGACTGCCACATTTTCGCTTAACTCAATTTGAGCCCCCAGCCGTCTCAACTCCGCAACGTGGGTAAATCTATCCACAAAGATGTTGTCCCTGATCACACTGCTGCCGTGGGCTAAACACATCAAAGCCATCCATTGCGCCTGCAAATCTGTCGGAAAACCAGGATAGGGAGCCGTTGTTATGTTTACCGGCTTTATCCGTTCCGGCGACTTGCAAAAAATCGAAGTCTGACCTTCTTCCACGTACACGCCGGCTTCCCTCAATTTTGCAATCAGGCTACCCACATGCGCGGCGTCGACTGAATTTAGTACGATTTCACCACTTGAAATGGCAGCGGCTAATAGAAACGTGGCTGCTTCGATGCGGTCCGGGATAATGTCAAAATCCACAGGACTTAATTCCTTGACACCGTGTATTTGCAGTTGGCTTGTGCCAACACCTTCAATCTCGGCTCCCATCTTCTGCAAAAACTTGGCCAAATTGGTGATTTCAGGCTCCCTTGCGGCGTTTTCGATAACCGTACGGCCGTCGCTCAAAACGGCAGCCATCAGGATGTTTCCAGTGGCCCCTACGCTTGAAATATCGAAATTAATATGTGCGCCGCGCAATTTTTCGGCAGTGCCAACCATGTAGCCGTGCTTTAGCTCAATGTTCGCTCCCAACTGTTGCAGGCCACGAATATGCAAGTCCACAGGTCTGGTGCCGATGGCACACCCTCCTGGCAACGACACTTTTGCTTTTGCAAAACGAGCCAGCAGCGGCCCCAGGACGTACACGGACGCTCGCATGGTTTTGACGAGTTCATAGGGCGCTTCAAAGAAGTTGCAATTGCTGGAGTCAATTCGAAGCTTGTGGTCCGAATATTCAACCTGGGCCCCGATGATGCGCAGAAGGTGCGCCATGGTTTTGACGTCTCGCAAGTTCGGAACGTTGCGAATCTCGAATTTTCCCGACGCCAGCAAGGTTGCCGCCATGATCGGCAGCACAGCATTCTTCGCACCACTCATTTGAACGCTGCCTTTCAGTTGATTCGGACCCTTTATGACAATCTTATCCATGCAATCTAATCAAAGCTCGCCTACGGACGCATCTTCCAACAATTCACGCGCACTATTCAAGTGCGCCTCCGAGACTTTTTCGCCTGCCAACAATTTGGCAATCTCTTCGGTTCTTTCTTGCTGGGACAGTTTTAGAATGGATGTCTCCGTTCTTCCGTTCCTTTCCTGTTTCTTGACCGAATAGTGATGATCGGCCAAACTCGCAATTTGCGGAAGGTGCGTTATGCAAATAATTTGACGGTATTTTGCCAATTCCTTTAATTTCTTCCCGACGGCTTGCGCCACTCTTCCGGAAACTCCGATATCTATTTCATCGAATACCATAACCGGAATGTGTCCGGCATTCGCCACTACGGATTTTAGTGCCAGCATGATCCGTGAAATCTCGCCGCCGGAAGCCACTTTTGCCAAAGGACGCACATCTTCGCCTTTGTTGGCCGAGATAAAAAACTCAGCAAAATCCATACCAGTGGCCGTAGCAAGATAATTCTTGCCTCGAACGCTAATCATCCCATTTGGATCATCTTGATACTTTAGCGCCACGTTGAAACGAGCACTGGACATCCCCAAATAAGACAGGATCTCAGGCACGATCTGTTCCAATCTTTGCCTCACTTCCTGTCTCTTTTCACTCAGGCGCTGACACAGCTCGGTGAACTTTTCTGTTTCAGTATTAATTTCCTGTTTTATTTGCTCAATGTTGTTGTCCAAATTCTCGATATTATCAAGTTCTGATTGAAGTTTGTTGCGATGTGCGATAACCTCCGCAATTGAAGGACCGAACTTCTTTTTTAAGCCCGTTAGTTGTGAAAGACGCGTCTGAATTTCCTCCAATCTCTGCGGGTTGAATTCGACCCTGGATTTGTAATCCTCAAAAAACTTTGCCAATTCCTCAACGGTGATGCGAGCCTGATCACACTCGTTCCTGCAATTGGCAAACTGTTCGTCGATATCCTGCAATTCATGGAGTCCGTGCTCCACCCTACTCAACATATCATAAACGGAATTTTCGTCCTCATATAAGATTTTGAAATATTCGTGAGACAAATTGTACAAGCGCTCGCTATTGCGGACAATCTTTTCTTCACGAAGCAGCTCTTCTTCCTCATCCTCGGAGGGATTGACTTTATCAATTTCCTGAATTTGAAAGGCGTAGAGGTCCTTCTTTTCCTCAAATAGAGTTTGTTGTTCCTGCAATTTCTTGAGGCCCGAATGGAGTTTTTGCAGACACCGATACCTGTCGCCCACCTCCCTGAGTTCGACTTCAAAGCCACCAAACTCGTCGATGAAATTCAGATGGTTCTGGACTTTGAGCAGTGACTGATGCTCGTGCTGTCCATGTAAATCAACCAGCAAGTCACTGATTTTCTGAAGCACACTTAATTGCACGGGAGTGTCGTTGACAAAGGCTCGGGAGCGGGATGTGTCATAAATCTCTCGCCGCAAAATCAGATCGTCGTATTCGGCTGCTAAATCCTGTTCTTTTAGATAGTGCTTAAGCGCAGGCAACCCGTCGATGGCGAACCTGCCTTCAATGATCGCTTTTGAACCACCCTGTCTTAGCACCGACATGTCGACACGATCGCCTAGGATTGTCCCCAGGGCGCCAATGATGATGGATTTCCCGGCACCAGTTTCTCCGGTCAGGATGTTCAGGCCACGGCCAAAGTCGATTTCGACATCGGATAACAAAGCGTAATTTTTAATCGACAGGGATTGTAGCATTTGGGTTAGTTTGAAATTTTCGGTTATGAAAACTTCCAGAGTAATATCGGGTTGCTGTTAAAGTACATTTCGATGGAGCTTTTCACAAACCCTGATTACCGACGAACGACTGCAACCTTCCCCATGTTCGAGACACCGCTCTCCGTAATAGCTAAATAGACGTAAATCCCGCTGGGCACCGGCTCGTTGTCTTCATCCTCCCCGTTCCAGGTGACTTGCGCGCCATTAATCTGATCAAACGCCTTGACCATTTTGCCGGCAACATTGTAAATCATAACCCTTGTATCCGCAGCGAGATTGGTAATGGTAAATTTCCGGCCAGTCCCGTCGATAATGTACGGATTCGGATACCCGGTAAGCAAACTCAAATCGGCTTTCGGAGCGGTAAAGGGCGTTTCCAAACGGGACAGACCGTTGGTAGTGCCAATCCAGACTTCGCCCGTTTCTTCGTTAAAGGCAAAAGACTGAATGTTGCCACTGACTATCGGGCTATTCCCGGTTGTGTAGTGATTCAGAATTCGGCGATCTCGGTCCAGGACAGTCACGCCACTGACCGTGCCAAACCACTTGTTATTGAGCGCATCGATGCCAATGGTATTTGCAAAGTCGTTGATCAATCCGAACTGATTGCCAACGTTGCCTTCGAACCAAAAATTTACACCTTCCTCCGTCGCGATCCACATGACCCCATCGTCATCATCGGCCAATGCAGTGATCGCATTTGAAAACAGCCCCTCGCTGGCAACCAGCCCCTGGGTGAAATCATCGTCGGATTTGTCAAACAAGCTACTTTTATAATTCAAAACTTTAATGCCTCTGTCGTCTGTGCCTACCCAGACGCGCCCACTTCGGTCAATTTCCAGTGCTGTCACGAATGGCGTAAACAAACCTTCATTTGTCGAAAAATGCACCGTCCGATCATCCGGTGTGAATGCGACCAAAACACGGGTATTGTTTGCCTGGCGATTCAACGCCCAAATGTTCCCAAACTGATCCATTTCCACGGCGTTCACCAGGACAAAACTGGGCGTCACGGATCCTGCCAGGATGCCGTCGGTTGTATCGATGGTGGTAATATTGAAACCACCGTCCGGTGCGTCTTCAAATACGGTGATGCCTCCACCCCAACTTCCGAAAAAAATGCGACCCTTTGAATCCACCGCCACCGTACGCTGATCATTGTTCTTCAAGGCCCCATTCTGTGTGGAAAAATTGGTCCATCTTTCTCCGTCAAACATTTGCACTCCGCCACTCTGACCGGCGAATGACTGGGAAGCGCACCAAAGACGTCCCTGTGAATCCAGCGCCAGGCTTCTAAAATTATTGCTTCTCGGACTGTTGGTTTCAAACAATTGCCATTCTTGCGAGGAAAACACAAATGTGGCCAACCCCTTATCTCTGCGACCAATCCAGACATTGCCTTCTTCATCGGATTTCAAAGCTGTGATATCTCGCAAAACAGCACCCAGCCTGCGCCACTGATCCGAGGGATCAAGCCAGAACACTCCGGAGGCCGTGAACGTGACAATAGTAGGCTGAGAAAAGAATTGATTCGCCCCGACAATATCAAGGGTTGTCACCTTTGCATTTAGATTGCCCACATCCCGCCAGCGCTCGCTATTCAACCTGTAAACCCCAAGATCCGTTGCGGCGTACGGTACCGAATTCAAAACCACAACTTTGTGAACGAAATCTGTTGGCAAGCCGTCCTCGGTTGTGTATTGTTGCCAATTTGCGGGAGCTAAAAGGTTTGAGAACGTGAGCGAAGACTGGGCCACGCCTTTGTCTGTCGCAACCCAGATGTCCAGTCCATCGATAAACACGCCACTGGCTGCAATTTTTTCTAAATTTTGATCGTCGGACAAACCAAAGTTTTTGTAGGTCTCCTTCACTTCTCGCTTGTCGATGGTGTAAAGACTCACGCCAATGTCGAGTCCCACATAAAGAGAATCGCCGAACGCCACCACGTCCGTGATGATTTGATCCCGATAATCATCGATAACCTCCCACTCACCGGTTTCCGGGAAATAACGATTGAGCAACCCATCAAACAGGGCAAACCAAATTGCCCCGTGTTTATCCATTTCCACAGCCACAACTTCGTTGGACGCCAGTCCTTCGGTGTTGGTAATCTTGGTGATGGCCTGACTGCTCAGCTCAAATTGCAAAACCCCGCCATTCGAGCCGCTCCAAACCCGGCCGCCGCCGATTTCAATATCTTCGATCGTACCGACGCTAGTAAAACTTTTCCAATTCAGGGCCTGACTCAGTGCATGTTCCGGAGCGAGAAACAAAAGTAGAATTTGTACCGCCACCGCAAGAAATCTGTAGTACATCTAAACCTTCACCTGCTATTTCGCTATCTGTTCGAAAAGATCCGCCATCTCAATTCCCGAAAGCGCTGCATCCCAACCTTTGTTTCCGGCCTTAGTGCCGCCACGCTCAATGGCTTGCTCCAACGTGTCCGCAGTAATGATTCCGTAAGCCGTCGGCACACCCGAGCTCAAAGCTGCCTGGGCAATCCCTTTTGTAGCCTCTGCGGCAATATAATCAAAATGCGGCGTGTGCCCCCGAATCAATACCCCCAAACAGATAATGCTGTTGAATTGTTGAGACCGCGCCAGTTGCTGAGCCATGACCGGTATCTCGAAGGAACCCGGCACCCAAACGACTTCGATGTCGTCCTCTTGTGCACCGTGCCGTTTCAAGCAATCCAGGGCGCCTTCGAGCAACTGTTTGGAGATGAAATTGTTGAACCGCCCGACCACAATTCCGAAGCGTTTCCCTTTTGCGGATAGTTGACCTTCGTACGTTTTCATGGTGCCTCTTTCTTAGCTTAATGTCTGCTCGAAACTCCCAATGCTGTTTTCGTTCAGACACCGTTTAACCTTTCCAGCCGTTTATTCGGCGCTCCTGTCAATCAAAATGGGTAAAGTATGAGGATCGCTAGCCAATGATTCACACGGATTCAACACGGACTTCGTTTAATAAAGCGTTTGAATCTACTTCCCTTTTCCGAATTGATGATTAAACCCACTTTGATTTCTCTTCCCTTTAATTTCATTGAGTAATTGTGGTTCATCTTTTGGATTATATTCTTTAGTGTGATTTATTCAAAAAGGCGTCGGAGCGGGTTATGTCTTCATATTCTAAACTCATCTAATCTGTGTTCAATCAGTGTCAACCCGTGGCTCATTCTTTTCTAAAAGGTTTACCACCGACATCACACAAAGCCGTTTATTCTTTTGATGGATCGGTGGACGTTGACTCCTCTTCCAACTTCGACTCAACTTCTGCCAGGCTCAGCAAATGCCCTAATTTGTCTCGCTTGGTTGCCAGATACTTTGAATTGACTTTGTTGGGTGGAATTTCAATCTTCACGCGCTCCACGACTTCGAGGCCGTAACCGGAAATGCCCACGATCTTTTTCGGATTATTGGTCATGAGTCGTATTTTGCGAATCCCCAGATCGTGCAGAATCTGAGCGCCGACACCGTAATGCCGCAAGTCAGGCTTAAACCCAAGCGCTTCATTGGCTTCAACCGTGTCTTTGCCCCTGTCCTGTAGTTCGTAGGCTTTGAGCTTATTCGCGAGACCGATCCCGCGTCCCTCTTGACGCATGTACAAAACCACGCCCTTGCCTGCTTCTTCGATCATTCGCAGCGCCTGCCGGAGTTGCTCGCCACAGTCGCACCGCATCGAACCAAAAATGTCTCCGGTTAAGCACTGAGAATGCACCCGCACCAAGGTCGGCTTGCCGTCACTCACGTCACCCTTGGTGATGGCCACGTGGTGCTGTTCATCGTATTTGCTGCTGTACAAATGCAGCGTAAAGATGCCGTGTTCCGTGGGCAATTTCGTGGTCACGTCTCTGCTGATCACAATTTCCGTACGGCGGCGATACTCGATCAAATCCTCGATGGTGATAATTCTCAGATTGAACCGCTTTGCCAACTCAAACAGTTTCGGAATGCGCGCCATCCGGCCATCCTCATCCATGATCTCACACAAGACGCCGGCCGGGTACAGTCCCGCCAGTTTCGCCATATCCACGGCGGCTTCCGTATGTCCGGTGCGCACCAGCACACCGCCCTCCTGCGACCGCAACGGGAAAATGTGTCCCGGACGGGCCAGATCAGAAGGCTGGGTCTCCGGGTCGATCAGTCTGCGAACGGTTTCACAGCGGTCAAAGGCTGAAATGCCTGTCGTGGTATTCTTCTTTGCATCAACCGAGACCGTAAAATAGGTCTTGAGTTTTTCCGTGTTTTGATTGACCATGGGATGCAGGTCCAACTCATCCAGGCGTTTGCCGGTCATGGGCACACAAATGAGGCCACGGCCATGTTTCGCCAGGAAGTTGATTTTCTCGGGAGTGATTTTTTCCGCAGCCACGATAAAATCGCCTTCGTTCTCGCGATCCTCGTCATCCACCACGACCAAAATCTCGCCCTGACGAAATTCTTCGATGGCATCTTCTATTGTATCAAAGATGTTGTGGTTCCTTTCGACCATACCTATTCATATCCCATTTTTTGTAACCACTCTTCAGAAAGTCTGCTCTCCTCCGGTTTGGACAGCAAATTTTCCACATATTTGCCGATGAGATCTACCTCGATGTTTACCCTGTCTCCAACCTGCAATTCGGACAACGTAGTTTTTTTCAATGTGTGCGGAATGAGAGAAATGGTGACCAGATTCCCCTTGAGTCGCGCCACGGTCAAGCTCACACCTTCAATGGCAATGGAGCCCTCGGAGATGACATACTTCATGAGACGGTCCGGAAGTTTCACAGAAAGCAACGTGCCGCCGCGTTGGGGTTGCACCGCTGTGACTTCACCCACTCCGTCTACGTGACCCTGAACCAGATGGCCTCCCATCCGGTCCGAAAAACGCAAGGACAGCTCCAGATTCACCGTGTCGTCGCGTTTGATCCCACCCAGAGTGCTTTTCCGAAGCGTTTCCTCCACCGCTTCCACCTGAAAGGTTTGGTCGTTCACGTCAACGACGGTCAGGCAAACCCCGTTGATGGAAATACTATCATCGACATGCAATTCTCGGACGATCTCTCCGCCCTCGATACTGAAGCGCAATGCCCCGCCTCGAGTTTGGCTTTCCATAACAGTCCCGATTTCTTGAATTATTCCCGTAAACATCTGATTAGTCAGAGTAATATTTGCTGCTCTTGGTCAAACCCACTCGGTCATTTTCTTACTTTGCCAAGCCGGACCAAAAAGCTAAATAAAAAATGTCAAAATGATACAAGTCAAAATAATTAACACTACAACGAAACTTTACATGTCATTCTGGAAGAATCTTTTAGGTTTGGCGGCACCTTGGTCAAAAATAGCAGGATTCATCCTGAATGACGGAGTTTTGTTTAAAACGAATTGATTGTTCGAGTACTGGAGTGACCGTAGGTGGTTTCCATAAATCCATTGATCCAGAACGCCATAACCCCTTGTTCATTAATTCTCTTACTCATTCATATTCTAAAAGAGTTCTTAAATTCATGAATGGTTCAATTTAATGAAATTCTGCCTAAAAGCAAAATATCCTCGCCGACCTGACGCTTGCGCAGATCGTGCAATCGGATGCTCTGTTCCAAACTGTCGATACCGAGATTTTGAAGCGCGCTCAAACCGCTGCCCAGAATTTTCGGCGCCACAAACACGGCCACCTTGTCCACCAATTTCTGTTTGATCAAAGCGGAATTGATTTGGCTGCCACCCTCCACCAGAACCGAAGCGATGCCTTCACGACCCATGCGCTTCAACAACAACCGTAGATCCACATGCCCCTCAGCGTCTGCATCGACGATCCAAACTGCGGCGCCTTTTGCCACCACTTGATTGATGCGATCTTTCGACGCCCGGGCTGTGGTGGCGACAATGGTTTTGTTGACCACGGAATCCGACAAAAGCGTGGAATTTAGCGAGATGCGCAACGTGCTGTCGAC
>JAABYK010000006.1:9459-40126 GCA_011775825.1 Candidatus Zhuqueibacterota bacterium | reverse complement strand
AAATTGCTTGGGAAATACGCCACCCTTGGATTAGCTGAAGATACCTGGTCTTTGAATGAGGGCATTCTGGACGAGGATGCATTTCTGGAGCAGGCTTATCTAATCCACGAAGAGCGCGAAAAGCAGTTTTTTCATGCGCTGGATAAAACAACGAAGGGTTTGTGTGCTGTGGTCATCGACGCTACTGATCGTATTCAGCACATGTTTTTCAGGACACTCGAAGATGAGCACCCCGCCAACAACGGGAAAGAGACGAAAAAATACAAAAGGGTCATCGAGGATCTCTACGTTCGCATGGATCGGCTGGTCGGCCACACTATGGAAAAGCTCAACCCGGACGATGTTTTCATGGTGATTTCCGATCACGGCTTCAAGTCATTCAAGCGTGGAATAAATCTAAACGCCTGGTTGAAGGCGAATGATTACCTGACACTCAAAGAAGGCAAAACAGGAAGCGGAGAATATTTTCAAGATGTGGATTGGGAGAAAACCAAGGCGTATGCGTTTGGACTGGCAGGCATTTATATCAATTTAAAGGGTCGCGAAAAGAAGGGCGTGGTGGAACCGGGCGAAGAATACGATCAGTTGAAACAAGAACTCATCGAAAGGTTATCCGGTTTCAAAGATCCGAAAACCGGAGACGTGGCGATAACAGAGTTGTTTGATAGCCGTCGAATTTACAACGGGCCTTATGTTGGACAGGGTCCGGACCTGATCAGCGGTTACAATATCGGCTATCGAATTTCTTGGAATGGCGCCACGGGTGTTGTCAATGATGATATCTTCGAAGATAACGTCAAAGCCTGGAGCGGCGATCATTGTATCGATCCTCGCCTGGTACCGGGGGTCATTTTCTGCAATAAAGGGATTAACGCAAACAAGCCCGCCTTGGTGGATATTGCACCGACCGTACTTGAACTGTTTGGGATTGATCGGCCCAAATATATGGAAGGTCGTTCCATTTTTGAAGACACTAGTCGGGACCTCCGTGAAAAACAACCTGAACTTGAAGTCGTGGAATCTGTCAAAACAAGAGAGGCTGATACCGTCAATGAATAGGATGAAACGTATTCAGACAACAATAGGGATATTACTATTTTTCTTCATCATTGTAATTGGTTTCCAGGGCTGCGGAAAGAGCAGCGCTGACTCAGTTAACAGGAAACTGATTGTTATTGGTTTTGACGGGATGGATCCCCAATTGTTGTCGAAATACATGGATGAGGGACGCCTGCCCAATTTTTCAACACTTGCTGAGACCGGAGATTACAAACCGTTGGGTACGAGTGTCCCACCTCAGAGTCCTGTAGCTTGGTCAAATTTTATCACTGGCATGAATCCGGGGGGACATGGCATATACGATTTCATCCATCGCGATCCGCAAGCCATGTTGCCGATTTCCTCGACATCCAAGACGAAGGGTTCAGATCGGACCATAAGAATCGGGAAATGGGTAATTCCGCTATCAAGTGGGGAAATAATTAACTTGCGAGAGGGTGAGGCTTTTTGGACCATTCTGGAAAGACACGATGTGCCGATCACGGTGTTCCGAGTACCCGCAAATTTCCCGCCGGTCGAGTCTGAAGGAAAGACACTGAGCGGCATGGGAACACCGGATTTGCTGGGATCCTTTGGCACATTTTCTTACTACACGGACGATCCACCGTCAAACCGGGATGACATCTCCGGCGGTATCGTGTATCCGGTTCAGAAAGTGAATAATTCGGTGGAAGCGGATTTGGTGGGCCCCAAGAACGTGTTTTTGGAAAGCGAGCCCGACGCTACCGTCCCGTTCAAGCTTTGGTGCGATCCGGAAAACGGCACGGCAAAAATCGTTGTACAGGATCATACAATTCTTCTACAAGAAAAGGAATGGAGCGACTGGATTCAGGTAGAGTTTGATTTGTTGCCGGCGGGTCTTGAATCCGTTACCGGGATTTGCCGATTCTATTTGAAGGAAGTTTACCCGAAGTTTAAGCTCTATGTGACCCCAATCAACATTGATCCCTCCAATCCGGCTATGCCCATTTCCACACCCGAAGACTACGTTCAAAACTTGCACCATGATTGTGGGTACTTTTATACACAGGGCATGCCGGAGGATACCAAAGCTCTGTCGTGGGGAGTTTTCAACTACTCAGACTACCACAGCCAAAGTGAAAACGTTTTAGAGGAACGCTTAAAACTCTTCGATCATGTTTTTAACGAATTTGAAGAGGGATTGCTGTTCTTTTATTTTTCTAGCACGGACTTGAATGCTCATATGTTCTATAATATGATTGATCCCGAACATCCTTCATACGACCCCAAAAAGGCCAAGAAATTCAAAGACGTGCTGGCCGTACTCTATGAACGTGTGGACAAAGTGGTCGGAAAAGTGACGAAAAAGCTGGACCGAAACACCACGGTCATCTTCATGTCAGATCACGGTTTCGCGCCATTTAGACGGGCGGTGCATCTGAACACTTGGCTCAAAGACGAAGGATATATTACACTGCTCGACGAATCAAAGCAAGAAGAAAGCGAATACTTCCAAAATGTCGACTGGTCAAGAACACAGGTGTACGGACTTGGCTTTAACGGTATCTACGCGAACCTGCGAGGCCGGGAAGCGTATGGCTTTGTTTCCAGCCGCGAGAAAGAGGCGCTCCTTCAAGAAATCTCCGAAAAATTGCTCGCGCTTCGTGATCCTAAAAATGGCAAAAAGATCGTGCACCGAGTCTACCGGGCGCGCGAAGTCTACTCAGGAAAAAATCTCGAACATGCGCCGGATCTGGTTGTCGGATACAATCGAGGATATCGAGCTTCATGGGAAACCACGATTGGTAATTTTCCTCGCAAATGGATCGCGGATAATATGGACCCATGGAGCGGCGATCACTGCATGGCTGCGGAACTTGTGCCCGGTGTCATTCTTTCCAACAAAAGAATAGATGCTCAACATCCAAAACTCTATGATATGGCACCCACCATACTTGCCGAGTTTGGCATCGAAAAAAACGACGACATGGTTGGCAATCCGATTTTTGACGTTCAAACCCGACGGAGCGCGGCGAAATAGAATTACTTTAAGTTAAGAACCCCGGAAATTTAAAGGAGTTGAACATGGCAAAAATCAAATTGGAAAACGAACTTTTTAATCGAGTAAAAAAATTTGCCGAAATTGCCGGCTATTCTTCCGTGGAAGAATTCGTTACGCATGTTTTGGAAAAAGAATTGTCATCCATTGACGAATCCGAGTCTGAGGAAGAAGTCAAGAAACGTCTTCAGGGCTTGGGCTATCTTTCTTAAAAATACACAGTCAAGAAGGGGCTCCTATTAAAGATGTTAGATATTTTTAACTGGATTTTCAACACGATCTTTAATATCTTATTTTTGCCTTTTAAAAACATAGATCCGGTTTGGGGCATGCTTGTCAGTTCCATCGTAACCGGGATTGTCATGTTGTTTATTTTTAAAGCCACGTCAGATCAGGTTGGCATCAAGAAAGCCAAAAATCTGCTCAAGGGCCACTTCTTGGCCATACGCTTGTATCGGGACGATATTAGCATCATGTTCGATACCATGAAGAACATTCTGCTCGCCAATCTTTTGTACATGAAGAAATCCGTTCGTCCCATGCTCTTTCTTCTGGTGCCGGTGGTGATTATTTTGCTCCAACTCGGAAGCCGATATGAGTTCCGGCCTTTTAATGTGGGGGAGACCATCGTGGTCTCCTTGCGACTGGATGATTCCTCCGGAAACTTAGATTTGGACAAAGTTCAACTTTCGCTACCTGAAGGATTGAGAACCGACATGCCGCCCGTGCGTGTGAAGCAGTTGAGGGAAGTGAATTGGCGCATAAAAGCGAAGGAGGCAGGAATTTACGATTTGAGCTTTAAATACGAAGGGCAGGTGGTCAACAAAGAAATTCATGTGATGGACTCCTTGGTTCCTGTGGCATCAAGCGTCGCACGAGATAATGTCACCACAACTCTCATGAATCCCGGCGAAGCCAGTTTGCCTGGCTCATCAATTGCGTCAATGGTTTCGGTGACGTATCCCAGGCGAGATTTTGAGGTCTTAGGTTTTAACTTGCATTGGTTGGTTGCCTTCTTTATCTTTAGTTTGATCGCTGCGTTTTCATGCAAGGGGTTGTTTGGGGTTGAAGT
The DNA here is from genome assembly GCA_011775825.1 of Candidatus Zhuqueibacterota bacterium. Classification (GTDB taxonomy): domain Bacteria; phylum Zhuqueibacterota; class Zhuqueibacteria; order Oceanimicrobiales; family Oceanimicrobiaceae; genus JAABYK01. The sequence continues at coordinate 35,975 of JAABYK010000006.1, read as the reverse complement.
TTGATCCGTCGTCTGCAGAAAGCACGATGTTTCGTTATACTTATGTCCTGAATGTTGTTTTAATCTTGGGTAGCGGTTTTGGAAGTTACCGAAAAGGCTGCCCATTTTCACTTTGAGGCTATGGAAAAAAGAAGGGAATGAGCTACAAGTTACAATCCTTTAAGACAAGCGAAGAACACGATGTCGAGCAATGGAACCATCGTTCACTGGAGGGTGAATTACAAAGCTTCAAGGGGCGTACGCTAACTCGGATTTTTGATCACTATTTGAATGGCGGTCAATTGCGGATTCTTGAAGGGGGATGCGGGTTTGGTGCCTGGTGCGAATGGTTTCAGGAACGAGGCCACCAGGTGATTGGCATTGAGTATGACAAGAACGTCGTGGGTAAGGCCAAGCAATTCAAATCGGATATAGCCGTCGAATTGGGTGATATTACTAACTTGAACTATCCCGACGGGCAGTTCGACGCCTATATTTCTCTTGGCGTGATCGAACATTTCGAGCATGGGCCACAGCAGGCCTTGAAAGAGGCCCACCGTATTCTGAAGGCAGGCGGCCTGGCCTTCATAACCACCCCTTATGTGACTGTTTTGCGCAGATTTGTTTCTCATCCGATTCGAAGCCTGTATTTTTTGATCCGTAAAATCAAAGGACATCCGAACTACTTTTGGGAATATCGATTTACAAAGAAAGAACTGCGCTCATTTCTTGAGGAGGCGGGTTTTGAGGTCATCCACAGTGACGTCGATGATTACGAACCGACTGTTGGAAATCGTCATATCGGGTTGTGGGCAGACTGGTTTTTTTTGCGCAAGTTAGATGGAGAAATATGGGAATTGAACAGCTTCGGAAAATTGATTCTGCGAATTCTCCGGTTTTTTCCGCCGCACTGGTTTTGTTCAGGCTTACATTTGGTTGCGCGGGCAAAGAAGAATGGTGAGCATCGAGTGGGAAAAAAGAATCGAAACTAGGATACGAAAAACGAAATTCTCGAAAGGATTGATATGGATTTAATTGCACCTCATGGAGGTAAACTCATCGACAGGGTTTTGCGCGGTGATGAGCGTGAAGAGGCTCTTGAAAAGGCAAAACATTTTCGAAAACTCCAGATAAATGCGACGGCAATTTCAGATTTAGAGCTCATCGCGGTTGGAGCCTTCAGTCCATTGACCGGCTTTATGCGGAAAGCGGATTATGAGAGCGTGGTCGAAAACATGCGTTTGGCCAGCGGTCTGGTTTGGTCCATACCCATCACTCTGGCCGTTACCTCCGATTTCGCCGATCAATTGAAAATCGATGAGAAGATTGCGTTAATGACGCAAGAGTGGCTTCCTCTGGCCACCCTGCGAGTTGAAGAGAAATATAGGTATGATAAAACGCGTGAAGCCGAAATGGTTTACAAAACCACAGAAGATGCTCACCCGGGCGTTGCCAGACTTTACAGTCAGGGTGAGGTGCTCTTGGGCGGCGACATTGAACTGCTGAATCGATTGCCCGATAGGCCATTTCCGGAATTTCAACATGAGCCGGCTCAAAGTAGACGGATGTTTGCTCATCGTGGCTGGACCAAGGTCGTCGGGTTTCAAACACGGAACCCTATCCACCGGGCGCACGAGTACATTCAAAAATGTGCGCTGGAAATCGTCGACGGTTTGTTCTTACATCCCTTGGTGGGGGAGACCAAGAAGGATGACATTCCGGCTGATATCCGCATGAACAGCTATCAGAGTCTGCTCCGCGATTATTATCCACCCGACCGCACGCTTTTAGGCGTATTCCCGGCCGCGATGCGTTACGCGGGGCCCAGAGAAGCGATTTTTCATGCCATCGCCAGAAAGAATTATGGCTGCACACATTTCATTGTCGGACGAGACCACGCCGGTGTTGGCAATTATTATGGAACGTACGACGCCCAAAAAATATTCGGCGAGTTTACACGGGAAGAAATTGGCCTGACGCCGCTGTTCTTCGATCATACGTTTTACTGCAAGAAATGTGGTGGCATCGTTTCTGATAAAACCTGCCCTCACGATCAAGCAGAGCGGTTGATTCTGAGCGGTACACAGGTGCGCGAAATGCTAACTCGAGGCGAAGCGCCGCCGCCAGAGTTTACGCGTCCAGAGGTGGCAAAAATCTTGATCGAAGGTTACCGTCAATTGCAGGCTTCAGCCACACCGCAAAAAACGGAACAAAAACCTGCAGAAGCCAAACCGACTCCCCAACCAAAGCCAGCAACAGCATCCTCTAATGGCAGGAGGAAGGTTCTGGTCATCGGATTGGACTGTGCCACACCGGAGTTGATTTTCGACGAGTACAAGGCCTTCTTGCCAAATATTAGCCGGTTGATGGATACCGGCATGTACGGCGAGTTGGAAAGCTGCACTCCGCCGATCACGGTGCCCGCCTGGGCGTCGATGATGAGCAGCAAAGACCCCGGCCAACTAGGCTTCTACGGCTTTCGCAATCGTGCCGATCATTCTTATGAAGGAATGAGCATTGCTACTGCCAATTCGGTTAAAGAACATCGTGTCTGGGATCTGCTTTCCGACGCAGGCAAACAAGTTTCCGTGGTGGGAGTGCCGCAAACCTATCCGGTTAGACCGGTGAACGGCCATTTGATTTCATGTTTTCTCACGCCTTCCATCGAGAGTGAGTACACCTATCCTGCAAATTTGAAAAGCGAAATCGAGTCTCTGGTCGGTGAGTATATGATCGACGTACGAAATTTTAGAACCGATAATAAAGAATGGTTGTTGCGACAGATTTATGAAATGACCGAAAAACGATTTCGAGTTGTGCGATATTTGATGCGCAAAAAGCCGTGGGACTTTTTCATGTTTGTGGAAATGGGCACCGACCGAATTCATCATGGTTTCTGGAAATACACGGATGCTGACCACAGAAAATTTGAATCTGGCAATCCGTTCCAGGACTCGATCAAGGATTACTACAAGTATGTTGATCGCGAAATCGGTGAGCTGCTGGGTTTGATCGATGGCGACACCGCGGTTTTGCTCGTATCAGATCATGGTGCCAAGAGGATGGATGGCGGCATCTGCATTAACGAGTGGCTTATCGAGAACGGGTATCTGACCTTGAAGGAAAAACCCAATACGATCATGCCGCTTGAGAAAGCCGAAATCGATTGGCCCAAAACCAAAGCCTGGGCAGCCGGTGGATATTACGGGAGATTGTTTCTCAATGTCAAAGGTCGGGAACCGCATGGAGCCATCGAGCCGCACGAGTACGAGAGTGTGCGCGATGAGTTGATGGACAAGCTCCAGGAACTTAAAGATGAGAAAGGCCAGGAAATAGGCGCCAAAGTGTTTAAGCCGCAGGATGTGTACAAAGATGTGAGGAACATTCCACCGGATTTGATCATCTACTTTGGCGATCTCTACTGGCGTTCCGTCGGAAGCATCGGTCTGAATCGAATTCATACCTTCGAAAATGATACCGGACCAGATGATGCGAATCACTCGGAGCATGGGATTTTTGTCATGTACGATCCACAAAATCCCGGAGGTGGAAAACGGGTTGACGGACTGAACCTCGTTGACGTCGCTCCAACCATTTTGAATCTGTTCGGAGAGGATGTTCCATCCGATATGATCGGAAAAGTTGTTGGGAATGATTGAGGCATTAGAGGAGACTTCCCAACCAAAATGCCACGCACCGATTTGGGTGCGTGGCATGCTCTTTAACACATTGAAATTACCGACTCGTGTATGACCGAAAACGTGACCGTACCCGTCATTCCGGTAAGCTTTTGAGCAGGAATCTTCTTGAGTTAAGCAGGAGATTCCCGATTAAAGCAATCGGGAATGATAGCAGCCCGTTTTCAGCCAGCACTAACTAAGAAACATTAAAGTAACAGGAATTTAGTCAAGGAGGTTTGACTTTATGAGCACATCGAGAAAAGCATGCACAATTTGGTTTACGGGTTTGCCTTCGTCCGGAAAATCGACTTTGGCCGAAATGTTGGACAAAAAGCTCAAGAAGGGCGGACACAATGTGGAGATTCTGGACGGCGACGTTGTGCGCACGAATTTGAGCAAAGGATTGGGATTCAGCAAAGAAGATCGCGACATCAATATTAGAAGGATTGGCTTCGTGTGTCATTTGCTCACCCGTAACGGTGTGTTTGCCATCTCCGCAGCGATCTCCCCGTACAGAAATATTCGTGATGAACTTCGGGAGCAAATTGGGGATTTTGTGGAAGTGTTTGTGAATTGTCCGGTGGAAGAGTGTATCAGGCGAGATGTCAAGGGGCTTTACAAGAAAGCACTGGCAGGTGAAATTCCGGAATTTACCGGCGTCTCCGATCCCTACGAAGAACCGTTGAATCCCGAGGTTGTCATCGAATCGGACAAAGAAGAACCAGAAGATAGCCTGAACAAGATTCTGAACAAATTGGCCGAGTTGGGCTACGTTTCAAAAAACGGCTTCACGACGGGAGATGATGCCTATACCCAAGAAGAAGAAGAAAAAGTAAAGAAACGACTGAGTGACCTGGGCTATATCTAAATGTTCAATTTCTTGAAGAAAAAGAACGGCTCCAGAGTATTCGTTGTTTCCATCGATGGTGTACCGTATTCATTTATGAAAGAACAAATCGAGTTGGGGCGCTTTCCGAATTTCAAACGCTTTTTAGACAATGGCGATGTCAAACGGATGAACTCCGTGCAACCAGTCATATCCTCCGTCGCCTGGTCTTCTTTCATGACGGGCAAGAATCCCGCCAAGCACAACATTTTTGGTTTTGTCGATCAAAAGCCAGGTTCCCACGATGTTTACATCCCAACCGCCGTGAATATGACCAGCGATACAATCTGGGAAATCATGAGTCGAGCGGGGAAAAAAGTTTTCGTCATGAACGTGCCGGTTACTTACCCACCACGGCACGTGAATGGAGTTATGATCGGCTGCTTCCTGTGTACCCAGATCGAAAAGATCGCATCTCCTTCGTCGGTGTCTGATGAGCTCAAAAAAATGGGCTACAAAATAGATGCCGATGCCTGGATCGCCCGTGAGAATCTGGACCAATTCCTGGTGGAAGTGAACACGACTTTGGAGAAGCGGGTCGAAGCAATGTTTCATTACCTCGAAAAAGAAGAGTGGGATTATTTCCATACACATATCATGGAAACGGATCGCATAAATCATTTTTTCTGGGAGCACATGGAGCGCGACAACCCGAAATATGCCAAAGCCTTTTTTGACTTCTATGTTCGAGTGGATGAAGTGCTCGGCGAAGTCGAACAAAAAATTGGCGATGATGTTGAGTTTATCGTATTATCGGACCATGGTTTTTGCACCATTAAGAAAGAAATCTACTTGAACAACTATTTGGTTGATGCGGGTCTGCTGAAATTCAATTCATCGCCGCCTAAAGATTTGAATGACATTCATCCCGAATCCATTGGATACAGCTTGATACCGGGACGAGTCTTTGTGAATCTCGAAGGTAGAGAGCCGCAAGGTTCAGTGCCTCTTGATAAATACGAAGATGCTCGTGAAAAGCTTGCCGATGTATTAGTCAACCTTAAGGAGCATGACACAGGAGAGCCACTTATTCGGGAAGTGATCAAACGCGAGGATATTTACGAAGGACAGAATTTTGACTCCGCAGCCGATCTCATTGCGGTTCCACACGACGGATATGATTTGAAGGGGAACGTCAACAAGGAAGTGTTTGGCGAAAAAGGACCATTGGTCGGTATGCACACCTTTGAAGATTCGCTTCTCTACATTCGAAATCGTGAAATCCACAAAGACCGCACCGATTTGTGGGTGGGGGATTTGGCGCCAAGCATTTTGAAGCTAATGGATGTTCCTGTTCCAACCGATATGGATGGCGTCGCCGTCTTCTGATCTGAAACATGATTCAATGAGCGACAACGAGCAAATTAAGGTTCTGCAATTGATCGAAGGCTTGAGTTTTGGCGGTGCTGAAACCAAGTTGCTGGAGCTGATTGCCCGGATGGATCGCGAACGATTTGATACGATCGTGTGCAGTCTGGGCATGGGGGATCAGATCAGAGATAGGTTTGATGATTTGGGTGTCAAATTCGTCAACTTTGCCAGAAGTCGAAGGATTGACCCAAAACTGATTTGGCAAGTCAATAGGCTGATTCATGAAGAGAAGGTCGATGTGGTCATGACCACCCTGTTTTACGCCGATGTTGTCGGTGCTTTGGCGCGGGCTTTTACACCGGCAAAAGCCGTGTTTTCGTGGGAAACCATCTCTGCACCGGAGTGGTTGCGAAAGCACCGATTGCTCACCTACCGTTTTGCAATGCGGTTTTGTGACAAAGTGATATCGGTTTCGCAGGCAACAGCCCGTTGGTTGATTGAAGAACGGGGACTTCCCAGGGAAAAGGTTGAGGTCATTCCGTATGGAGTGAATCTCGAGCTGTTCAAGCAAGGCAAGAATACACAACTTAAGAAGCAATTGGGTGTGAGTAAAGACGCGCCTCTGGTTGGAGTAGTTGCGCGTCTGCACCCACAAAAGGGACACGGTTATCTGATTGAGGCCGCCAAAACAATTGTGCACGACCATTCTGACGTACGGTTTGTCCTGGTAGGAGATGGCGTGTTGCGGGATGAGCTGAAGGAGCAAGTCAAGTCGGCGGAATTAGAGGAGCATTTTTTATTCCTGGGTTTTCGAGATGACGTTAAAGATCTACTTCGGATATTCGATTTATTTGTGCTGCCCTCGTTGTACGAAGGCCTTCCCAATGTCGTACTCGAAGCCATGGCTTCGAGTCTTCCCGTGGTCGCGACTGCAGTAGACGGAACGCCCGAACTTGTCGTGGATAACGAAACGGGTTATCTCGTTCCGCCTCGAAATCCGCATGCGTTAGCGCAGAAAATTTCCTTGCTCCTGAACGATGAAAAACGAGCCGCCATCTTTGGCAAACAAGGACGCAAACGGGTTGAAGAGCAGTTCAGTTTGGACTTACAAGTTCAGAACTTTCAAAATCTCTACACGAGGTACGTCTACAACGGTCAGGTTTAGACCTGCATTCACTGTTTAGAATAGAGAATTGAAGGCGCGTTTAGTTTTGGACGTGCCTTTTTTTATTTGTTCATATTTGTTTAAAAATGAAACAAATGTACAAAATGTATACAACAAAACCCGCAGGCCTGTTGGAAGTAAAGATTTTTAGTGTGCTTAAATGTAAAGAAAACAAATCCCTGAATTGGATGAGAAGCTGGGTTCAGTGGCATAAATATTGCCATTTTTAAAATGATATTTTGCCGGCGGGTTATCCGGGCGGCTCCTCTTTCGAAAAGTACCGGACGGGTCAGATCGATTTAAAGATTAAAGGATTGTCTTCCGATAACTAATATGAGTGTAACCGTCTGATTTTGGAATGAAAAGTTCACAGAAAATAGCCATTTTGGTCCCTGCTTTTAACGAGGCAAAGAAGATCGCGGAGGTCGTCTCGGGCATAAAGAAAACGAAACCCGAACTCGAAGTCGTGGTGATTGATGACGGATCAAGTGATGATACGGCTACAATTGCGGAAAAGGCAGGCGCGACGGTTCTAACACATGCAGTGAATCTTGGATACGGGGCTGCCCTTCAAACGGGATACAAATACGCTCTGTTAAACGACTACGAGTGTACAATACAAATCGACGGCGACGGACAGCATGATCCCCGGTTTATCGATAAACTCATAAGCTCAATAAATAACGGCTCCGATGTGGTTATCGGTTCCCGATTCCTGGCAAACAATGGCTACAACAATCCGTTCATGCGAAAAATGGGTATGATGTTTTTCAGATTTCTTATCTATCTGTTTATTAAGCAAAAAATTTCCGATCCGACTTCCGGTTTCCAGGCTTTGAACAGGAATGTTATCACTTTTTTTGCTAAAAGTAACCAGTATCCGGCAGATTTTCCGGATGCGGATATCATTATTCTCTTGCACTACGCAGGTTTTCACATTTCTGAAATTCCCGTTGTAATGTACCGAAATGAAACCGGCAAGTCGATGCACAGCGGTTTTAAGCCTCTTTATTATATCATCAAGATGCTATTATCCATCTATGCGGTTCTTTTTGGAGATCAAAAGCTAACTCGGTCGCCCCATGCCTCTTAAAGCGAAGTTAATTATAATCTCGCTCAGTCTGTCTCTTTTCATTTTTGTCCTAAATTTGATTCGAAAAAGGCAGCTAAAAATTGAGTATTCCATTTTATGGCTCCTGGTAAGTTCACTCATTTTATTGGCTTCGATTTGGCAGAACCTCGCAGACCAGGTTGCTTTACTGCTTGGTATCGACTACCCGCCTGCATTATTTCTGTCCATTGCGATTTTCTTCTCCCTGGGAATCTTGATGCATTTTTCCATTGAACTCTCCAAGTTGAAAGAACAGAACAAAAGTCTCACGCAAGAGCTGGCAATTTATAAGAACATAATCAATCAACTCCAAAAAACTCCGAAATCCCTTGATGAAAGTCGTCCCATTAACGAAGGATAGAGAGCACGTCTGGGATGGGTTTGTATCTCGTCATCCCCGTGCTAATATGTATCACTTGATGGGCTGGAAAACTGTGTTTGAGTCGGTTTTTGGCTATAGCTCATATTATCTCATGGCTGAGAATTCGGAGGGCCAGGTGACTGGGATGCTTCCGATGTTTCTCATGACTGACATTTTCCGCAGGAGATATTTAATTTCCAATCCATTTTCAAATTTCGCTGGGATTTGCTCTGATAATCAAGAGGCCGAAGACGAACTCTTACAGGCAGCCCAAAATCTCGCTCATGAGCTGAATGTGCGTTATGTCGAATTTCGACAGATGAAACATAAGCTTAATGGCGGACTGTCGACCAAGGAATCCTTTGTAACCCTAATGCTGGAACTCCCGCAAAACGCCGAAGTTTCTTGGAAAGCGATTTCATCAAGGAATCGAAATAAAATCAGAAAAGCAGAGAAAAATGGTCTGCAGACTGACTTCGGCATGCAGCATCTGCAAAGCTTTTACAAGCTCTACGCCAAAAACATGAAATTCCTGGGTACACCAGTTTTCCCATATGCGATGTTTGAGCAGGTAGCACAGGTCTTTGATAAGCAAACTGAATTGCTCGTGCTAAAACTCAACGGTGAACCTGTTGCTGGGATGTTTATGTTCAAATTCAAAGATACCATTTCCGAACCATGGGTGGCTTCACTTAGGGCGTACAACAAGATTTATGTGAACAACCTTTTGTACTGGCAAGCCATCAGCTATGCCTGCTCCAGGGGTTTCAAGAGGTTTGATTTCGGCCGCTCAACGAAAGATTCCGGGACGCATCGCTTCAAGCAGCAGTGGGGTGCGGAACCGATTCAATTACATTATCAATATTATCTAAACCAAGCCAGAGAAATTCCGGCGGTGGACGCCAATAATAACAAATACCAGAAAATCGTAGATGTTTGGAAAAGACTGCCCTTAACAGTGACCAATTTTGTCGGGCCGAAGGTGGTACAATTTTTGCCTGAACTATAGCTCAAAAAAAAGCGCATAGCATGATGAATCTGTTGACATTCGACATAGAGGATTGGTATCACCCAAATCTCGCCGAAATCGGTTCTGCCAAAGACATCGAACCTGAGGACCGAGTCGTTGAGCCTACCTTGCGTATTATCAAAATGTTAGAAAGAACGAACAATAAAGCGACGTTTTTTGTTCTGGGAGAAGTTGCCGAGAAATTCCCGGAATTGGTTCAGGAAATGATCCGCAAGGGACATGAGGTGGCCTCTCATGGTTACCGCCACAATCTGGTCTATAATTATACAAAATACCAATTTGAAACAGATATAGAACAGTCGGTCGAAATACTCGAGAAGGCCATTAACCAGAAAGTCATTGGGTACCGGGCGCCTTCCTGGTCGCTAAATCGGAGCACGACCTGGGCCTGGAAAGTTCTTCATTCGTTTGGCTTTAAATATGATTCCAGTTTGTATCCGTTTAAGACGTTTTTATACGGAGATGACACATCTCCGAGGTTTGATTATACCATTCAAATAGAAGACGGCAAGACGTTGAAAGAAATCCCACCTTCTGCAGTCGAGGTTTTTGGTAGCCGCATGCCTTTCGCCGGAGGGTTTTTCTTGCGGGTGACACCCTTGTGGTATGTGAGGTGGTGTATTAGTCATTACAATAAGCAAGGAAAGCCAGCGGTCATTTATCTACATCCATGGGAAATTGATCTGGAGCAACCGAGACTGGCGTTGAGTGCGAAAGAGCGCTTTATCATGTACGCCAATTTGAGAAATACCGAAAGAAAGCTATTTCAAATTATGAAGAAATACGATTTTACATCAATCAGAGACTACTTTGCTTTTGACCGCGATAGTAAAAAAACTAAGACTGCCAAATTTATGGGCCAAGAAACAGCATAACAGTGAGTGGACTCAACTTAAAAAGGTTGAAGCATTACGAAAAGCTCGCCCTGATATTCAGCGGATTCATGTTTCTGGGCTTGTTGGTCCTGAGCCATTTTCACAAAATGGGCAGCTACGGATTTGAAACCGATTTTTATTGGGCGTACGCACCGGACGCAAAAAATATTTTAAACGGTAAGATGCCCGAAGAACCTGGCGTGGGGCCTGGCTATGCACTTGTGCTAGCGGGCTTGAACCTGATATTCAATGATTGGTTTTTCACCGGAAAAATGATTTCCGTGCTGTCCGCGGTCTTGTGTGGCTATTTTATATTCAAGATGCTTCAAGAGCTGTTCAATTCAAAAGTGGCCTTTTTCACTATGATTTTGTGGCACGTCACCGTGATGCCATTTGCCGTTGTAGCAAGCACCGACATGTTCTTTGCTTTTTTGGTGACATGCGGAATCTATTTCTTTTATAGAAAAGGCGTATTCTCCAATTCGAATCTCGTTCTGAGCGGACTGCTGATGGCCTACGCCTATCTCACGCGTCATAATGCTGTGGTACTTCCTATATGTGTGGCAATGGTCATCCTCATAATTAACCCCGAATCTTGGACGTGGAAAAAGCGTTTCACGAATCTGGCTTTGTTCGGGGCAGTTTTCGGCGGTGTGCTGCTACCCTGGACAATTCTATTAGAGTTAAATAGCGGAGATGCCGTGCGGAGTGATAGCTACTTGATCATCGCTAGTCATTTCTATGGTCGGCCGGGTGTCATCGGTTCGGAGGACATGAGGTTGGCGGCCAAGAAGTTTGATTCTCTCAAATCAGTCATCTTCTACGATTTCAAGCATTTTGTTAAACATTATGTGTTCAATATTTATCGGCATTTCTACGATCTGCTTATTCATTCGATCAAATTCCCTTCGTTTCTGTTTGTCGGTGCCGGAGGGTTGATGCTTTTCCGCAACCTCAGCAAAAGACAATTCTCGCTTTTTCTATTTCCGGCATTGAGCTTTCTCTTGCTATGCCTGGTGCATTATGAGCCGCGATATTACCTTTACATTATTGGTTTTTTCATGTTTTTGGGAGCGTTCTTTCTTTTTCATGATGAGGCGGTACAGAAAAAGAATCCCGGTTATTTCGGACTGATACACGGAAGAGAACTTGCTTACGCGGTGACGATTTTTTTTCTATTAGTTTTTTCATTGAAGGAAATCAAGAAAACCATCAGCGCTGAGCCCCGGGAATTGTTGGAAATTTCCAGTGTGTTGCGCGAAAACGTCCAGGAAGACGAATCGATGATCGCTCGCAAACCGCATCTGGGTTTTTTGGCCAATTTACGAACCAAATACTTTCCCGAATCAACGACCGTTTCCGAGTTGCTGGAATATGCCAAAAAGGAGCGGGCGAACTATCTGCTATACGGTGAAGTGGAAGCGGAACACCGACCGCAACTCAAGATGTTATTGAAGCCGGAAAATGCGCCAGAGGCGTTGAAGCCACTGCTGGTTTGGGAGAAGCCGAGGACAGTCGTTTACAAGCTTAGGATATGAACATTATCGCGATCATAGATAAATCGGTGGGGGATGGGGGATGTTAAATACGAATAAATCGATGTACTGATTTCATAAGAACATCAGGTGAGGAAATCATGAAGAGTCGTAGCAGCATTCGTAATACAACCTTGTTGTGGGTGACCTTATTGTCGGTCTCTATGATGGCAAGTTCACTCGTTGCACAAACCACGAAAATCATGCCTTTGGGCAATTCAATCACACGCGGAGAAGAGTCTACAGGTATTGTGGGGTATCGAAAACCGTTGGCGGATTCACTGAACGCTGCAGGCGTGAACTTCGATTTTGTGGGCTCTTTAAGCGATGGTTCGGGCTTCGACGCCGACCACGAAGGATGGAGCGGGAAGAAAGCCGACTTCATCTTGGCTAACGTTGACAATTTTTTGGATACCGAAAATCCTGACATGGTCTTACTGCACATAGGTACGAATGACGTCTCTGGCAGTGAACCATCTGATCAAATTCGAGCTGACATCAGTGGCATTTCAGACGCGATTCACGCTCATAATTCTAATATTGATATTATCTTAGCCAGCCTGGTTCCGCGGGACGACGCCAAGGATGACATTACCACAGATCTAAACACCAAACTCTTTGGTCTGTATCTTGAAAAACGGGACCTCGGCTACAAGATTTACTACGCTGGCATGAACGAGGTCTTCAAGTGTAACCCGAACTGGGCCAACAACTACCTGTCTGATAATGTGCATCCGAACGATGCCGGCTACGGGGTCATGGCGGGTGTGTGGTTTAATTTGATTATGAATGCACTGAATAACACCGACATCACGGTCACGGATAATTTCGAAAGACAGAATCTGGGCATTGCTTGGGAATCCGATCCGGAAAACGTGATCTCCAATGGCGATTTAATCAACAATTCCACAACCGAAGAGTGGCAGTTCCTCTCTATATTTAAGGGCATGACGAATCCACGCAAACTCTTAATGAAATGGAGTAACAGTTCGGATGCCTTAGGCGTTGAACTAAGTGGTCTCGCCTTAATGCTAGATCAATGCAACTCAGCGAACGCCAGCGGTTACGCCGTTACAGCCAGAGCGTCGCGAGATGAAATACGCTTGTGGATTATCAATCAGGGCGTGCTCATAGATCTGGTTGATGCCGAAGAATATTCACCGCTGTCCGATCCCGGTCCGGGTGACGTAATGAGGGTGGAAGTATCCACGGATGGCAGCGGCAACAAATTCGAGGTTTTTATCAATGATACGCCTTATGGCACCCTGGTCGATCCTAATTTTCTTCAAGGGAAGGCCAATGTCCTTTATTCCGGTATCATATTTTTGGGCAACCAGGAAAATAACATCGAAGACTTTACGGCAGAGGGCGGGGGAGATTTCGATCCGCCGTCCAGGGTGGAGGATCTGACCCTCTCTGAGGCCACGGAAACGACAGTTAAAGTGAGCTGGTCTGCTCCGGGAGGTGACGGCAGCGAAGGAACCGCCTCTGCTTATGATTTGCGTTATGCCACCACTGACATTTTGAACGAAGCTGATTTCAATGCGGCCACTCCGGTGGAAAACGTGCCGACGCCGTCACCTTCGGGAACGCCAGAATCGATGCTTGTGCTTTGTCTGCAACCCGGCACGACGTTTTACTTTGCGCTTCGGTCTGAGGATGACTCCGGAAACATGTCCCAGATTTCCAACGTGCCCATGATAACCACAGCGCCCGGAGAATTGGTGAGCGATGATTTTAACCGCGCCAGTTTGGGAACCGCCTGGGCCGCGGATCAGTCCATGGCGATAGAAAACGATGAATTGGCAAACACTTCAACCGCAGCGGATGACTGGAACTTGGCGGTCTTCAAAGACGAATTTAATCCCGTCGAAGTCTCATTCAAGTGGGCAGAAAGCGCCGATGCAGCTGGCATTGACCTTGGTGGCATCGCAGTTATGCTGGATTCTCCGGATACCCTGGCGAACGGCTATTTAATTACACGAAGAACGGCCAAGAACGAATATCGTTTATGGGAAATAACCGAGGGTGGAAAGCCTGAAAATCCGCTCATTGTTACTCCAGGGTTACCTGCACCCGGGCCAGGAGATAGATTCAGGATCCAGATTGCATCGGATGGTACAGGCAATCATTTCACGATATTTGTCAACGGAGTTGAAGATGTCACGCTAACCGATTCGCCGCCGACCCACATCGATCCGACTTCGCTGGGGGCGCTTTATTCCGGCGTCATGTTAGCGGGCGATCGAAATAACAACATCGACGATTTCAAATTGCTCTTGTCTCCGCTTTCGTTACAGATTGTTTCCGGAAATAACCAGACCGGTACAGTTGGAAAGTCACTGCCTGAATTATTAAAGGTCAGATTGACTTCCGGTAGCGGAGAGCCGTTGGCCAATGAGACCGTCTCATTCAATGTCAAAGCCGGCGATGGAAGACTGACGGATCCGGCAGGAAACATTGTTCTCGAAGCCGAATCCGCAAGCCTTTCAGGCGGCATGGAGATTGGAACGGATGGTCTGGCATCTCAAGGTGAATACATTCATGTTCCGGACGGACAGGGTACGGAAAACGGATTGGGTGTGATGACGTTCAATGTGCCTCAAACCGGTACTTACTACATGTGGGGTCGCGCCATCTATCCTGACGGCAACAGCGATGCATTTAAGATCAAAGTCGATGGCGGGACCGAATATGTTTGGGATGTGGATCTTGACAACACCTCAATCGACTGGAAATGGGATGATGTTTCCCACCGTGGGAGTGGAAACCGTCGCAATCCTGAGATTGACCGCATCGTTTTGAATCTCACGGCTGGTGTCAGTCACACTTTGGAAATTATCGAAGGCAAGGACGGGACGCTTCTGGATCAGATTTTGTTTACGACGGATCCTGATTTTGTGCCAACCGGAATTGTATTTGTTGGCGACCAATTAACGCAAAAGACCGACGCGAATGGTGAAGCTTCGGCGAATTGGATTTTAGGACCAACTGCGGGCGTGAACAATAATATCGTCAGTGTCAGCTTTTTGGGAACCGTTTCGGTGGACTTTGTCGCGTCTGCCACTGCGGATGTGCCGGCCACAATTACGAAATTGTCCGGCGATAATCAACAGGCTGATCCGGGTACACAATTACCTTTTGATTTGCTCGTACAACTCAAAGATCAATTTGGTAACTTGGTATCCAATTACGAGACAAACTGGAATGTCATCACCGGCAACGGAACACTTGCGACTCCGAATCCTGTTTTGTCTGACGCGACCGGTCAAGCGTTAAATAGTCTAACGACATCGACAGACACATCATTAACTGAAGTGCAGGTGACCGCCCCCGGTTCTACCGCACCGCCAACTATTTTCAAGGCAACCGCAACGGCCGGTCCGGCGGATGTGATGCAGAAATATGCCCAGGACAGTGGCGACAACCAGACGGGAACCGCGGTCAAACCGCTCTCTAAGCCGTTCAAGGTTCTCGTGACAGACGTTGTGAGCGTTCCGGTTGCTAATCATGCCGTTACATTCCAAGTAACAGGTGGGGGTGGCAGTTTTAATGGAAACTCTCAAACGATCGTCGATACGGACGTGAACGGAATTGCCTCGGCCACATTGACGCTTGGCCCCACTCCCGGTGCTACCAACACCGTACAGGCAACGTCGACTTTCGAAGGTTCTTCTGATCCCCTGAATGGTTCTCCAATCACATTTACTGCCACTGCAGCGGAACCCAAGACCTTGGAGGCTCTCTCGAGTCTTAGTCAGAATGGAACGGTGAGTCAACCTTTGTCTAACCCGATTCGCGTTCGAGTGAAGGATGAACTTGGCGCGCTCCTGTCCGGTCACAATGTGATGTTTTCGGTAACACAAGGCGGCGGTAAGGTCAACGGAAGCACCAATCCTGTCACAGTGCAAACCAATTCTTCCGGTATTGCCGAGGTTCAATGGACCCTTGGTCCCACTGCAGGCCAGTCGAACAACAAGCTTGTGGCTTCCGCCACTTTTTCTGGGCAACAACTAGATGGTTCCCCAATTGAATTTTCGGCCTCCGCGGAAGTAGGTGATGCATGCAAATTAGTTGAAGTGTCGGGAGATAGCGCCAGTGGATTAATTCTGACTCCTTTGTCGGAGCCGTTTGTGGTTCTGGTTGAAGATTGTGCTGGCAATCCCTTAGCAGGCTGGCAAGTGACCTTTACCGTTGAAGCAGGCGGGGGTAACTTTGACGGCAGCAGCAGCATTGATGTAACCACCGATCAAAACGGATTGGCGCGCGCAACCTTGACGCTCGGTGTGAATGCAGCCACTTCGGATGATCCCTTTAATAACCGCGTTCGGGTAACTTCGGAAAATGATGGTCCCCTCGACGGCTCGCCAATAATTTTCGTCGCTTCAGCGATCGCAACCGATGCCAGAAATCTCGACCTGGTCGGTGGCGGCGGTCAAACAGGACAGGCGGGCGAGACTTTGCCACAACAGATTCGAGCTGAAGTCACCGATAATATAGGCATAAATCCAATCGCTAACCATCCGGTGAGATTTCAGGTGACAGCCGGAGGAGGAACACTCGGAAACACTGCTTCTACAGATACGGTTGTGAATTCCGACCAGAATGGGGTTGCGGCTTTGAGCTGGACTCTTGGTGGCGCACTCGGGAACAACTCGCAAAGACTGTCCATTAGCGCGAACGACGGTGTTAATCAATTAGATGGGTCACCAATTACAGTGTTTGCCAGTGCTACAACCGGGCCAGTGAATCCCGAAGCTTCCTCTGTAACCTCAAATGTTTCTGAGGTCCCGGCAGACGGGCAATCCATGGCCACAATTACAGTCACACTTACTGACAGGTTCGGAAACCCGATCTCAGGCAAAGCCGTCACCATCAACTCTACTGGCAGCAACAATTTCATTAGCCAGCCGCAGACGCCAACCGATGGTAACGGTCAGGCGACGGGCACGATCGCTTCCAAAAAAGCAGAGGTGAAGACCGTCAGTGCCAGGAGTGTCCTTGATAACCTCGATCTGGAGAGCAGTGTGAATGTTGAATTTCAAGCGCTCGATCCTCACACCCTATCGAAGAGCTCCGGCGATGGTCAAACGGCCAATGTGGGAACCGCTTTAGAAAATCCAATCGAAGTTTTGGTTGCCGATGTGAATAACAATCCGGTGCCGGGCGTGACGGTGGATTTTGAAGCAAATGGAAATCAGGGGTTCATCGTGAACGGCGGCTCAAGTTCTCAATCGGGTGCTGGCAAAGTGAGCGTTGTAAGCGTAACCGACGCAAACGGTAAAGCTCGTGCGACCTGGGTTCTGGGTCCGAGCCCGGGTACAAATACGGCAAATGCCTCGGCCTCGTTTAATGGGAACGCTCTCAATGGCTCTCCCGTCACTTTCTCAGCCACAGGAGTGATCGCCACGGCCGCTACAATTGAGGAGTTCTCGGGTAACAATCAAACGGGCGCAGCAGGTATGGAGCTGTCCGAGCCTTTCAGCGTTTTGGTAAGGGATGAAAACGGAAAGCCTGTGGCCGGAGAAACAATTAATTTTTCAGTGGTCTCCGGTGGCGGCAGCCTCACAAATGAAAATCCAGTTTCTGATTATTTGGGCATAGCCCAGGCGACACTGACATTGGGAACGACCGCTGGAACAAATATTGTCGAAGTCAATCATCCCGACATCGGCGGTGAAATCAGATTCACGGCAGAAGGGGTGGTCGGAGCACCGGCGAACCTATCCGCACACGCAGGCGATGGCGGCAGTGGCGTCGTGAATTCGAACTACACCATATCGGTTATCATTACCGATGGCCATGGTAACGCTTTTGAAGGTGCTCATGCAGCCTTTGAAGTCATTGAGGGTGGCGCGGTGATTGAAAGTCAAGAAAATACGACCAACGCAGTTGGCATTTCAGAGGCACGGTTGAGATTACCTACAACCGTAGGTACGGTCAAGGTAAAGGCCACATCCAACGATTTGCCCGGATTCTTTGAAGTGTTTACCGTGACTGTCCTTTCATCAAACGCTACTAACATCAGTTTGTATGATGGAAGTGGTCAAGACGCCACTGTTGGGCGTGAGTTGGTGTTTCCATTAAGGGTACTCATAACCGACTCTTTCGGAAATCCGGTCGCGGGTCAACAAGTAACGTGGGTGACACAAAATGGTAATAGTGTGAATCCTGAAGACTCCCGGTCGAATGAGGACGGTATTGCCTCGACTTCCTTTACCATCGTTAACTCGGGCACGAATCAGGCAGCAGCACTTGCCTTTAGTTTGAATGGCTCACCGGTAAATTTTACGGCTACAGGCGTGTCCAATAATTTCCCGTTGTTCGCCGATCTTAATGACACGACGGTCACCGAGGGTAACAATTTGACCATTGAACTTACAGCGACGGATGAGGACGGCGACGACATAACCTACGAAGCGGAGAATTTGCCAAGTGGTGCGTCCTTCAATGACAACGTCTTCAGTTGGACGCCCAGCGATCGACAGGCGGGTGAATATGAGGTCACGTTTTTTGCGCGTGATGACAGGGGCGGTCTGGATGCCGAGACCGTTACAATTACCGTCAGAAACAACAACAATCCTCCGGTCATCAACACGTTTTCTCCAGCTCAGGTTGATTTTGATGTTCTGCGTGGGGAGAGGGTCAATTTTTCCGTCGGCGTCTCGGATGCAGATAACGATCCTCTGGACATTTCATGGTTGATCTTTACCGACCTGAATGGCAGTGGCACGTTGGTTTCTACGAACCTGACGTATGAATTCATAACCGACAACCTCGAAGCCAGTTCGTATATCATCAAAGTGGAGGTTTCGGATGGCCAGGATATGGTCTCGCTGTCTTGGAAGATCGATCTAATTGTGACTTCGGTGGAGCTTGCCAGTTTCGATGCAAAATTTAACGGCATTGACGGCGTGAAGATTAGCTGGGTGACGAGTCGAGAAATTGATAACCTGGGATTCAATATTCTGCGCAGTCAATCAAGAAACGGGGACTTTGTCGAAATTAATGAAGAATTAATTGACAGCAATCCAGAGGGACGGTACGAGTTTGTCGACCGGACAGTTAAGGCTGGCTTCAGATATTTTTACATCCTGGAAGATGTGGATATTAACGGCAGAAAAGTTCAACATGGTCCCATCACTGTGGACATTGAAGTACCTGAGAATTTTGAGTTGAGCCAGAATTTTCCAAATCCGTTCAATCCGGAGACAAAGATTCGGTTTCAAATTCCAAATGCCGACAAGGTAGTTATCAAAATCCTCGATATGCTGGGCCGCGAAGTCAAGTCCCTGGTAGACGAGCGCAAGAAGGCGGGCTTTCATGTCGTCACGTGGGATGCAACCGACAACCACGGCAGGAAAGTAAGTTCCGGCGTGTACTACTACCAAATCGTGAGCGGCGAATTTCGCCAAACCCGGAAAATGCTTTTGCTGAAATAGTTTGGTGGTTGGACACGTTCGACCGGAAGAATTTGGTTTGGTTTTGAGAAACTGAGATTTTAAGTAATTCGAAATATAGCGTCGACTAAAGCAGTTTGCCATAATTGAAGCCGGTATCGTTTTTTGATTGCATACCGGCTTCTTTTTAAGTACAATTGTAGGCATGAAGGACACAGTCACTGACATCAAAAGACCGCTTTGTGTTGATTTGGATGGCTCGTTACTTGCAACAGATATGCTCTGGGAGACGCTGCTCAAATTGCTCCGAACTAAACCATGGTACGTTTTTTACCTGCCATTCTGGGTGCTAAAAGGAAAAGCCCTTTTCAAACGTCAAATCGCTCGACTGGTTGAAATTAACCCAAATTGTCTGCCATTCCGAGAAGATATCGTTTCCTATGTCAATCAAGAAAAGGCGACAGGAAGACAGATAATTTTAACAACCGCCTCCGATGCTTTGGTTGCAGATAAGATCGCACAACATCTGAATCTGTTTTCTGCGGTTTTAGCCAGCGATGGCGAAACAAATTTATCTGGAACCAAGAAGCTTCATGCGTTGACAGATCATGTTGGCAGCACAGATTTTGACTACATTGGAAACGGTGGTGTGGACTTGCCTATCTGGAAAGCTACAGGAAGTGCGTTTGTCGTAGCACCGTCTCAGAAATTGATGAAACAAGCCCGTCAAGTTTCAACAAATATCAAAACCTTCTCGGATGCCGGGAAGAATTCATTTGTGGTTTTCTTCAAAGCGCTTCGCGTGCATCAATGGGTGAAAAATATCTTGATCTTTGTGCCATTATTGCTTGCTCACAAGGTAACCAGCTTGCAGCTATGGTTGCAGGGTTTACTGGCATTTTGTGCGTTCAGCTTATGCGCCTCAAGCATTTACATCATAAACGACCTGATGGATCTTGAGTCGGACAGACAGCACCCGAAGAAAAGGAATCGTCCATTCGCGGCTGGCACATTGCCGATTCAGACGGGCTTATTTTTTGTGCCATTTCTTTTGGGCCTGAGTTTCTTAATATCAGTGAGTTTTCTCCCTATCCTGTTTACCGCTGCTTTGGGGCTTTATGTGGGACTTACCTCGGCCTATTCATTCTACCTCAAACGTGTGGTGATTGTTGACGTTTTGATTTTGGCTGGATTGTATACGTTTCGCATTTTGTCAGGAGGAGTGGCGTTGAACATTGACATCACGACCTGGCTTTTGGCTTTTTCGATGTTTTTCTTTCTGAGCTTAGCATTTGTAAAGCGATATTCTGAACTCCGTCTGATTCAAAATCTGGAACAGAACCACAACAAGGGTCGCGGCTATTCCATGGTCGATAAGGAGGTACTCAGGAGCGTAGGCCCGGCGAGCGGTTATCTTTCCGTCCTCGTGCTGGCGCTTTACATCAACAGTGAGGAAGTTGTAAAGCTCTACAAAAGCCCTGCAACGCTCTGGTTGATCGGACCTTTTCTGCTGTACTGGATCACCCGGGTCTGGTTCTTAGCCCACCGAGGTGTCATGGACGACGATCCGATTGTATTCACCGTGCGGGATCCAAAAAGCTATTTCGTTGGGGCCATTATCCTCGTCATTCTCATCATCGCATCAAAATTTCCGATATTTTGAGAAAGCATTGTCCGGGAAATTATACGTTAGCAGTTAAATTTGTGTTTTTTTGGCAAGGATTTTTTAAACACGGAGTCGCAGAGCACGCTGAGAGTCACGGAGTTTTTGCATTTTTGCAAACGTTCAATGACAGCGAAGCGAATGACAGATAAGGAAGTCACTGACTCATTGGTTGTCAGTTGCTTTCGGTGTCATTATTCGGTTCCGATAAATGTAACAAATGATAGTGAAGCGTACTATGGTGCGATTAGAACTTTAACCACAACGAGCTCTTTCTCCGTGAGCCTCCGCAAACTCAGTGACTCCGTGTTTAAAAGAAGCTTCTATCTTGTGAACGATTCATTAGAATTTTGCAGCCAGGAAACAGCCATTCATGAAGAGATCTCCACTTGCAGATATCCGTGATATCTTAGATTTCAAATTTAATGCTATTTTAATTTTCTATCTTCTCCTTGGTTCAATTCTCATCTATTTTTATCGATATCAAATTTCACCCGATAGTATTTCATACATCAGTCTGACACAGAAATATTTACGCGGAGACTTTGCGAATGCGATTAATGGCTGTTGGGCACCGCTCTATTCATGGTTGCTCATCCCCCTGTTGGCTGTGGGATTCGAACCGCTATTAGCCAGTGTAATCTTGACTGTCTTTTTCGGAATGCTGATTCTGATGGCAACGAGATTGCTGTCTCGGAGATTCAGCTTCCCCGAAAACATCTCGACGGTCATCCTAATCGCTCTGGTCCCGGCTATCCTTTCGTATGCATTGAATGATTCCCCACCGGATTTTTTTGTCATTCTGTTTTTGCTCCTGTACTTCAATGTGATATTCGATAAAGACTATACAGGAAAAAAGTTAAACGGAATCCTGTGCGGCGTCTACGCAAGCCTTGCCTATTTTAGTAAGGCCTATGCGCTGCCTTTTTTTATTCTTCACTTTTTGTTGTTTAATATAATTCATTATCACAAAGCATCGACCGGCTTAAACAAGAAAAACGTTTTGAGGAATTGTGTTTATGGATTTCTGGTTTTCTTTTTCATCAATGGTCCATGGATCGCCTTGATAAGTGTTAAGTACGATCGAGTAACATTCAGCACAGCCGGCAAGTTCAACTATCTGGCTTCTGGACCGGAATCCAAATCAAAGGGAGGCCCTTATTACTATGAGGGTCTGTTTCCGCCGACCAATGAAACTGCGGTGAGTGCATGGGAAGATCCAACCTATCACCAAATGCCTGAATGGTCGCCATTGGAGTCGTGGAGTCTGTTTAAGTATCAACTAAAATTAATTGTTCGCAACAGTAAAAAGAACTTGCAAAAATTTCAGTCTTTTTCGAGTTTGTCTCGTTACATTTTGTTTTTTTATTTCTTGATGGCCCTGGTACCATTAAGAAAGTTGATCTCAAAAGACATTATCTTGTATCCTTTGCTGACACTGATTCTCTATTGCTCTGGCTATATTGTGATGGTCGTGGAAAGCAGGTATTTATGGGTCAATGCCGTTTTGCTCATCCTGATGGGAGGACATCTCATTCGCCTATTATTGAGGAGCGGTCATTTCAACAAGCTGAGTCAAAGTTTGCTGATATTGTTTTTTGCGGCCACATTCGTTTTGCCCGCCTCCAAATATCTGAGAGCGAACGTAAATACCAAAAAAGATGTGTACCAACTCGGCAAAAAATTGGAAAAGGATTACGGCATCCACGGAAACATCGCGGCCAATAAACATTACACCACAATGTACATTGCCTACCATATCGGCGCACAGTATTTCGGCCAGGTGAAGCCAAACCAGACAGCGGAAGAAATAGAAAATGAACTGAACACATATGACATCGACTATTATTTCGTTTGGCAGGATTCCAACGAACATCCAGCCTTTTTGTCGGCATTTCCAGAAGTCACGAATGGAAATATTCCAGGGTTGAGAATCTATGCCTTGAAAGATCACGTTAGCTCGAGTTCTTTTTAAAGTTTTTTCACATTTTCCTACCCACCGTAACTGCAATCCAACCGGTTTGTATGTATATTAATATCAAATTTCAAAATATGTTTTAAGCAATTCAGTTTGCCCTAACTTGTTGATTATCTTAAAAAAGGGGGATATTCTTCTAGACATCCGAGATCTTAATTCTATTTCCGCATTCGTGACGTAGTTCATCGGGGGATCGCCTTTCAAGGACGAAAAAGCAATCGCCTATATCGAGAGCTGAGATTAATCGGCATCACTGGCTAAGCAACGAGGAGACTTATGAAAAGACGGTTAATTAGGTATTGCTTTTTACTTTCAGTTCCATTTTCAGTTTTTATTCTTTCTGCAAACAGCTTAAGTGCTCAGGTTCAATTTGAACGCCATACAATCGATGGGGATTTGGCAGGCGCTTACTGGGTTTACGCAGTCGACATGGATGGAGACCGTGATTCGGATCTGGTTACAGCTTCAAATCGAGGGATAGACTTGTGGAGAAATCGCTCCGGTAGTTTTACCAGGAGTTCTATCGGGTCTTTTCAGGGAGCATGGGCTGCACATGCTGCCGATGTTGATCTGGATGGGGACGTGGACGCTATGGGGGCGTCAAGCGGTGTCGACGAATTTGCTTTTTGGGAAAAGACAGGCAGTGGATTCTCAAAGATTACGCTGGGGGAGATACTGGGACCCGAGTCAATCCACGCCGCAGACCTGGATGCCGACGGCGATTTGGACATCATCGGAGCCTCCTGGTCTGAAGATCACATCCTGTGGTGGCAGAACAACGGAAATGGCAGGTTTTCGCAAAAAGTCCTCGACAACTTGAACAATGCTCATTCCGTGTATGCCGCTGATTTGGATAATGATGGAAGAGTGGACGGTATTGCGTGTGGAGTGGAAGGCACACGTTGGTACCGAAACGATGGGGATGGCAATTTTACGGATAGAAGAATAAGCAGCGACGGCGGTTGGTGCGTTTTTGCCGCTGACGTGGATGGAGACGGTGACAACGATGTGTTGAGAACGCAAAGAAATAATGGCGACGTTGTGCTGTTTAGAAATAGCGGTGGTGGCAGCTTTTCAAAACAAATCATTGAACCCGGATACGGAGAATGCTGGTCCGTGGTGGCCGGCGATGTTGACGGTGATGGCGACATGGATATCGCCGCCGCGGGATTTGGCGCCAACAATATCATGGTCTGGTTTAACAAGGGCAATGGAAATTTTAGCGAGGGCGTGATTGTCGACAATGTCGACACAGCGCGTGGGGTGTACATCGCAGATGTGGACAAGGACGGCGATGGCGATATTGCAGCCGCTATTCGAGGCGATAAAGATTTGGCATGGTATGAAGTGAAAGCTTCGTCGACTGCTTCGAAAAACATCACGGTCACGGTCCCCGATGGCGGCGAGACCCTGGTTGCTGAATCAGAGTTTAGAATCGAATGGGATAGTTCGGGCGATATTGACGAGGTTGAGATTGAGTATTCAGTTGATGCTGGTAACAATTGGACTACCGTTGAAAACCGCACGGATAACGATGGGCACTACAATTGGACCGTGCCCAACACGCCGACTTTTGATGCTTTGATCCGCATATCGGATGCGGATGACGGCGCGACACGAGACGTTTCGGGTGCCACATTCGAAATTGAGGAACCACCTAAGACAATTGTCGTCGGTCTGCCCAACGGGGGAGAAAAACTGTTTGCAGGTACGGAATTCAGAATCGAATGGGATTCGACCGGCAACATCGACGATGTTAACATCGAATATTCTCTGGATTCTGGCGGAAATTGGACTACAATCCAGAGAGACGCTTTCAACGGCGGCACGTATAAGTGGCAAGTTCCCAGCGCAACCACCGAGGAGGGACTGATCCGAATCGTCGATACGAACAGCAATTCGATCAACGATCAATCCGACGAACCGTTTGCCATCGCACAACCCACGCTTTCATTCACAGATATTACCTTGTCCGCAGGAACCGGTGGGCCGGAAAACGATACCGGTGGTCATGCCGCCCTGTTTGCGGATGTGGATGGTGATAACCTGCCAGACCTGTACTTCACGATGTTATTCAACGATCCCATGAGCGATCTGTTTTTTAGAAACACCGGTGGCAATAGCTTCGTTAATGAAGCCTCCCTGCGTGGCGTTGCTGATTTTGATGGCGGGTCCCACGGCGGTGCATTCGCCGATTTGGACAATGACGGTGACTTTGATTTGTACAACGGAACCACCTTTGGAACAAATGACATTTCCGGCGTCAATAACATATTTCAAAACGACGGCAATGGCTTCTTCGTGGACGTAACGTCCATAAGTGGCATCCCGGAGCGCGAATGGCCCACCCGTGCCGCCTTAGCTTTTGACATGGACAAAGATGGCGATCTCGATCTGTTGGCCATAACCAACTTTGCAGGGTCGGATGATCCACCGGATGAACGCAATGAAATCTATCGAAATGATGGTAACATGCAGTTCACAGCCATCAATGCCGGCGAACTTTATTCTGCACCCGCAGGTCAAGGCGCAACGGACACTGACTACGATGGTGATGGCGATATTGATATTATTGCTGCTAACCGCACTGGGGATGTCAACATTCTGCAAAATGATGGCAGCGGCAACTTTACGCTTATTCCACCAGCGTCCATTGGAGTTAATCATGGGGCTAATGACGGCATTACAACAGGGGATGTGGATAACGACGGCGATCTGGATATGTTGTTGGCAGAGGCCGACATTGGCAATCTTTACCGAAATAATGGTGATGGCACCTTTTCCTTTATCATGAGTTTTTCGGGTACGGATGGTTACATGGGCGCATTTGCCGATCTTGACAACGATGCAGATCTAGATTTGGTTTTTGCCGGAGATACAGAATGCTACCTAAATGATGGCAACGGGTTCTTTAGCCCCGGACCGGCAATTCCCGTTGACGGAATTAATGACCCACGTGCCGTTGCGTTTGCCGACATCGATCTTGACGGGGATCTGGATTTTGCTTTTGGATGTAAGAGATCGCGTAACTGGCTGGTTCGCAACAATTATGATTCCGGAAATTGGTTGAAGATCAACTTAGTCTCTCCCCAAGGACAAACGGGTGCGTTTGGCGCAAAGGCTCGGATTTATCCGCCCGGGGAAGCAGGTGGTGCTCTTTTAGGTATGCGCGAATCCCGCAGCAACAATGGCTATTTAGGGCAGAGTGATCCGGTGCTCCATTTTGGCTTGGGAAGCTATTCATCTGTGGACGTGGTGGTCAGATTCTTGAACGGCACCACGATTACACGCAGTCATGTCTCTGCCAACCAGACGATTACAGTCGATCTGTCTGGTACGGCTCCGCAGACACCCAATATCACCGCGTTCGTTCCGATTAGCGGACCGGTTGGCACGGAAGTTACAATGGTCGGCAGCAATTTCAATGGAGCAACCGATGTGAGTTTTGGTGGTGTCTCCTCACCCTCATTTGCGGCAGATTCGGATGGACAGATACGTGCAGAAGTGCCGGTTGGCGCACAAACGGGTCGGATTGCTATTAC
>JAABYK010000006.1:7125-9399 GCA_011775825.1 Candidatus Zhuqueibacterota bacterium | reverse complement strand
AATCCCACAGACGATGCTTATGTTCGGTCTTCAAGGCCCGCCGAAAACAATGCCGATGACCCTCAACTCAAAGTCAGAGAAACCTCTGTAGATAGAATTTCCTATCTTAAATTCAATGTTTCTGGCCTACCCGGTAACGTACAAAGCGCGAAACTTCGAGTTTTTGTCAGCGATGAAAGCGGGGATGGCGGCTCGACTTATTATGTTTCGAATAGCTACAAAGACTCTGATACGCCCTGGACAGAAGACGGCTTAGTCTGGGACAATGCCCCCGAAATTGACGGCGAGCCGTTGAGTTCACTGGGGGCGGTGCCCTTAAATGAAGTCGTCGAATTTGATGTCTCTTCGGCTGTAACCGGCAATGGTGAATTCAGTTTTGCCATTGAGAACAACTCCTCGGATATTGTCATTTACAGCTCGAAGGAAGGGAGTGTAGTTCCCGAATTGCTCGTGGAGAGTATTGGTAGCGGAGGGTCGACCGCTATCCCAATCATTACTTCATTGACTCCCGCAAGCGGTGTGATAGGTTCGGAAGTGACGATTAGTGGGAGCAATTTCATCGACGTAACAAGTGTGACTTTTAACGAAACATTTGCCGCGACATTCTCGGTCGATTCAGAGTCTCAGATTCGTGCAGTCGTGCCCGGAGATGCTACATCAGGTCCCATAAGTGTCACGAATTCCGATGGAACGGGAATCAGTCCCGATACCTTTACCGTGATCGCCCCACCTGCGATTACTTCTTTTACCCCGACAGACGGTCCCATTAATACGCAGGTGACCATCATCGGTGAGAATTTTACAGGTGTAACAGAGGTCTCGTTTAATGGGAATGCAGCGACTGATTACACGATAGACTCAGATACCCAGATACGCGCCACGGTCCCGGATGGTACCACCTCCGGCCCCATTCATGTCAGCAATGAAGCAGGCACTGCTACAAGTATCACGTTTTTTACGATAACCGCTCCGCCAAGCACAATAACCCTGCATCCAATTGAGGATACTTTTGTCCAGTCCACCCGTTCAGACAAGAATTACGGTGATGACGATGAGTTGAGAGTCAGAGAATCCTCCGATACAGATTACAATGCATACGTAAAGTTCAATGTTTCCGGAATTGGTGGAGCACCGAACAGTGCTGTTCTTCGACTGCATGTTATTGATGATGGACCGGAAGGAGGGAGGCTCCACACTGTTTCCAACAATCATCTGGATTCATCCATACCTTGGACCGAGGAAAGTCTGGTTTGGGACAATGCGCCGCTTTTGACAGGTTCACCTCTGGTGACGCTCGGGGCAGTCGGGTTGGGCGAAGTTGTCGAGATTGATATCACATCTGTGATAACAGGGGATGGCGTGTACAGTTTTTCATTTACAAATGACACCTGGGATGCTGCCAAATATAGCTCAAAAGAGGGAGTTGTTGCTCCCGAACTGGTGATTGAGCCATCCGGTAGCGCTTCCCCGATTCCAGCGATAACCGACTTCGCACCAAAGAGCGGCGGTGTCGGGACAGAGGTCACGATTACCGGTCGCAGTTTTGCCGATGTTACCGAAGTTTTGTTCAATGGCGCCCCAGCCGGTACTTTCACGATAGATTCAGACACTCAAATAAGGGCGAGTGTGCCAGAAGGGGCGACAACAGGCAATCTTACTGTCCAGAATTCTGAAGGCTCTGACAGCAGCGACGAAACATTCGAGATAATTTCACCACCGGAAATCACGGCCTTCACGCCTACGAGTGGCCCGGTTGGAACAAAGGTCACCATCACCGGTAGCAATTTTACCGGAGTTTCCAGTGTCTCATTTGATGGAGAGTTGGCAACCGATTTCACCATTTTCTCCGTGCTGGAAATTCATGCAATTGTTCCCGAGAGTGCGACCACCGGAAAAATCAGTGTAACCAACAGTGCCGGAACCGCCATCAGTCTAACGGAATATGAGGTGATAGCCGCTCCGACGCTCTCTTCATTTACACCAACCAGCGGAGTTGTCGGCACTGTGGTGACGCTCTCTGGCACGAATTTTACGGCTATAACTTCGGTTGCATTCAATGGCACTGCAGCATCTCAATTTGCGGTTGACTCCGAAACAAGCATTCGTGCGGAAGTTCCATCCGGAGCGGGCACAGGGCCCATAACGGTTAAAAACGGAGATGGCACCGGAACCAGCATTGAGGACTTTATAGTTATCGAACCGCCGATTATTGATGCCTTCACTCCGGAGAGTGGATCGGTTGGGACGGTCGTCACCATTACAGGAAGTCATTTT
>JAABYK010000006.1:5193-7104 GCA_011775825.1 Candidatus Zhuqueibacterota bacterium | reverse complement strand
AGGAGCGACGACCGGAAAGATTACGGTGTCAAATGCTGCAGGGGCAGATACCAGCGGCACCGATTTTTCGGTAACCGAAATATCCGACCCCCCGCCCAGCGAATTGACATTTGAGCCTATAGAGGATTCTTTTGTGAAATCATCCGATCCCGATAAGAATTACGGTGACAATGATGAGCTTCGTGTTCGGTTACGGAATTCAGTGGAAATCGTCGCGTATATTAAGTTCTCAGTTACCGGAGTAGGGAGTCAACCACAAAATGCGGTTCTTCGCCTAACCGTCACCGATGAAAGCGTAGAGGGTGGGACCGTTTATTTGGCGGAAAACAACTACTTAGGAACAAATACACCCTGGGAGGAGGAAGAGCTCTTGTGGGACAACGCACCAGCGATTACAAGTGACCCCTTGAGTTCTGTTGGCCCCGTTGCTCTAAATGATGTTGTGGAATTCAATGTCACGGACGCCATAACGGGTGATGGAGATTATACATTTGCCATGAAGAGCAATTCCTTTGACGTTGTAAGATATGGTTCCAAAGACGGTTCGTTCGCTCCTGAGTTGGTAATTTCTTTTGGCAGCGGGACGGTCAGCACTCCCACGGTTGCTTCTTTCAGCCCAACGAGCGGTCCGGTGGGTACAGACGTCACGATTTTAGGCGATGATTTTATCGGAGCCATGGAGGTCAATTTTGATGGCACAGCAGCATCAACGTTCTCTGTTGAATCTAATACCGAAATTCACGCTGTGGTGCCAGCGGACGCCACGACGGGACAGGTACAAGTTCTGAATGAGGCCGGTAGCGGAACAAGCGATGACGACTTCATCGTAACCTCGACTCCGGTCATTGCTTCTTTTACACCAGACAATGGGCCCATCGGCACGGAAGTTACAATTGAGGGACTCAACTTTACGGGTACCACCGAGGCCGCGTTTAATGGTACAGCAGCTTCGGAATTCACGATAGATTCAGACACACAATTGCGCGCGATTGTGCCTTCAGAGGCTACCACTGGAGCCATCCTTCTGACCAACAGTCATGGCACGGCGACCAGTACAGAAGATTTCGTCATAACCGAACCTCCGACTTCGATAACTTTGGTGCCTATTCATGATTCGTTCGTGCGTTCTGCAAGGCCGACAAGGAATTATGCCGATAACGATGAGCTTCGCGTCAGGCAGCCGCACGATGATTTTGTGATCACGTATCTTAAGTATGATGTTTCAGCAGCCGGAAATTCCATCAGCAGTGCAAAAATCCGGTTGACGGTGTTAGACGGCAGCGAGGACGGCGGTTCTATTTATTCTGTGTCCAATAATTATGAGGGAAGCAATACACCCTGGACAGAAGACGGATTGCTTTGGGACAATGCTCCTTCACTCAATAACCCCGCTTTGAGTTCTCTTCCCGCCGTAAGCGAGGGTGAAATCGTCGAGTTCGATGTTACTGCGGCAATTACCGCAGACGGAATATACAGTTTCGGTATTTTAAATGCTTCCAACGATATTGCTAAATATATCTCAAAAGAGGGCAATAGTGCACCTCTATTAATCATTGAAACAGGTTCATCCGTGTCACTGTTGAAGTCCAATGAGGAGGATACAGAACTAAGTGAATCGAAAGTGACCGCAACGCAGACTGTGCCGCATAAGATCACTCTTCAGCAGAACTATCCCAATCCCTTTAATATCGAGACTAATATTGAATACACCTTGCCGAAAGCCGGCGAAGTCCGAATTGATATTTACAACATGACGGGCCAACTTGTCCGGACCTTGGTTGATGAATTTCAAACGACAGGCTTTAAGACAATAAGTTGGGATGGCCGGGACAGCCAGAGACGGGTCGTGAGTTCCGGTGTCTATTTCATCCGAATGGAGACAGGCCAACAAAAACTTGTAAGAAAGATCAC
>JAABYK010000006.1:531-5105 GCA_011775825.1 Candidatus Zhuqueibacterota bacterium | reverse complement strand
TGGAAACGAAGATCCCACCTTGGTTGCCATGTCTTTCTTGGTGTTGAACCCTCCCTTATTTTCTCCGCTCCTTCCATCTTTCACCATTCGTCGTGGAATGTTGGTATTTATAAAGAATAATGGGGTTAGAGTCGTTGCATAGTATGATGATGTGTAATCCCCTTGTCACAGTTCAGTCTGTGCATTGAAACAGCTTAGGGGGCAGCTTGATATTTAATTAGATCGAGTATCTATGAAACAGATTCACCCAAAATGGTTGGTTGAAGTTATGAGTTTCGTTACACTGAAGCCACCAAAGCGAGGCTCATGAAGCTACCACGACACACAATCATACTTACGTTCATCTTTTCTGGGACACCCTTCCTGAATGCCGGTATCTTAGAGGTTCCAGCCGACCGACCCACCATTCAAGAAGGCATAGACGCCGCAACCGATGGTGACACAGTCCTTGTAGCACCAGGAGAATATTTTGAGGAAATCGTGATTGAAGGCAAGAAAGTGATTTTAGGCTCTTGGTTTCTCACCACGGGCGATGAATCTTACATCACGCAAACTATTGTTGATGGCAACGGGGAGACCATATTTACAGTCAAAGGGTCGACGGATCCCGGTACCGTCATAACCGGCCTGACCATCAGGAATGGTCGAGATGGCATCAAAACCCGTGCTAAGATTAATATTCTCAATAACCACATTTCTACATGCGAGGACGCAGTCGATTATGAAAAAGGAAGCGGCGGAGTTTGTCGTTTTAACGTGATAGAGAACAACCAGGGGGAGGGACTGGATTTTGACCGCGATGTGAATATCGTCATCGGAGATAATATCATTCGGAATAATGGTGAAGACGGGATCGAAATTCAGCTTAATGAATATGACGAAGAACTCTTAACCTATGTGATCCGCAGGAATCAAATCTATGGCAATGTACAGGATGGCATCCAATTGGTTGGACACCCGGGACCATCGAATCGCGTTTTTTACATTGAACGCAACCTGATTTACAATAACGGCTTTGTGGGGTTGGGAATGACAGGCGAGGCCAACGACAAAGAGACATTTGAGGGTGCAAGCATACCCGACCCGATCTATTTAATTAACAACACGTTTATAAATAACGATCATGGCGTGTCCGGCGGCGATAACGTGGTGGCGTTAAATAACATCATCGCTGGATCGGCCAGGGTTGGCATGAAGAACGTTGACGAAAATTCTATCGTGGCTCATGGCGTTCTTTGGGCAAACTGGGTCGACTTTGATAATTGCAACGTTGACGGAGAAAGCATCATGTTCGAAGCACCTTTGCTGGATGAAAAATATGTGAGCACCAGCGCAAGCCCGGGTGTTGACAATGGCATCGCCTTTTTTGTGTGGGAGGGGGATACAATCTTGAATACACATGATTTTATCGGCTCCGCTCCGGACATTGGGACCTTCGAATTTAATCCGACAGGGGATCCGATTGAGCTTTCGTTGTCTTCGGATGCAGAGCCAGGCCAAGTCGAACTCTTCTGGAGAAGCAACTCCGCGTCCAATCCAGTCGGTTTCGAGATCCAAAGGAGTGTCGGGGGAATTCAATTGCTGAAATTTGTGCTTGTTGATGCCGAACGGGCCAGCTCTACTTCGGGTCGATACCATTACTTGGACGCCGGAACGCCACCCGGTCTGGAGCCGGACCTTTATTATTATCGCATTAAACAATTTGGAAGCGACGGCGAGACCAGCTTATCTAATCTTACCGTGGCCGAGCTTCCCGGACCAAATATTCACGAACTTCCGCCCAATTATCCCAATCCGTTTAATAGCGAAACAAGTATGGAATATCGCTTGCCATCTGCGGGATACGTTGTTCTCAAAATCTATAATATCCTCGGACAAGAAGTGCTTACTTTGGTGGACGAAGAGAGACCGGGCGGTTTTCATGTCCTCAACTGGGATGGACGCGACTCCAGTGGGAGGGAAGTGGCTTCAGGTGTGTATATTTATCGATTGCGGGTTGACGAGAACTTCGTGGCGTCGCGAAGGCTCTTGCTAGTGCGATAAGTGACGCAGCTAATGGCTGCTTTTCCCGTACTCCACACCGTACAAAATTTCTTTGATATTCTTTCGGCTGGAAGCGATTTCTTTGCCATCGATGGTGAGCTTGGAGCTTTCCTCAACCAGAAAGGGAATCTCGAGATTTGTTATGTCGCTCCCGACCACGTGAATCTCTGCCGCTGCAAATTCCGGCTTCTTTTGAAAACAGGTGAAGCCGATTTTGCAGTCCCGAAGGGTGATATTCTCGATACTGATTTCGGACATGTCTTTACTCGCAATAGCAATCTCCGTATTCTTTATGTTGATTTGATTGAGCGTGGCTTGGCTGTTCTCCCCGATGCTGACGCCCTTGTCACCGATTCCATCCATAAATACGTCGTGGATGTCAACCACACTTCCGGAGACATCGATTCCATCATTCCCGCAATCTATGAAAGATGAATTTGTGATCTCTCCGGTGACAAAATCACCATCGAACGCGTCCGAGTAGGTGCTTCTGAAGATGGAGTTGTCTATCACAAAGTCCGACCGGATGATGTTCAGTCCGTCTTCCGAGCGATTGCTATTGAATTGACAGTGAGAGATTTGCACCGGCGATTCATAGAAATTGATTGCCCCAGTCAACTTCCAGCCAGGTTTTGCCGGATTACTGAGGTTATCAAATTCTACATACTCCATGGAGGAAGTTTTTTCTGCATTCAACACGACGATTCCTTGGCCACTGGAATCCGCTGAATAGATCTTAATTGGGTTCTCTTCTGAACCTCGAAATTGAAGCGGAGAATAAGAAAGGATAGTGGCTTGATTGGTAAGATTTATTTCAGTCCCTTCAGAGCATAATACAGTGTAGTTTTCGGGAACAATCAAGTTTTCTGTCAGCGTCCAACTTGCTGGCGCAATGGAGATAGTCTTTGAATTCCTGTCGATATTTAAAAAATCAAAATTTTGGATGTTTGGCTTTTGCCGAATCAGATCGGTAGTCAGGAAATTTTCATAAAGATGCGACCATGGGAAGACGGTCTCCTTCCTGGTCCGATCCGTTCCAAAGAGCCGATAGGTCACAGTGAGATTTGAAATCATGGCATCCGACCATGCCATCTGGGCCGGGATAGCAAATCGGACGTTTTCGAAATTCGTTGGCCGCGATGGATGTTTGGGCGGTAAAATGGTTCGGTTCTTCAACTCGAATATGGGCTTGTTTTGAAAAGAGAGCCCCAAAACCTCAATTGGCATGGATTGAATGTTGCCGAATTCCAGCACGATTTCGTTGTCGTTGGCGCTTTGAAAATAGGCATGCAACCCTTTGACCGGGTTAAGAACTTTATCAATGATCTGCCGATTGTAAATGAAATTTCTTTCCGCAAGTCTCTGAAACGGGAATTCCCGATGAAGAACACTCAGTTTTTCCTGTAATTCTCCCCCGGTCTCGACGAGTAAATTCTTCAGATAATTCGGCCTTGAAACGCGTTCGAGTGCGTCAATGTATTCCTTAAAAAACACTGTGTCGCTGAATGCGATGGTATGGAAATGAGAATAGAATTCCTCAGAATCTGCGGAATCATGTCGGTTGCCGAATAGCCCCGATATCTTTCGCCCGGCATTGCCATCAAAACCAATTGGTTCCAAAAGGGAAGTGACGGGATTGTAGTAAAAGCGCATGTTATGCCAAATCCCGGCGCCGTGAAGTGCGCCCAACAGCTCGGAAACAGAAAAAAATTTCGCAAGCTTTTCAATATCAAAAACCTTGTGAGTCGGTAGTTTTCGCCTCCTGAAGGCTTCCAACAAATTATTGCCTATTTTGAACTGTTCAGACAGTGTGGGGTCTTCGAGGGTTTTGTTAAACTTGAAGGGTCGAATGTCACTGGAGAATTCAGATTCCAGACCGGTCGGAGTGGCAGGATATTTCGGATAAAAATGTTGTTTTCGATCCGCCCAGTGAATGTTCTCATTGAATTTCAAAACCGGTCCTTCCCGGTAGCGGTTGTGTTCAACCAGCCGCTTTTCAAAATGTTCTTCCAGTGCGTAAATACCCAAATCTTTGCCGTTTAATATGACCTTGATGAAATCATAGCGCAAAGACAGCACGCCTTCTCTCTTTAGCGTTTGATGATAAAACCATTCATTGACATAGTTGCGTGTTTTGGGATGTTGAATCGAAAATTGCTTCATGCCGAATAACGTATTGTTGCCCTTGACTTTGATTCGAAACGACCATTTTTCGCCTTCCAAATGGTTGGTCCAATCGCCTTTTAAACGCAATTTTACTTTGTAAATTTGATCGCGGTATCGGACGTTCGCAGGCACGTAGTCGTCCGAAGAAGACATGAGTATGTGGTTGGCGAGGGCTTCCTGGCGCTTATATTCTAATTTTTGAAAATGTTTGAATTTGATGTCGATGTTAATTTCTTCGGGATCGGATTGGTATTTTGCCATGAGCTTTTTGGTGAAACCGACAGTGCTGAGCTTAGCGGACTGAAATGCCGTTTTGATCGAGCCCAGATTAAATATCACGGCCCCTGCTAGAAAGATCAAAATCG
>JAABYK010000006.1:0-483 GCA_011775825.1 Candidatus Zhuqueibacterota bacterium | reverse complement strand
TGCTGTTGCGCTTGGAAGTCCGTTTTAAAATCATGACAGGAAAAAATCAGATGTAAATAAGGTTCCGCTAATTATATCAGATACAAGTACGTTCAGAAACAGGTAATTGCAGACCATTATGCAGGTCTATTTTTCTACATTTTCAGATCTAGGGAGAATGCTTTCACAAACTAAAGATTCTGAGTTTGCCGTGCTTTTGAAATCACTCTTTAAATGTTATCGGTGCGTAGGAGTTTCATCCTAAGTATGTCAAGCCAGGGAACCGACCTTCATAGAGAACAACTCTGCATGAAGATGTTGTTGCGAGTATATAATTTGTGTTGGGTGGTTTATGAATACAGAATTTAAAGAAAAGTGCTTCATGCGTTTGGTGATGTTAATGCGGTGTGTTGTTGTTTGCTCCATCTTTTTTGTCGTGTTCCCAGGTTTGTCTGGAAATCTCCAGGCACAGGATATGAAGATTAGCACGGTAAAGAGAAATAA
>JAABYK010000205.1:3181-3763 GCA_011775825.1 Candidatus Zhuqueibacterota bacterium | reverse complement strand
ATCTTAACGCAAATCTTTCCGTCCTTTTGAAACGTACGCACCGTGATGCTGCCGGTCTCTTTGATACCCTGAATGGCGTTTAGAAACAAATTCATGAACACTTGATTCAATTGTCTGGGCATGCACTCAATTTCCGGCAGGGACTCTAATTCTTTGAAAACTTGATGCGTTCCTTTAGTTCTGCTTGCAGCAAAACCAGGGTATTTTCCAAACAGTCGTTGACATTGGCCATCTGGACTTCGGCTTCATCCAGGCGCGCAAAATTCTTCAAACTCTGCACAATTGTCACCAACCGGTCGCAGGCGGTCGCCCAAAGCGGTCAGCAAAACCGTTGAAAGGAGCGACGGGATGGCAAATGGGTTCATGTCTATGGTATTAGCAGTTTTGCGCTTGTGCTGTGGTCAACTCCTGGCCAGGCGAATTATCGATCGACGCGATCAACGGCTCTCGCGCGCGCATAAACGCCAATCAAAATTTCTCTAAAAACGTATGTGCATCCGCAGCAACAAGTGCGTGTGTGGCGAGTGCACTTTTCGGGGACAGCCGTGAGTTATTGACTTGGCTCGTCTGGGTAATGATCAG
>JAABYK010000205.1:0-3161 GCA_011775825.1 Candidatus Zhuqueibacterota bacterium | reverse complement strand
GCGCCCGTGGTGTCTGTGATCACTTCGCGAAAACCGGCAGTGCCCAGAGCCGCATCCGATGCAAGCACAATTACGCGCATGTCATGAAAGCCGCCCTCAATTGAACGAAGCGACGGAAACCCGCTGCGTAGATTCGCGGTGACGGTCTCGTAATCAAGGCGTTGACCATCGTTGTAAACGTGAAAATCGGCGACGGGAGCAAAATGTTCGATGAGGTGGTCGGCGTCGAGTGCACGCTCCGCAGCCTCAAAGGAACGCATAGCCGCCTCAACTTCGGCCTTAACTTGCTGATGCTCCGCATTACTCAGGCTGGTAGAATCCTCCCAGCAAGCTGTGAAAAATGAGCTGCTTGCGAAAAGCGTGAGTGTGATTAGGAAGCTGCGGTAACTAATCGTGGCCCTCCTTGAAAAATCGCTTCTGCAGTCTCGAGCAGGAATTTGCGGTTGCAGAGGAGAAGGTTGAATTCATACCAGACCGAAAGCCGGTAGCATGACCTTATTTTCCAAGAAAGAAGGTCACACCCAATTTCACAGTGATTTCGTGAGCCGTGATGTCGCGCTCGATGATTTCCATTTCACCGGCATTATCTTCGACACTGAATTCGGCTGGGATATTGTAAATGGTCTGATATTCAACCGCGAGGTCCAGAAGTGGGCCCAGACCAATGTCGTACTGAATGCCACCGCCGACGTTCCACCCTACCGCAGCATCGCTGTCCTGTTCGCCGCTGAAGAATCCAATGTTTGTCTGTAGGTTCACATTGGTTCTAAAAATATAGAAGCCTCCCAGGACACCGACGTGACCTCTTAAACTTCCTGTGCCCAGGGAAAACTGGGGACCAAAGGTGAGCCGAAAAGATTCTTGACGGACCTCCGCGGGGAATGGACCGGAGATAGTCTGCACAGCTTGAATGTCCTCGCCATGACTCAGAAAGGCGAAGTCACCTCGTAAACCCAATCCCTTAGGCGACGACACGTTGCGGATGACTTTGACGCCAAACCCTCCGCCCACACCGGAAACATTGGCAAANNTGCAAACCCCAATGCCAGCGCGATTATTTTGGCTTTCATACATCTTCCTTTCGATTTTGATTTAAATTCAATATACACAGAATCAAAAAATTAAGCAAGAATTCGCTCTCTCTTAATTTTTGAAAATGTCTTTTAATTTCTTGGTTACGTCTTTGGCTTTTTCCTCGGTGAGTTTCTTCTGCAATTCTTGTTTCTTTTCATCCAGGAATGTCAGTTTACTATCTATACCGTTTTCAATTTTATTTATTTCCCCCAAAACCTCATTTTGAAAATTGCCGATCAAAGTCTCGACTTCCTGCTTTTTAGGAGCGACAATTGCGGTCAGCCTTTTTTGAATCTCTGCGCGGGCCGCTTTTGCAGATTCACCGATGACGGCCTTGATGCGATCAGCTAAGATGTTGTCAATATTTGAATTGATTTTGAGCTTGAGATCGTCGACGGGCCCGCTGATGCTGGCAGAAAGTTGCAGCAGGTCAATGGAATCGAATACCCCGGTAGTGACTCTTGAAATGACGTCATCTCTTTTGAGGCTATCAGCAAAACTGAAATCTACCGGGCGAGCATTGAGGGCAAGTTTAAAACCGAGCTCTTTGCCTTTGAGTCTGAAATCCGTGATCACGTCTGCTTTTCCGGCATGGATTTTTGAAGGCAGATAAGGTCGGGCAGGCAGCTCTACTTGACCGAGGCGCACACCGGATGCTCTCACCTCAAACCGTTCAGAGGGAATGTCACCGGTATGGTCAAATTCCCCTGTGATTTGATAAGCATTGGATCGCAGGAATTGCGCTTTCAGTTGAAACGTCAGTGGCTTGCCGTAGACGCGAGGATGTGACGTGATCCCGTTGACCTGTCCGCTGAGGTGCAGAACCTTGCTCGTATCTTCTTGATTGGTGGCACCGCTTATAAAAATATGCTCGATGAGAAAATCCGGTTGTGGAACTCGCAAAGGGAAAATCACATCCTGGCCCTGCAAGCGCGGGGGTCTTTCAACTTTTCCCGACTTCATGACCTGTTGGGCAACCGGCATATATTTCCGGGCGGTCTCGATGAACGGCAACAAATCCAGAATGGACTGCACAATTTTCTTACCGAATAACATGACACCGATGTTTTGCGGAGTGAAATCGCCGAGATTGGCCCTGCTTTTGAGGCTATTGAAGTCATCCGCAATCCAATTGTCCACACTGGCAAAAGTGGTTTTCATGCGCTTGAAATCCTCGATGGCTTGAGACTTTTTTTGCTCGATACTTTTTTTCAGCTCATTGGCCGTGTCGTAGACGCGTTTAGTTTTCTCAGCGGCGGAGATCAGATCGGTCGCGCCCTTGATTTCCTGTGTTTTCAATTCATTGACCTGAGACTCAACTTTCGCTAAATCGTTCTTTGGGTCAAACTCGGAGATTTCTTTTTCCCACTCTTCCTGTGTTTGTTTTATGTCTTGTTTAAAGTCTTCTATCCGATCAACCGACTTCAGGTCGACCGATTGCAAGATGTTGTCGACGTTGATTTTCTTATTTAGAATGCCTAAGCTGAGAATGGGTGCGGAGGCGACTTGCCTTTTTAAGCTTTCGGCTGCTTTGTCCACCCACCCCGCTTTCGAGTCTTTCTTTTTCTCCGGCAATTTGCCGTCGGTTTCTCTTTTGGTGCCGATGCGCACGTCCGCAATCGAGACCTCGTTAATGATGATTTTCTTGCGCGAGAGCAGAGGTTCCGTCGCCATGTCGAAAGCCAGACGGCGAGTCTCGAATAAGTTTTTCCAGGTGTCGTTCGGGTTGGTCACTTGCATCCGCCTAAGTGAAACGAACAAATCAACTGGGCGGAAATCCAGATTGTCCACTTCGACTTTGGCGCCAACCACAGCTTCCCCACCTTTCTCAATTCCGCGTTCAATGAATTTGTCACTCAGGAGATATGCGATGCCTATAAAGAGCAAAACAACGACGGCTAATCCAACGATTCCCTTCGGTCGCATGATTACCACTCCAAATCTCTGATTTTAACATACCATCTAAACAGGGAACTCCCCTTGATGGTTTTGACTAATTTTGACTTTTCGATCCTTTCGGCCAAATTTTCGCGATAAGCGACGATGCCTTTTTTTGAAAAATGGTAAGCCGGGAAAATCAGCAAAAT
>JAABYK010000704.1:305-1026 GCA_011775825.1 Candidatus Zhuqueibacterota bacterium | reverse complement strand
AAAGAACGCACCGGTATTTGCTCGCGTACAAGATTAGCGAACAGATCAAAGACAATAGGGACGATACCCTTCGAGATTTGGTTTGTATTATGGCTAACGCTCCAATGATTACTCACGAAGATATTGATGCCATCGATTCAAAATTGAGTCCCGAAAAGGGTAAAACTTCACGAGAATTCAGGGGAGTCAACAACTAATGGCCAGCACACGACTTAGTAGAATTCAAAGAAGAATGTTGGCAAAATGTTGGCAAGGCCCACTTTCTGACTATCGAAACCTATTGTTACTAAAAAGCTTATTTAAAGTTCGATCCGTGGCCTCCGGAGCCAACGCTCAAATCTAAGCGGAATTGGCTACAATCGGAAGCGGGCGTCTCGATTGTAATTCAACCCTCCTTTTTACGCTCGATAACCCTGTAAGCCTTTTTTCTTGCNNCGCTTTTCAATGTCAGTTTTTTCATTCCGTAATGTCCGAATTAAATGGGCGATATTGCTACCGTAACATTATCGCCCACTGATTTAATAGTTGGGCGGCTAGCGGCATCAACAACTAACGTGGAGGGACAAACGATGGCTAGAGTTACCGGAATCGGCGGCGTCTTCTTCAAGAGCAGAAACGACAGCGCTGCACTTGCCGCTTGGTATCAGAAGCACTTGGGCATGCCACTCGAGAGCTGGGGTGGCGCGGTTCTGAAATGGCCGGATGACAAGGCCGAGGACAA
>JAABYK010000704.1:0-189 GCA_011775825.1 Candidatus Zhuqueibacterota bacterium | reverse complement strand
GTGGAGCTTTGGGAGCCGATGACCTGGGACGAAAAGAACAAGAGCGCGTGAAGTTCTTGCTCAAGCCGCCCAACAATTCATTCAAGCCGACACCGCTTCGCGGCGCAGCTTAATTCAAGCGTACAAGCCTCTCAGTCTCACTCAAAGGTCCTTCTACCCCACCACAAAAGACCACCCTGTCCCCTCCCC
>JAABYK010000407.1:33519-33699 GCA_011775825.1 Candidatus Zhuqueibacterota bacterium | reverse complement strand
AAGTTCAAATGGTTGACCAACCGAGACTTTGTCCGCACCGGCTGGGTTTGAAACTCTAAATTGTTCGAATACGATTGAAGCATTTGTAACCGTGAATACACTGAATGAGACGATGGAATCGACGCGGACCACACTTCCATCGAAACCACGGAAACGTGCCTGAATCGTTCGTGGTGATGC
>JAABYK010000407.1:25771-33446 GCA_011775825.1 Candidatus Zhuqueibacterota bacterium | reverse complement strand
TTCTCGGAGACACCGATGCTGGCTTGAACATCGAAAATTTGCTCCGTAGAAAGCACATTGTCTTCGGCACCTGCAGGATTAACAATGTTGAAGTTATCTATAATTAAGTCAACAGCCAGGGTTTGAACCTCCTGCGAGTCCGCAGCAGTAACCGTCGCAGCAGAGTTGGTATTGAGTTCGATCGGACTCTCGTCTATTGAAACAATAAATGTATCCACGCCAGTTGTAATATCCGGCGCATCTATTTCCCACTGAACAGGATCGCCAACCGTAAACGGTCTCGAAGCAGGGGAACCCGACACCAAAGAATAACTGGTTGGAATAGTCAAAAGAATTTCGCCTGAATTGTCAACCTCTGCTTCGCCAGCATTTGTAACTGTAGCTTCTACGGAGAATCTTTCGCCGGCTGTTTGAAATGGCTCGATCTCAGTAAACTCCACACTTAAAGACGCCGGCGTTTGAATACGAACAATTACATCGTCGTCTAAGGGCGTTCCAATTTGTGCGGGTTGCTGACTCTGCTGTCCTGTGCCACCCAAAATTTGCGCCGTAAACGTCTCACCGGATGGATCGGAATCCGGAGCCGCGGTCACGTTGAATGAGAGGCTTCCCGCTTGATTAGCAGGAATTAACGGAATGATCAACGGAGATTGAGCGATAGCCGAAGAACCGTTTGTGGTTAATTGCACCGAGACATTTTCAACTGCTTCCTGCAAATCATTCTTAACATCGATGGAAATCTGGAAAGGCTGACTGGTATTGACAATTCCCACACCTTGCGACTCATTAATTGTACTGGGAGTGGTTTGGGCAATAAACAGAGTAGCACTCTGGCTCAGGATATCCACCTGGCCGCTGCCGCCATCGTCGGTATCATCAGCAATGGGATTCCCGGTCCCGAGGTCTGTTCCTTCGACTCGGCCTTCAATTCTGATCGTTCCCGTGGACACGCCGGTTTGAGTCACGGTAAAATCAAGCGTGTCCGTTGCCCCACTTTTAAGTGTGTCGCTGCCGGAGACCACAAGCTGTATAGGCTGTTGGATGGTGTATTCTCCGGTCACATCTGTAACACCTCTAATGAACCGGATAAAGGTTCTGGCGGCCGAAAAATCTACCTTTACGGGGTCCGGGCCGTTGTTTTTGACTTCCATACGAACGGTCCACGGAGTGCTTTGGCCAGCGATGAACGAGGTCGTTGGCGCAGTCGTGATGGAGAGGATTTGAAAACTGGGAGCCCCTTTGACAAACCAATCATGACGCGTATCGGCATTGGTGTCTTGCAATGTTAGTGCGGTTGAATTTGTATCATGACCGGTTACAGCCGCATCGAGCTCATAATCTCCCGGAATGGCCGAGCCACCGATGCCAACGGTGAAATTAAAATCTGACTGCTGGCCCGCCGGAATCGAAGTCGGGTTACCCCCATCGGCACTAACTGTGAAATCTGTGGATCTATCGGTAACGCCATTCTGTAAAAATCTGAGTTCCACATTATCGACGATTGCCGTAGCGGCTGCGGCAGGGGCGGGATTCGCAATACTAACTGTTACAGAATTACCGAGCTGGCCTACCACGACACTGTCTAACTGGCTGGTCACCGCGACTGCACTGAGTTGTGCGCGTCTTTGCACGGTCCAGCTATCGGTAGTTGCAGCACCTTGACTCGAAACCGGTGTGGCCCCAATCAATCCGCTAACTTGGCCGTCGATGGCGATGAGCTCCAACGACGCATTGGCATTGACTGTCACATTAAAAGTCAGTGTTCGCTGCTCTTGCGCCGGAATGGAGGTAACATTATCGGTTCGCTGAACCGTATATTCACCGGTGCGATCCACAGTGCCTGTAAAAGTCAAGCTGCCTGATACATCCGTGATTTGCGAAGCACTCACGTTTTGTGCAACCATGTTCACGGTAATTCCGCTCTGACCCTGACTCACGAAATCGGGCGCCGTAGAGATGGAAGAAATGTTGAGGCTCCCGATGACAATGTTCGTCTGACCCGTGGCGCTGCCGCCAACGCTGCTCACAAACACAGTCAGGGTTCCACTTAGCGTACCAGCCTGAAATTCAAAATCCAACTGACTACTTGCATTGGTAGCAATTTGGTGACCCTGTCTACCGGCATCCGCATCTGCTGTGGTTATAGTACCCAAATTTGGATCAGATAAGGTTACAGTAAATAATTGGTTTGCAGCAACGAGATTTCTATCAGCATCTACAATCTGAGAGGAGGTTATTTGCGAAGTAGATATTCC
This sequence comes from Candidatus Zhuqueibacterota bacterium, assembly GCA_011775825.1. Classification (GTDB taxonomy): domain Bacteria; phylum Zhuqueibacterota; class Zhuqueibacteria; order Oceanimicrobiales; family Oceanimicrobiaceae; genus JAABYK01. The sequence goes on along the minus strand of JAABYK010000407.1, from coordinate 31,191 downwards.
ATCTGCTGCCAATGTGTCGGGATCGGCAGTTAGAGTCACATTGCCATCCGGCAGACCGGGTGACACGTTGACGGTGCCTGTGCTATCATCTGTTGCAGATGAATGGTCAGCAACAATTTGTCCGCTTGCAGGTGCGGTCTCCGGTTCAAAAGTAAAACTGCTGCCGATGACATCTCCCGTCGGATCAAGTGAGCCGGTTGACCGCCACGTAACTGACACATCCCCTAAGAAGTTGTTCTGCCCATCGTAACCGGCTGCATAAACGGTGATGCTGTCATCCGCTGTTAAGTTCACATCTGCAACCTCGTTGCCGCCATTGTTAGGTGCATCACGGATGATCACGTGATCCACATTCCCCAAAACGACTGTAATCGAACCTGTTGCGTCATCCAACGCGCTCGCATGATCGGCTTGAATCACCCCGGTACCTGGTGTGGTTGCCGTTAAGGTGGTAGTCGTTCCACTACCAGGACTCAGCGTCCCTATTCCTCCCGTCACACTCCAACTCACACTCTCATCATTCCGGTAGTTACCATCCGCATCATAACCCGATGCATGTACCGAGAACTCCTCGCCCGTCGTCAGCGTATTCGTCGTCACCTCCGAAGTCTCACCACTCACTCCACTGTTCACACGTACAAAATTCAATACACCAACACTCACATCAATCGTCCCCGTATCATCACTCCCCGCTGTGGAATGGGTGGCGCGAATCACACCGTTCGCCGGGGCTGTGGTCGGACTGAATGTAAAACTGCTGCCTGTGCCATTAATCTCCGGATCTAAATTGCCACTCGACGCACTCCAGCTCACACTCACATCTCCAAGGTAATTGCCCTCTGCATCATAACTGGCAGCAAACAACGTCAGTGTCTCATCCGCCGTCATATCGACGGATCCAACCTCAATCCCACCATTGTCAGGTGCATTCCGAATCAAAATGCTCGCAATACTACCCGAATTCACCGTAATCGTTCCCGTCGCATCATCACGCGCACTCGCATGATCCGCCTCTATCACGCCCGTCCCAGGCGTCGTCGCCGTCAATGTCGTACTCGCCCCACTATTGGAACTCAGCGTCCCAATCCCACCTGTCACACTCCAACTCACACTCTCATCATTCCGGTAGTTACCATCCGCATCATAACCCGATGCATGTACCGAGAAATCCTCGCCCGTCGTCAGCGTATTCGTCGTCACCTCCGAAGTCTCACCACTCACCCCACTGTTCACACGTACAAAATTCAATACACCAACACTCACATCAATCGTCCCCGTCGCATCCGTTCCAGCCGTAGCATGACTCGCATCAATCGTCCCACTGCCCACTGTGGTCGCATCAAACGTCGTACTCACGCCAATCCCAGAACTCACTGAACCAATCCCACCCGTCACACTCCAACTCACACTCTCATCACCACGATAATTACCATCCGAATCAAAACCAGCCGCATGGACCGTTAACGTCTGATCCGTCGTGATGCTACGCCCCCCCATCTCAACACCATTCCCACTCTCCCCCTCCACTACAACAATGTTATCCAAAGCACCAACCGTAACCGTAATCGTGCCAGTTGCATCCGTGTGGCCCAAACCATCATCGGCCGTAACGCTGCCCGAACCGACGGCATTCAGATCAAGGGTAGTGCTGCTGGCGTTTGTGGTATTGCTGAGCGTACCGATGCCCCCGCTTATGGCCCAATCGACGGGTTCATCGCTGATGAAGTTTCCGAACGCATCGTAGCTGGCCGCAAACAGGGTAACGGATTGGTCGGTGGTTCGCGACAGGTCACCGACTTCGCTGCCACCGGAACCCGCGGCATCGTTGATTCGAATGGAAGCCTTTGAGCCAATGGCTATCGAAAACGGATCGCCGGGATCGCTTGTGCCTTCATTTGTTGTCACATTTATTGAATGGGAGCCTGGTGTAGTCGGATTAGTGACGGTACCGAACCGGATCATATAAGTGCCGCTGGCGAGCGTCGTCCCCGTGCTGTCGCGAACAAAAGTCACGGAGCTACCAGATGGTGTTGCCGGCTCAAAGCCGCCATCGATATCCGCAGAGGACGCAATCATGGTAGAGGCTAAGGTAAATTCGACACTGCTAAAGGTGAGCGTAATCTCACCGCTCTTGGACAGGGTCTCGCCTGGACCGATGGTGAACGTCACCGAGTAGTTTGTAGTAGCCCCTACGGTGTTATCATCTGGAGTGGCTGTGGATGCAACGGCAAAGGTGGGAAACGACAAAAAAGCTAGAAACAAAAAAGCGAATAATACGACTCTACGTATCACTACGCTTCTGATTGCTATGTCTTTCCAAGTTTTAACTTCCATGTGTCATTACAGCTAACGCCTTGTAGATAACCTAAATGCCCCCTGGATGCCCTTATCATTGTTTGTAATTTGATATTGACCGTTTTGGACAAGCGCATGCAATTTTTGGCTATCTTCGTGAATAAACAATTTCAGATTAAAGCGACCAGCGGTTAACTCGGGATTCTTCACGGCCGAAAGCATCAGGTCAACTTTCTCGCCAGTCTGTTTCACATCCCCTTCGCCGTTTCTAAAAACCAGCACGGTTTGGCCTTTAACGAATGTGGAGAACCCTCCTTTGATCCGGGAGGAAGCGGCAATGCTAACCCCCGACAGATCGAACCCGTCGGGGAAGACTATCGAAATGGCTCCATTTGAAGACAAGGAGTCGGGCAAGCTGAATTCCAGGGTGTAGATTGAGGCTGCGCTGGTTTCCGAGTTCGCCGGGTTGATGGCCACAGCGTTTTGTGCAAACAATTGAAATGCTGCAGCCAATACGAATGCAATTGAACACGCACCAATGAACGTTCTCATCATCCTCCCCTCATTTCCTGTATCAAAGAAGCTACAACTGTTTCACTTTGGGACAAAGATCTTTTTTTTACCATTGAAATAAAACAATCCTTCATTTCTGCAAAGTCTGTACCACATATTTTTTCTAAAGTTAAATTACTGGAGAAAGAAACAAACCATTATTTCAAAATTGCTCGTAACAAGATCAAAAATCCTTTACCATCATTTTCAGCCAATTTGAGATTCTTTTCGGCTTTCTTGAAATTAGGATTGATTTTTAAAGCGGTTCTAAATTCTTCCAGCGATTTCAAGAATAAGTTACGACATTGAATCAAGTTGGCCACTCCTAGGCTGTTTCTGACATCGGCATAGTTCGGATGCTCCTCAATAATATCCCGTAGTTTTTGAACATATTCACCGATAAAGGTGTCATCCTTGCCCTTGCCTCCGTACATGAATTTCAGGTAAAATTCGTTTTCAACGTTCGTGAAGTGAGCCAACGCTTCCCTGGGTTTTGTTTTCAAAAATTCCTCGACAGCCTCTTGATAGGACTCTTGAGAAACCAATTCCATGATTCTTTTGAAGCTTGGGAGTTGCCGATCAACCATCCGCTCCGCTGCCAGCTTTAGATGCTCCATCGCTTTCTGATGAATCTCTTCACCGGGTTGACCGTTTTGACTCGTCATCAGCGCCAAAAAAGAGATGCCAAGATGATAATGTGCACCGATATAATTGGGATTCAAGTTGATCGCTTTTTGCAGATGTTTGGTGGCTTCGTTAAAATTCTTTTGATGCAGATACGCTATCCCCAAATAATTTTGTATGTCCGCGAAATTGGGGACTTTCTCCGCTCCTTCTTTCAAAACGTCGATGGCCTTCTCATAAGAATCTGCGATCATCAAGGCTTTTCCCAGATTCGCATAGACTTCATGATAGTTAGGGTCAATTTCCAAGGCCAGTTTGAACTGGTCAATCGATTCATCCAGGAGATTCCGTTTCAGAAACAGGAGCCCCAATTTGTTTGAAGAGGGCGCATGTCGGACCGTCTTGACCTTCTCATAAATGTAATAGAGAACTTCTAATTCCGTAATTAGTTCCTGATGAACTTCGTTCATACGATTTCGAATGTTATCAGTAGATAAATCACCGTTGATGGGGACTTCATTTGATTCAATCACCTGGCCTTCGTTGAATACATTCGAAACCACTCGCTTATTTGCCTCAGAGTAATTAGTTTGGACATGAAATTTTCGTCCGCCCACCAAGACATCGTTGTTTAATCCCAAGTTNNATATAAAAACGATTTACCCTATACCCTTATAGAATATTTACTTCTCACCCAGCCGCAGAAGAAAATTGTCTTATTTTAATAATATGTGAAATTTAGGTTTCAAATAAATCAAAATTGTAAAAATTGAGATCGTTTTTTTGGAAAGCCGAGCACGAAACGTAGACGACATCTTCAACGTTACATGGTTGGAATTGCCTGAAATCCTGTCCTTGGATAACATAAATTTCCTCTACTCAATAATCCGTAAGCTGTTGTTCCTTCTTTAACTCACAGGCCGCAGTTTGCTGAGTGTGAGTTCCACGCGCTCCATCGCCTCTTTCAAATTCTCGAGGGCAGTGGCATACGAGATGCGCACGTGATTTTCCGAACCGAAAGCCCCACCGGGCACAACCGCCACGCCAGCATCCTCCAAAAGAATGGAGCAAAAGTCGGTCGAGTTCCGGATTGCTTTGCCCTGATATTCCGCACCAAAATATTTCGAGACATTGGGGAACATATAAAACGCACCCTTCGGAAGTGAACAGGTGATTCCCGGGAACTTCTGCAGTCGACTTATGAGAAAGTTTCTTCTTTCATAAAAACTCTTGACCATCTCGATTATGATACCTGGCTCCGCTCTTAGAGCCGCGAGGCTGGCTTTTTGTGAAATAGAACATGCATTGGAGGTGGAATGGCTCTGCACTTTTGAAACCGCTTCGATAATCGCTTGATTCGCAGCCATGTATCCGATCCGCCATCCGGTCATGGCATAAGCTTTGGAGACGCCGTTAATCAAAATAACCCGCTGTCGCAAGGACGGGAACGAGGCGATGCTGACGTGTTCCTCGTCATCATAAGTGATCTTTTCGTAGATTTCATCCGACAAGATCATGACTTCGGTGCGTTCAAGAACTTTAGCAATTTCGGCAAGTTCAGTTTCTGAATAGACGCAGCCGGTCGGATTGCTGGGACTATTAAGTATGAGCAATTTTGTTTGAGAAGTGATCGCTTCCTGCAATTGCCCTGGTGTGATCTTAAAATCGGTCTCATCGTTGGTGTGCAGCATGACCGGTCTTGCATCTACAAAATTAACTTGTTGAGCGTAACTAGTCCAGTAGGGAGATGGTAGAATGACTTCATCGCCTCGTTGACAGAGAGCTAGTAAAGTATTCATCACCGCGTGCTTGGCACCACAGGTAACGACAACCTGGGAAGGGCTATAATCCAAATCGTTATCTTGCTTAAGCTTGTTACAAATCGCCTCTTTGAGTTCCACTATTCCCGTGGCTGGCGTGTATTTAGTGAACCCGTCGTGGATGGCCTG
>JAABYK010000407.1:12795-25713 GCA_011775825.1 Candidatus Zhuqueibacterota bacterium | reverse complement strand
CCCAGATCCACAATCTCTTTTCCGGAGCGACGCAACGAATCGACTAAAGCGGTAATAGCCAATGTTTGCGAAGGTTGAATCTGTTCAATCCTTTTTGCAAAAGACAAATCCATACTCCATCAACTCATCAAGGAACAGATACACGCGACATCTACGATATCCAGCCATGAGCATCCTCTCGATAGATCATTAAACGGTTTTGCCAAACCCTGCAGGATGGGACCGATGGCTTGTGCACCCGCCAGCCTTTCCGTCAGCTTGTAGGCAATATTTCCGGCGTTCAGATCCGGAAAGATCAGCACATTTGCGCGGCCAGCCACCTCACTCCGGGGTGCTTTTCTGCGGGCGACTTCTTCAATCAAGGCCGCATCTCCCTGCAACTCGCCATCAATCTTGAGCTCGGGTCTTTTCCGCTTTGCGATCTCGACAGCGTGTTGTACTTTTTCAACGGATGGGTGTTTTGCGCTGCCTTTTGTCGAGAAGGAAAGCAAGGCGACCAAAGGTTCCTCAGCCGTGAGTTTTTGGTGAGTCTCCGCCGAAGCAATTGCGATGTCCGCCAACTGCTCGGCATCCGGGCCCGGAACAACGGCGCCGTCCGCATACGTCAAAACTTTCGAGTCTTCGAATGCCATCTCAAACGCACTCGACACCAGAGATATATCCTTGGCCATGCCAATGGATTGGATGGCGGCTTTCAGCACTTCGCCGGTGGTGTGCACACTGCCAGCAACCCCTCCGTCGCAAACTCCGGTCCGCACCATCATCGCTCCGTAATAGAGAGGTTTCTGCATGATCTCCCGACTTTGTTCGAGAGTCACGTCTTTATGCTTGTACAGCTCATAAAATATTTGACAGAATTCTTCATAATTTGGTGAACGGAGGGTCTCGACAAGTTCAACCTCAGCTAAACGAATCTCATTCTCGCTGGTTAAGGCGTTGATTTCTTCTTCCTGTCCCAAAAGAACGCATCTCAGAATTTCATGTTGGGTTAAATACTCTACTGCCTTTAAAACCCTGATCTCGTGAGCTTCGGGAAAGACGATCCGCTTATTCGTGGATTTCGCCCTGCTGCGAATTTCTTCAGTGAAATTCATTCGTTCTTGAACCTGTCGATGAGATTCTCGTGTACATTTTGGGGCACAAAAGAACTCACATCGCCATCAAACTTGGCCACCTCCTTGACGATAGTGGAATTCAAATAGGTATATTTTTCGTTTGGCATGAGAAATACGGTCACGATATCACCGGCCAATTTACGGTTCACCAGAGCCATTTGGAACTCATACTCGAAATCCGTGATAGCTCGCAACCCCCGAACGATAACGTCGGCATTTCTTTTTTCGGCGTAGTGCATCAACAGGCCACTGAAATTTTCGACCGTAACATTTTCCAACTTCGAGGTTGCTTCTTCGATCATGTTCACTCGTTCCGAGACCGTGAACAACGGAGCTTTGGATGGATTTGTGGTTACGGCCACGATCACAGACTCGAATAAACTCACAGCCCTCTGGATGATATCCAAGTGTCCATTTGTGATGGGGTCAAACGTCCCGGGATAAATTGCAAGCTTTTTTTCTTTAGGCATTTTGATAGAACGATACGGTGGTGTCGCCCTGACGTTTGCGAGTTTTCAGTTGAAAATGCTTGGTTTGCTCTGACAAAACCGTCTGGAAGTGGTGCTCGATGATCAACCAACCTTCCTTCGCAAGCAATTCGAGCTCGTCATTTAACAGCACGGTGTCTTGAGCAAGCTTCTTATCATACGGAGGATCCGCAAAAATCAAATCAAATTTTAAACTGGAGGAGGCCAATTGTCTCAGAGCTCTGGCCGCGGAAAGCGCTAAAATCTCTGCTCTGTGTTGAAAGCCACTTCTTTGCAAATTACTTTGTAAAACGTTACGGGCATGCGCATTTTTCTCAATAAAAATAGCCTTGGCCGCGCCGCGGCTCAAGGCCTCGATGCCCAAACTCCCACTACCCGCGAAAATATCAAGAACCGAACTCTTTTTCAAATACCTGTTGACAACATCAAATATCAACTCTTTTGTGCGGTCAGTTGTCGGTCTGATTCGACGGCTTTTAATGCCGGCAAGGCGGAGTCCCTTCTTTTCCCCGGCTATGATCCGCATTTGGTTTAAGAGGCCCGGTAAAGAAACAAATTCATGACCAGCATCAACTCTTCGTCGCTGTATGAGATCATATCCGGAGAAACAATGAGGACCTTTGTGACCTCAACGTTGAGTTGGTCCCTCGCCATCGCTTCCAACAGACCAACCAGCGACGTCTTATCGCCATAAATCCGCACCAACATCGGCACTTTGGTATAGCCGTCTGTAAACAAGCCTTCCTGGGACTTGATTTGACGAACCTGTAAACCAAACTGTTTGGAAGTTTTTTGAAACCAGTCTTTCATCTGTCCAAGCGACAGGAACTGGGCGCTGCCACTCTGTGAGCCGCCTCTCACAATACTGCCCGAAATCAAGACCTTTTCCATGGATCTCCCGTTGGTGGCAACTTGACTTTCAGATACCACCGAAAAATTCCCACCGCCCAGAGTCTGGTTCAGGCTTGCGGCGAAATTTCGAGCGTCCGAAGCCGAGGACCCGACAATTTCCAGTCGAATCCTCTGTCCTGCATAAGACAGCAAGGTCGCGTTCAAATTGGAAGGTGTCGAGGTCAAAACGTCGGTTACCGTCTGCAGTGTCGTGGCTGAATTAAACGAGAATGGTCCGGTGACTGGCTGAAATGACTCCCTCGTTTCGGTTCTTGGCGGTTCGGGAGAAGGCGTAACATCCTCGATCTCCGCAACATCGGAAGACGGAGTTTCTGGCTCATCGACAGTGAGTGGGGGTTGCGGTTGGGTTTCGGGTTCGGTTTCCGGAGTCGCCGGTTGAGATTCCGTTTCATCGGGAACGGTCTCAACCACGGATTCGGATTCGGGAATGAACTGCGGCAAATCCGCTTGCTGAGTGGAAGAGTCCTCTTTGAACATAAAGAAATAGATTGCGACACCCAATATCGCAATGACCCCCACAATGATGCCGGCAGAAATTAGGGACGAATAGCTCCTTTGATGAGTGTAGGTCTTCGTGGTGTCGAACGTCTCGGTCCTTTCCTCGAAGGCCAGCTCCTGCGTGTCCATACTAGAGGTTTGCGTGAAATCATCAACACGTTCCTCTTCTTCACTATTTTTCTCTTCCCCCGACTGGTCATCGCCGATCAAGTTTATGTCAACCATAGTTTTACTCCAAAACGTTTGGGATACTTAAATACTATTGAATACCTCTTATGGCTGCTCCTACAGAAATCATGAATCGTTCGGATCTGGTCTCATTAATTTGGTCCCTCAATTTTGTCACGAGTTTTACTTTCTTAAACGGATTCGCACGATCTATGCGGACATTGTACGTATTCTGCAGTCCTTCGAGAACTCCATCCTCTACGGCCTCTCCATAGAGATAAATTTCACTCAAATCCTCGACAGTTCTGCCTATCTGGTGGTCCAAAATAATGCGCCTAAGTTCCTTAGAAATAAGTTGCGTCGTGGTATCGTCTCTATTATCAAGAGTGTTATTAGCCGGAAACGGCACCTCATGCGATAGAAAATAATTTCTGCCTTCCAAAATAGAAAAGTTGACTTTCTTTTCTTCAATTTCGATCAGACCAACTCGACCCACTTTGTTGTAATCGTAGTTTAGCTGCAAAGCTCGTTGTGCGGAAAAAATATCAACATCAACTACTTTAAGTTGCAGGTCCGTGTGTTTGAATATTTGCTTGACGAATTCCACGATTCGTTTGCGCACAATCACGACCAGCATGTGCTTGACGGCACTGCCATCTTGACTGGACTTCAACTGCTCGAAGTCGACGATGTACTCGTTTACCGGTGAGATTGCAAACTGCCGGACTTCCCAAATAATCTGATCTTCTATTTTGCTTTCATTTAAATACTGGTCAACCGGTATCTTCTTGATCAATACCATTCTTGAGTCAAGAGAGAAAGCTGCCTCCTTGACCTGAAATCCTTGGGTTTCACAAAGACGGGTGATATCTTCTGCAAATCTGCGCGCCAAATTCTTGCCGGAAAAAACCTCGAAAGTAAACGGTCGTCGAACACGTCCATTAGCAATCTGAGTTATTTGAAACTCGTTTGAGTGTTTTTCCCCTTCGACTATGCGAAGTTGATCATAAATCAAACTTATTCCAAGTACCCCAGCATTTTCCATCTGGGTCATGTGAACCTCCGCATAAACACGCTGCTACGTGCCTGTTTCCCAACTTTTTTCCCCTTTTTCAATCTTTCCGTGGTTTTGTATATTAAGCCCCCCTACGGTTGATTTTAGAAAGTTACTTTCAACGGTTTGTACATCGGAGCTGTCAATTGGGCAATATATGTTTAGATATTTAATTACGGCAGTATCAACATGCACTAACTTATACGGTTCATAAATCGTCGGACAATTTCGCAATGAATCCAAACCGGCTTCCTTGTACTCGGGAATACGCTCCAAAACGGTCAGAAACCGATCCCTCACCGAAGAGATGGTCTTGATGATCTGTCGTCCTGCAACCTCAGCATCCCTAAGTCGCCCATCTTCAATGGCATTAATAAGGATATCCATATCCAACGTAAATTTCTTGGAATCGACAGTCAAAAAGGCTTCTTTTAGCTGAGCCACAGGCATATTGGGAAGGTTCTTTGTTTTGTCGTGAATGAATTCCACAAGTCCCGCAAGCCTGCGCGATTGCATTTTTATTTCTTGCTGAGTTTTGCCTAATGAGTCTATCATCACAGTATCTACGGCTTGGGGGATATTCGCGACTATCTGCTGCTCAATTGCTTCGAATTCATTCAGTTTGGTTACAACCGAGTCAATCCCTTCCTTAATTAAGGTATCAATATAGGTTGAATATGTGGTATCATTCCTTATGAAATCAATAACCTTGTCCAGAGTATCTGTGTATTGGTCTTTATATTTTAGGTACTGTAACTCGGCATTGAAAATGGTGCCCATCCGTTCTCGACAGACTTGCGTGTTTTTTTGCTCCTGGTTGCGCAACTTCTTTGGATAAACGATGGAAGCTACCAGCACAGCAGCCAAAATAACAATGAGCAGTTCGTAAATGATTGAACCTCTCGGTCTTTCTTCAGCCATTTTTCCTCCCTCGCAATAATTAGTTAAGATTTAATACAGTCAGGTCAATTTACCCTTACATATGGTGCAATTTTTCTGAGAGTCGCTTTTCCAATTCCCTTGACATCCAGCAACTCTTCGATACTTCTAAAGAATCCGTTCCTCGTTCTATGTTCGATTATTCTTTGCGCGAGTACGGGACCAATTCTGGGAATATTCTGAAGTTGCTCATGACTGGCTGTATTGACATCAACTAAAAATTTTTGCTTCTTATCCGTCGAATCTTCAGCTGACGAGTTGGACGCGGCTGATTCAGCACCTTCGCTTTCCGGCTTTGAATCAACGACAAAACCGGCTTGCACCTGTTCAATTTCGTCCGCCTCTGAATCATCAGCCAAAGAAGTGTTGATTTCATGGGCCTTCTTTTCAAACTCCTGGATGTAGTTTGGGACACCCTCGAGAGGATTGTCCTGGCTGAAAAACCGATGATAAACTGTAACCACACTGCCCAGCAACAACGTTGCTACCAGGAAAAGTACAATTCCTTGCTCTTGCTTCGTAAAGCCCAGCATCTTAAAGAATTGCCTCTTTCACTTTCTTGAAAATACTGCGATCGTTTTGCGGCGGTTTCATATGTTCGCTCTTAGCTAATTCTTTGATGAGTTTCTTGTCATCTGAGGACAGTTTTGTCGGCGTCCACACGATTGCCCGGACCAACTGGTCGCCCCTTCCATGACCATGAAGATGGGGAATTCCCTTGCCACGCATTCTCAAGATCTTGTGTGACTGGGTACCTGGCTGGATTTGAAGCTTGGCTTTGCCGTTGAGCGTGGGCACTTCAACTTCGTCTCCCAACGCCGCCTGATCAAAGCTTAGCGGCAAATCATACAAGATGTCATCCCCATGTCGTTCAAAATGTTTGTGTTCTTCCACCTCAATAAACATAATAACATCACCAGCAGGCCCTGCCCTCGGACCGACATTGCCTTCTGCACGAACCGTAACATAGTTACCGGTTGAAACTCCTGCAGGCAAGTCAACTGTGATAACACTGTCTCCGTGCACACGACCCTCGCCATCACATTTTTCGCAAGGATCTTTGAGGATTTTTCCCTCCCCTTTACAACGCGAACAGGTGGCAATGTTCACAAATTGTCCAAAAAGTGATTGTGAAACCTGTCGCATCTCACCTGTGCCCTGACATTGCAGGCATGTCATGTAAGCGTCGCTTGATGCGGCGCCACTGCCTTTGCAAGCATCGCAGACCATCAATTTCTTTAGCTTGATTTTCTTCTGAACGCCTGTTGCAACTTCCTCGAGTGTAATCTTTAGTTGCAGTTGCAGATCTCTGCCTCGACGCCTCTGGTCGGACCTTCTCGTGCGTCCGCCCATTCCAAAAATATCGCCAAAACCGAAACTTTCGGACATGAAGGTCCGGAGCGCGTCGCTCAAATCGAAATCGAAGCCCGCAAATCCTTCGAAGCCACCCTTCAATCCACTGTGCCCAAATCGATCATAACGCTCTCGCTTCTGAGGATCTTTTAGAACCTCGTAGGCTTCCGAAACCTCCTTGAATTTCTGCTCGGCTTCCCCTTCCTCCGGATTGCGATCCGGATGGTATTGCATGGCGAGCTTGCGATAGGCTTTCTTTATTTCCTCCTGACTCGCCTCTCTTGAGACACCTAATACTTCGTAATAATCCCGTTTATTCATAGACTCCTGTCACTTGGTTGAAATTCCCTATGATGATTCTCCACTTTCTTCCTTGCTTACGATTACTTGAGCGTGTCGCAGCACACGGTCGTGCATCGTGTACCCCTTCAGATGCTCCTCAACAACTGTCCCTGGCGGATGATCGTTCCTTTCAACTTGCATGAGTGCATCATGCAAGTCGGGATCAAAAGGTTGTCCCACAGCCTCAATCGGCTTGACTCCCTGCTTTTCCAAAACGTTGGTTAAGTTCTTGTAAATCAATTCGATTCCCTGGAAGAAACTGTCAAAGTCTCTCGACTCCTTTGCCGCCTTCATGGAGCGTTCATAATCATCCAAAATCGGCAGAAGCTGAGCAATCAACTCTGCATTCGAGCTCGCAATTAACTGGATAAACTCGTTTTCACGCCTCCTCTTATAGTTCTCAAATTCTGCCGCCTTTCTCAGCAACGTGTCTTTAAGTTCGTTTCTTTCTTTCTCGGTTTCTTCCAGTTTCTTCTCTAACTCTCTTATCTTGGCAGTTGAAGCCGTTTTTTGCGACTTGCCCTTAGTTTTTTTATGGTTAGAGCCGTGATTGCCCTTTTCTTTGTTTTGAACTTCTTCTTCTGCTTCTTTCTGTTTTGTTTCCTTTTCTTTACTGTCAACCGTCATGGTGCTTCAAATTCTCCCTTGAGTTGTGTTAGCTTGATTGTGTATCCAAGATTTGAGTTAAATATTTTCCCATGTAATCGACCAAAGACATCATTCTTGCATAGCGCATCCGCGTAGGCCCTACCACGCCCAACGTACCAGAAACATTACCTCGATGATATCTTACCGAAACAATGCTGTAGTCTCGGAACATGTCATCCTCGTTCTCTTTACCTATTCTTATGGAAATCTTATCGTCTGAAATTTCATCAAGATAATTGAGAAGCGCCTGCTTGCTTTCGATTAATTGCAAAATCTTTAATGCATATTCTCGATTAGAAAACTCGGGATTGGACAGCAAATAATTCATTCCACCGAAATGCAGGTAATTTTCGTCTTTGAAATTAAAAAGCTTCCGGGACGAGTTTACGATCGTTTGTACAACCTGGTTATGGGCAATGGAATCCCCAGACAAGCGCTCTTCAACGGAATCCAATATCTCTCGAATGGACAGTCCGGATAAACGTTCGTTAACAAACCAACACGATTTTGACAGCGAATCACTATTCACATCCGAATCCAATTCCAGCATGACTGTCCTTACAAAACCAGACTTTATCATGATTACGACCAGAACTTTCCTGTCTGCCATGGAAATCAGTTCCATTTTTTGAAACACACCCTGGTCGAATCTCGGTTCTAAAACAATAGCCAATTGACTGGAAATCTTACTCAGCACGCGTGAAGATGTGCCAAAAATTTCGTCTTCTTCCTCCGAGGCGACTCTGAGGTTATCCGCGATAACCTGGCGCTCTCTCTTTGAGAGCGTTGGAATACCCATGATGCTATCTACGTATAATCGATACCCATGATCTGTCGGAACACGGCCTGCTGACACGTGAGGCTGCTTAAGGTAGCCCCTATCCTCAAGATCATTCATGACATTTCGGATTGTCGCCGGGCTAACCCCTACCCTGTACTTCTTAGACAAGTAACGGGAGCCCACAGGCTTTGCATTGGAGACATAACTGTCAACAATGCAGTTTAAAATCAAACGTTCTCTTTGTGATAAGGTCGATGCTATCATACTCTATCAAACCGACTGTTGCAAACTTCATTATTTCGATAATATATCGACCATTTTCTTGCATAGATCATGTTAAGATAACAATTTTTGCCCTATATGTCAAGAAAAAAGGTGCTACGTAAATTTGAGTTAATTCTATCTTTACAAATAGCGTCTGACCCCAATTAGACTCCCCGTCAGACCCAGTACCACACCCAATCCCAAAAGCACGGCATAGATTTCGACATTGACGGAAATGTACCCGGGTATTTCGAATGCGGCCAGCTTTATGATTCCATATAAGAACACAGCAGAAACAATGCCACCAACGAAACCCTGTGTAATCCCCTGAATATATAGAGGCATTTTGATAAAAAGTCGGGTAGCGCCTACTAACTTCATGGTCTCGATGATCCTCTGTCTCGATAGAATTATCAAACGAATATTATTGGATACCAACATGAGAGCGCTGAGACACACGATGCCTCCTATCAATAAATCGAGGGCGATGGCAATCTTAAAGTATTTCTCCAACAGAACCAAAAATTCTCGCCGATAAACTATATCTTCCTCGCTGATTTCCGCAAGCGACCGTAAATATTGGAATACTTTTTCAGCGCCCGAGGAGTTTCGGTAATTTTCTACCAGCTTAACTCGATATGACGCCGGCAGTGGATTATACCCCAGGGTTTCAAAATAATCCTCTTGCTGATCCTCAAACAATTTCTTGAATTCGGAGGCTGCCATGTCTTTGGAAATGAACGCCACTTCTTTCACACCTTCAAAGCGCTTGATTTTTTTCTCGAGTTCTTTAATTTTGACCCCATCCAGTGAATCATCTAAGAATACCTCCAGCTCCACTCTGCTTCTTAAATTTTCAAATAATTGACCGAGATTAAACGTGACGATCAAAAAGATCCCAATCAGGATCAATGAAATGGCTACTGTGGTCATGGCCACAAAGCTCGAGAATCGAGCTCGTGTTAACCCGCCAAATCCTTCTTTTAAAAAAAACAGCAGACTTTGACTCAACTCAGTGTCCTTCCGTTCCTAATGGAAACCACTCGCTTGAAGGTGCTGTTCACCAGCTCATAATTGTGCGTTGCCATTAAAACAGCGGTGCCTCGCGCATTGAGCTTATCCAGTATGTTCATGATTTCCACCGCGGTCTTTGGATCCAGGTTCCCGGTCGGTTCGTCGGCCAAGAGAACAAAAGGCTCGTTGACAATCGCCCGAGCAATGGCTACCCTTTGCTGCTCCCCGCCGGAAAGCTCCGTCGTCATTTTTCGGCTTTTGTGGCTCAGGCCAACTTCTGCCAAAGCTCGCAGCGTTTTTCTCTTGATATCTTTGAGTCGGGCTCCGGTGACCCGCAAAGCAAACGCCACGTTCTCAAACACGTCTCTATCTTCTAAGAGCTTGAAATCCTGAAAAATAATACCGATTTTTCTCCGTAAATGAGGAATCTCTTTGTTGCGGACGTGCATCGAGTTATATTTGTCGACAACCACATATCCCTCTGTGGGAAATTCTTCCATGTAGATAATTTTCAAAACCGAACTCTTGCCGGCTCCGGTCGGACCGACTAAATAAACAAACTCCCCATTTCGGACTTCCAAATTAATATGATCCAGGCCATCTCCATTGGGGTACGTCATTTTCACATTATGAATTTTTATCATCGGCTTTATTTGAGCGCTAAATCCTTTTTAACACAAAATGAACGCGGTCTGAGCTCTCTGAACCCTTTCTGAGTGAAAATCCATCGTACACGCCCACAACCTCAAAACACGCATGGGGAATTAGTTTCATTATTTCATTAATTTTGAAGATTCTTTGCACATGTCTTTCTTCATAGCAAACATTCTTCTGTGAGTTCCACTGAATCAAAAATTTATTGACCTGAATTCTCTTATGGGCAAGAAAGTGAGATCTTCTTATGTATTGAAAGTCTGCTCTGCCTTCATTTTCGTGGTAACGTCGAAAATTTCTTTTCGAGTTTCTCAATGTACACAAGTCAAAAACAAACACGCCGCCCTGACATAAAACCTCAGATGTACGCTGCAACGTGGACAGAACCCCATCTTCATCCATACAATAATTAATGCTGTCGTACGTACAAACAGCGGCCTGAAAGGGTCTGGCCACATGAAATTGCTTCATGGAGCCGCACCAAAGAGGAACCCGTAAGCTCTTCTCTTGCATTTTTGTTCTCGCCATCTTAAGCATTGCCTCAGATTCATCGAGTCCGGCAACCTGATAATCCAATTCATGTAGTTTTAGCATCAAGCTGCCCGTTCCGCAGGCAATATCTACCACGTCGTGTACAGGCACGTCGGCTTTTGTGAACAATTTGCTAAGATAAGAGGCCCAGCGAGGATAATTCACATGCCGCATCACATAGTCATAAATGTATGCGAGCTGCGAATAGGGCTCGACCACCTTCCGTTTAAGTAGCCAGCTTGACTGCAAGTTTGATGGCCTCCTCCATACTCATAGAGTTCGCTCGGCCCTTGCCTGCAATGTCAAAGGCAGTGCCGTGATCTGGAGACGTGCGGATAATTGGTAAGCCTGCTGTGTAGTTCACCCCGCGACCAAATGATCTCATTTTCAGAGGAATCAGACCCTGATCATGATACATGGCTAGATAAGCGTCCGCTTGAATTGTCTCGCATCGAGCGAACATCGTGTCCGCCGGATAAGGCCCTGCCACGTTCACGCCTCTGCGGTTGGCCGTATCGATAGCCGGAACTATGATGTCTGGCTCTTCATTTCCCAGGAGGCCTCCTTCGCCTGCATGAGGATTTAATCCCGTTACTGCAATCCTGGGATTAGGGATTCTAAATCGCTGGCGCAAGTCCTTATCTAAGACCTCAATCTTGTTCAGGATAAGCAATTCATTCAAGCGCTTGGGGACTTCGGATAAGGCACAATGAGTCGTCACCAGGCCGACTCGAAAGTTGTCGCTCAGCAAAACCATGACTATCTCATCTGTTTTTGTAGCCGCTGCAAGAAATTCGCTTTGGCCGGGAAAGTCGTAACCGGCCAGATGAAATGCTTCCTTTGAAATAGATCCGGTCACGATGGCCTCGACTTTTGCTTCCATTGCCAAACGAACGGCCAGCTCCAGAGCCTTTCCGGCAATCTTGCCTGCCATCCCACTGATTTGGCCGGCTTGCGGCGAAAAGTCTGCGTCAAATCCTGTGTCAAGTATGTTCACTCGATCTTCAAAGAACGTAATCTCGTCGATTGAAGAGTTGACACTCAGTTCCCGATCCAACTGCAGTAAGTTCAGATGTTCCTCAATGACATGAGTCGGGCCAATGACAATTGGTCGGCACGCTTTCGTCAACTCCGCTTTAAACAAAGCCTTCAGAACAACTTCCGGTCCAATGCCATTCGGATCGCCAATCGTGACTGCAATTAAGGGTCGGTCTGTCATCTAGTTCAACTTGGCTTTTGAGCAAACAGAAATGTCCGGACGCCTTCTCTGACAAGTCTGCTGAAAAATCCATCGAGGTGGAGTGCGACACAAAGTTTATAAATCAGCAAGCTCCATTCTTGGAATACCGCGCCATTCATCTGTTCAAGTCGCTCGCTTTTGACGGTATGGCGGTTGATTCTGTCAAAAATGTGATAGAAGAAAACCGGTATTCGAGTTGCGTACTTGACTTCTTTTTCAAAAGTTCCTGACTTCAAAACCCGAAACCCAACGGTTTCAGCCATGCTTTTTAACTCATCGGGCCGAAAGGCAGTGTGAAAGTAACGATCTCCATTCACCCCCTGCACGCCGTATTGCTCCATGATACCAACTTCCGTCCAGGTCGGTTTTCTGCCTCTGTAATTTGGCGTTGTAATCAAAATACTGCCACCATGATTGAGTACGCGAAAGCACTCTGCAAGCACTCGCCGGGCATCAGGAACATGCTCGATGACCTCAGTGCAAAGGATCGAATCGATTGAGCCGGATTGCAGACACAGGTTTTGCGCGTCACATTGCATGAAACAGGCGTTGGGTACTCGCCGTTTCGCAAACGAAAGCACCGATTGCGCGAGATCCATCCCAATGGGCTTGCCCTTTTCGTAACCAGCGAGATAGGCCCCGCGATTGCATCCCAGGTCTAACAATCGTCCATGAAACGTCTGCAAATATGAGCACACAAACTTCCATCGGACACGACCTCGAAGGGAGGAGTAGACCAGCTCTTCCTCCGGGTAGAGCCGTCCTACTGATTCGTAAAATTCCCGGAAATTCTCCTTCTTTTTGATGTCAGGAGTAGTAAGCTTCAATTAGCGAGTAACTCTGGTTTAACTGAGGTAGGAGTGTCCATTTGCTTTCCAAAAAAATAACCACGAAAAGCCAATTTCTTGCATTATGAG
>JAABYK010000407.1:568-12781 GCA_011775825.1 Candidatus Zhuqueibacterota bacterium | reverse complement strand
AATGATTGTTTATATAATCAACTAATTCTCCTGAAGCATAATTGCATCAACCCGCCCATTCTTAACGTAGACGTTGATTGGTTCGGGAACAGCTAATTTGGCATTTGTTTTCGCACGTTTTGTATAGACCCATTCCTCAACGCCTTGAAACTGTTCCGATTCCAGGGAATTGACTTTATCCGGTTCACCGAAAATCGATGTTAGTTGGTCGGCTTGCATGCCTACAACGACTTTCTGATTCAGGGCTGTGCGAACCGGGTCGCCTTTGGCAAACGCATAACCCGCCAAAGAAATCTTATTCAACTGACCTGCAATTTGGCCGAGGGCAAACCAGGTTTGCTGATCATCCGGATTCAACTTGATCGCTTTTTCGAGATAGGGTTGAGCCTTCTTAAAGTCTTCTTTATAAGACATGTCCTCTGAATCTTCCGGCAGGGAATCGTGTTTCGCAACCCCCCGGTTCAGATAGGCGGCACCAAGATTGTAGTTGAGCTCCGGAGTCTCGGGATTCAATTCATAAGCTTTAGATAAGTGTTTGATGGCACCATCATATTCCTGCGCCTCAAGCAAAACGGTGCCATAATTATAACGGAAGTTGTAATTATCCGGATTCTCCTCGATGGCTTTCTTATATATGCCTTTTGCCTTTTCAGTCTCGTCTGCATTAAGATAAGCCCGAGATAGGAACTCCGCAACTTCCTCGGAGTGATGCCCCTTTTCCCAGAGCTCTGCCAGTAACGGTATGGCTAAACTGTCCTGGGAAGTGATCATGTAGTTCTGTGCCAATAGGGTGGCCACTTCTACATTATCCGGATCGCGGTTCAGAGCCTCCTGCAACGGTTCAAGGCTCTCTTCATATTTTCCCATGTTCATCAGACTCGCCGACAGGTTTCGATAACCCATGATGCTGTCTGGCATGATCTCCGTTGTCAGTTTGAACTTCCTGGCCGCCTCTTCAAAGCTCTTTGTTTTTTCAGCTTCGTCAACGGCGTTTAAGGCATCATTGAAATTTTTAACACCGGCATTAAACACGTCCGACCATATAATGCTCTTAATCATTTCTGTGCCGAATTCAGAGCGGAATCTCGTACCGGTATCTTTGCTTACATCCACGCCTTCGCCTTCTTTCTTAAATTCTGGCTTCAATTCAACGGCTTTGTCGAAGGCCACCATCATGGAGTCATACTTTGCTCGTCTTGCATAGATGTAACCCAACAAATACCATGCATCCTCATTGTTGGGATCCTCTTCATTCAACTCCTTGTACAAAACTCTTGCCGCGTCGTCCAATTTGTTTTGTTGAATGTAAATCTTGGCACCGGTCACGTATTTACCCCCACCTGCATATAGAAACGATGCCATCACAAATAGCCCGAGAAAGAGAAGCAGAATTTTCGAAACATTCTTCACGGAACAACTCTGCGACCTCCCTACTCTAAAAACCTTCATTTTTCCTCCTACAATAGAGATTGGTAATAACTGGAGTTAAATTATGACAAAATAAAAAAAAGCAAAACTGAAGTCAATAAAAATAATAATGTTGTCCTTTAGGCCTCAGTAAAAACAATCTGTTCGAATCCCACATTGGGATAAAGCTAAAATCAACCGAAATGACCACCTCGCTTTCGTTCTAAACATCATTCAATTAAATTTGAATAGATGAAATAAGTTCCAGAGGATGCAGAATTTCCATTCCTGTGCCTTCTTCTAATTGCATGGTACAGACACCGCTTTCGGTAATGATGGCATCAACAGCACTGCGCTTGAATAACTCGAACAGCGGTTCGCCCACTGTCGTGGACAACTCATACCCCAGCGAACCGGTTTTTAGCCCGAACGTGCCAGCCATGCCACAGCAGGTTCCGGTTTCAATGATTTGAACGTCGTAACCCAGTGCTTTCAGCAAACCCATCGTATGATGCCCAGAACTCAGGCCCCTTTGATGACAAGGGATGTGGTATCCGAACTTGCGGCCTTCTGTGATTTGCGGCGGAATAAGCAATCGCCCTTCCTGGTTCAGTTTGATGACATATTCGAAAAATTCGTATGTTCTTTGAGCCACATGCCGACTTTCATCCGAGTAATCCAGTAATTTTGGATAGAGGTGTTTCAAGGCATAAGCTGCTGTCGGTTCAGTAGTAATTAAGTCGAATCCTTCTGCAACATACGGATAGAATTGCCGGACATTGAAGCGAGCAACTTTTTTGGCTTTTTCCAGCTCACCGTATGAAATGTATGGATAGCCGCTGGATTTCTGGTTCGGGAGTACAACTTCGACCTCTGCTTTTTCCAAAAATCTCATCGCCGATTCGGCAATTTCAGGCTTGACATAATTGGCAAAATAATCAACAAAAAACCCCACTCTTCGTGCAGGATCCGGAACACTTTTTCGGCTCTTTTTGAATCGTCTCTTGAAGCTCCGGCGCTGAAAGCTCGGCATGCTTCTGCGTTTATCAATTCCGAAGATTTTTTCGCCAAAATATTTTGCAGGTCTGCTGCGCAAAACCCAGTTGGAAAGAGGAGCTGTGGCACATGCAAACCTGGCAAAAGTTTCGCTGGCCATCAAAACTCTATTTGCCAGCGATTGCGATTCGATCTCCAGGGCCTCGTACTTGACTTTGGTGATCATCAGCGGGATGTCAATCTCCGCCGGACAGATCTCTTTGCACAAACCACACGAAATGCACAGGTCGCTGAATTTGGCTGCCTGTTCGAGTCCGTGAACCTGAGCTGTCCAGGGAATCCCGATGGGCCCCGGATAGATATGGCCAAAAACATGGCCGCCGAGTACGCCATAGGTCGGACAAATATTCATGCACGCGCCGCAGCGAATACAATTCAACGCATCTCGATACCAGTCATCGCGGCGCATTTCTTCTCGGCCATTGTCCAAAATCACAATGTGAAGTTCGCGTTCGTCATTGCCAAGTGCAGACCGGCCCGCCATGAACGAAACATACGTGGTCAGCATCTGGCCCACCGCACTCACCGGATGGGCCAAAATCATTTTCAACGCATCATCGACGCTCTCCACGATCTTCTCCACGCCCATGATGCAAACGTGAACGGGCGGGATGCTGCTTACAAGCCTGCCATTGCCTTCATTGGTTTCGATGATGATGGCACCGGTTTCGGCAATGGCCACATTGGCACCCGTGATTCCCATATCCGCATTCAGAAAAATCGGACGCAGCGTGCGACGCATCAACGCCATGATATCTTTGAGTTCGCTTGTCACTTTTTCGCCCGTGGATCGACCAAACAGCTCCGCCACCTGGTCTGCGGTTTTGTGCACTGCGGGAAACACCAGATGGTAGGGCAGTTCGCCAGCCATCTGAATGATCCGCTCGCCCAGGTCCGTTTCGATGACCTGCAAACCCGCTGCTTCCAGGGGGTGATTCAGCTCAATTTCTTCGGTCGTGAGCGATTTCGATTTCGTAATGACCCGTGCGTTCTTTTCCCCGGCCAAATTCAAGACATAATCACAGGCGTCTTTGCCTGTTTTGGCGAAGAAAATCTTCGCTCCACGAGCTTTCGCTTTTTCAGAGAACCGGGAGAGCAGTTCGTCAATCTTGGCGATACATCTTTTTTTCACCGCACGCACGTCTCGCTGAAAGCTCTCGGAATGGGGCAGTTCCGACAATGCTTTACTGCGCGCATCCCGCCCGCGCTTGACAGCGCTCAATAGTGCATGCCTCTGGCGATCCTGCGTTAACGTCTGGCGAATCTTCTGTTTCAAATCTTGACGAAGGTTGGCAGTCATTCGACTCGTAGCTCAAATAAAGTCCGTCATTTAATCCCAGTCGCAAACGACGACGTGCGACTCCTGCGGACCGTGAACACCCAGGAACAGTTTCATTTCAATGTCGGCCGTCCGACTCGGCCCGGAGATAAAGGTCATGTTGCAATCGGATCCGTGCCGTTGATAAATTTTCTTGATCTTTGATCCCGCTTCCTCTAATGATAAGAGGAGGTTCGATTTTTTCACAAAAGCAATGTGAACCCTTGGCAAAGATGAAATCAAACGGCACGTGTCGTCGGTACTCACTTCCACGATGGTGCCTGTTTCTGCGATGGCAAATTCTGCCGGAGTCATTCCGACTTCGGCTTCGTTGATTTGATACGCAACCTTGCCTTCTGTTGGCTTTAAGACAATCTTGTTGAATTTGCTGTTGACGAAAAGAAGGTCTAACCCTTTATTTAATTCAGGAAATGTCGGAAATACAGCAACTTTCGCCGCCTTTGAGGAAGAACATATTTTTTCAGCGGTTTTCGTCGCTTGAGCGGGATTGCGCACCAAATAAACCCGGCCAGCCAATCCTTCGTACTTGCTCTTAAAAACGGCGACGATGTCGTCTTTCTTGGAAGTCATGCAAATGATGTGACGCTGAAACTCAATTCACTTTTTTGGAAAATGATCATACCCCACGCGCTGCAATTCGGTTTGGGTTCCATCTCGCTTTGACAACACGATCCCTCGGGACTTGGCCGTGATTCGACCAATTTTAGCGCAACCGCTATCGAATGTTGCATCGAATTTCTCCAGCAGTTCCGTTGCGGCATTTTCTGAAACGGTAAAAATCAATTCAAAGTCTTCGCCGCCATACAAGGCATACTCTATGCCGTTCTCTTCAAAATGCTTCGCAACAGCGCCTGTCGCTTGATCCATTGGAATGGCGGCTTCATGCAGCACGGCACCAACACCGCTGTGCTTGCAAATGTGATTGATTTCGGAAGCCAGGCCATCGCTGACGTCGATCATGGCGTGAATCTTAAAATTCTCGACCAGAAACCTCGCCTCTTCGACTCGGGGATTTGGCGTGAGATGTCGTTCAACAGCCGAGGCAAAGCCTTCCTTTGAAATGTTTGGAGACGTGAGCGCCTTTAAACCTGCCTGCGCCCCGCCAAGCGCTCCGGTGACAAAAATGGCGTCGCCAACCTGAGCACCGGCCCGCAAAGTGAGTTTATCCGTTTCGGCTTCGCCCAGCACCGTCAAAGAAATGTAGATTCGCTCGGAGGAATGCGTGGTGTCTCCTCCGACAATTCGAATATCAAACGAGTCCGCTAACCTTTGCATTCCACGATATAAATCGAGGGCGTTTTCCACCTGTGTGTGCGGCGGCAATCCGAGCGTGACCAAAGCGTATTTCGGCCATCCGCCCATCGCTGCGATGTCGCTCAGGTTCGCGGCCATGGCGCGCCATCCTAATTGATAGAAATTGAAATAGCTTAAATTAAAATGGACGTCCTCGATGAGGGCATCGGTGGTGAGAAGCAGGATGTGCTGCTTTGAAAGCTCAATGGCGGCCGCATCGTCGTCAATCCCCACAAGCACATTTTCAGGTGGGCGACCAACGACGGTCTTTATTTCCTCGATAAGGCCGAATTCACCAATTTCCCGGATGTTCATTCACTTTAGCTGACTTGTACCAACAGACGCCGTGATCTCGGGCCATCGAACTCGCAGAAGAAAATGGCCTGCCAGGTGCCCAGCAGCAACTTTCCATCCTGGACAAAAACGGAGGCGGAAGACCCCATCAGACTTGCCTTGATGTGGGCCGCGGAATTTCCTTCCCTGTGCAAGTAATCGTTGTCCACAAACGGGACGGTTCGGTTCATCACCATAATGATGTCGCTTACGACATGCGGATCCGCACCCTCGTTGATGGTCACGCCGGCGGTGGTGTGCGGCACGTACACATGGCAATGACCCTCCTTAACGCCGCTTTCTTTGACGACTTTCTTGACCTCATCCGTGATGTTGACAAAATGTACTTGTTTGCTGGTTGAGACGGAAACTTCTTTAACCATTGGATTCCTCGGGATTGGACCAATGAAAAATTTACACAAATTAAATCAAAATTCCCGGAAATGTCAAGGGAAAACGGTGGGAAATGGGAAATGTAAAACCTCAGTCTTGGGTATGAAAATTACCAATAGGAGAAGAAAGTGGTTTGTATTCCTTAGTTTTCTCCCTTTAATAAGGGAGATTAAGAAGGCGGTTTAAATAAACAAGCAAACCACTTTTGATCGCTTGGTAAGTGTTTATCCTGAGCGGAAAATCAACCGGGACATCTGCTCCAGCCACATCTCATAAGGGATTAACATCTCAATCCATTACAGAGTTCGTAGTGACGCCGTCAAACAGCTTTTGGGAACCCCCGCGCACTTCTCCATTCCCGACCACGTCTTTCTGTTGCTCGTGCCCAAGCTCCGGCCTGGGCACACACTTGCCTTGGAAGCTCTGCTTCTCACGTCTTGCGCTTTTTCTTCTTGGCGGCGGGAAACAAAATGTTGTTCAAAATCAGACGATAGCCGGGGGAATTTTTGTGGAGCGAAAGCTGCGTGGGCGGATCGTAAACAAAATGCTGGTAGTCTTCGGGATCGTGGCCGCCATAAAATGTGAACGTCCCGCGACCGAGATTGCCGTGAATGTACTTCACTTCGTTCGTGCCCTCGGCTTCGGCCATAATCGTCACCGACTTCTTAATGAGATTTCGATTAAAGGCGGTCAACTGCCCCATGAATCCTTTCACCACGGAAACATGGTTCTGAGTGAGCATGGTCGGGACCGGGTCGTACTTGGCCGAAAACTCGAACAAGGTAAAATAGTCGGTCTCGGCATTTCGAACGCGTGGCATGTTGCTCGGCGGAACGTCGATGTCAGAGTGTTCGTACACCATTGGATTGAGCTCCACCGTGAAATTCTCAAACGCAAATGATTTGGAATAGTCCAGCTTGGACTGGCAGCCGGGTTCGGGCGGATCGCCATCAAACACGTCGGCGACAATGTCGGTGTTTTGGGCCGCCAACGCAATATCGATGGTATCAGTGGCGGAACACATGGCAAACAAAAAGCCGCCACGCGCCACATAGTCTTTAATTTTGCGCGCCACAGCCTTCTTTTCTTCTGATACTTTGTCAAAGCCGTACGTCTTGGCTAACTTTTCATTCTTCATGACTTCTTCGATGTACCAGGGCGCATTGCGGAAATTTGCGTAGAATTTCCCAAACTGGCCTGTAAAGTCTTCGTGGTGCAGATGCAGCCAGTCGTATTTTTGCAATTCACCGTTCAGTACTTCTTCGTCCCACAGGGTCTCATACGGAATTTCGGCATAAGTGAGCGCCAGGGTCACGGCATCATCCCACACCTGTTTGTTCGGCGGCGTGTAAACGGCAATCTTGGGCGCTTTCTCCAAGAGCACGACGTCCATGTTGCCTTCTTCGATTTCAGCATAAACCTGCGCAGTCTGTGCCCCGTCGATGGTTGAAAACGCCACGCCTCGTAACCGGAGTTCACGCTCAACCGCGGGGTAAAAATCCATCATGAAGGAGCCGCCGCGGTAGTTCAAAAGCCACTCCACATTGATGGAGCGCTCGAGACACCAGTAAGCCACGCCGTACGCCTTTAAGTGGTCCGTTTGTTTCAAGTCCATGTAGACAAGTATTTTTTGAGCATTCGCCTCGCTGGCGATGCCACAAATGGAAAAAAATGCGAATACCAAACATTGAAAGAATCGTCGTCTCATCATAACATCTCTACTTTTATCTGTTTCAGGTTCATGATTCTTTCGATTCTGAACGAATTGCCTTTTTCAGCTATCCAAGTCATCTTACCAAGCATCTGGCGGTTTTCCTTCATAAGAGAACAATTGTACATTGCCACAATGAGAACATGTGAAAATTTTCCATCTACGATCTCCACTAGGAGTAAAACCAAAATTGCTGACACCGGTGGTATCTTCATTTACAATCAATTCATAATGACCAACACCGCAAACCTTGCATCTTCTCTCTACTTCTAGATCGACTCGGTCGGCGTTATTTTCTATAATCGACAATACTTCATCAATCTCCTCCAGCAGAGCAGAAGCGTCTGGGAGACAATTTTCTTCGTCTTCTACAATGCACTTTCTAAGTAACGGATTTGCGAATTTAATAAATCGGTCTTCCGGGAACAAACTCTCTACGTTGTCCTGCGGTTTATCAAAATACCACAGTAGGAGCTTTGGCAGGCCTGAGACAAGAGACCACAAGAGCTTTCCAAGAGAGAAGACATCGAAGGTTGGTTTAATATCTTCAATCCGCACACCTTGGGCCCATGCAGGCATCCAGTCTCGACTACCTACATTTTCTAATGTTTTAGAGATTCGTGTTTTGTCATCGTCATTGAAGAATACCAGTCCAAAATCTCCCAGGACTAACTTGTTGCTAGAATCTAAAAAGACATTTTCTGGTTTGATGTCTCGGTGGACTATGTTTTTCTTATGTAGCTCGGCTACCCCCTCAACTAACGGGCGGAAGGCTTTTAGAGCTTCTGAGAAGTTGCCGGCAAAAATGTCTCTATTTTTTGAAACTGAACCTCTCAGAAAGTATTCAGAAACGAACCATTTTGAATCTAAATCATATTCTACAATCTTTAGCAGGTTAGGGTGAGTAATTTCTGCCATTGCTTTTATTTCATTCTTTATACGTTCTTCGGCTAATTCAGCATCTCTAGCCTCCTCTGGCTTATGTAGGACTTTTAACGCCTTATGATTCGAACTATTCTCTCTTTCGAGAAGCGTAAACAGGCTTTTACGAAATAACTCATACTTTTGCCTTCTATAATCATCACCAGAATTTGGATTACCTATTTCCTTCACCGTGTGAATAATGTTCATATCAATCGGGTAACCCATTGACTTTGGAATGACACGGTAGACCTTTCCTTGACCGCCCTCACCGAGTTCGTCGATTATTTCCCATTTTTCATTATAGTCCATCTCCTAATCTCCCTACGTCTCTTCAAAGGCCGAATAAGTAACGTCTATTCTCATCATAACATCTCTACTCTCTCTGTTTCAGGCTCATGGCTTCTTTCGATTCGGGCGAAATGGTTTTGACCATCCCAGGCCAGCGGTTGTCTTTATGTTACTTTTGAATGCTTCGAGGGTTCCTTATCAATTGCCCTGGTGCCTTCGAAAATCTCCTGCACCCATTCTCATCCAAGAACCTACGTTTGGTCTTGTCGCTTTGCGTATCCTGTCCCTTGGTTTCTAAGACGAGATGAGCGCCGTTTGCCAAACGGATGAGAAGATCGGATCGGTATTTCTTGGCAGACAAGAAGTAACATCTGGGAATAAAAGCAGTATATGCATGTAATCTAAACATCTCACATTTCAAAATTTCAAAGATTTCAAAAGAGTTCGGAGGACAAATCGATGCACCGTAAGCTACGAAGTATCCTCTTCGTTCTGCTCTGCGTCTTCGCCTCGGCGGTTTACCCACAGGGCAGCGACAACGTCACCCTGATTGCCAACGTTAACGACTATCCGCAAAACGGCTACACGGACTGCTGGGGATACACCGACCCGGATGGCCGCGAATACGCCATCCTGTGCGTAGACCATGGCACCAGCATCATCGATATCACCGAAAACAACAATATACGAGAGGTCGCCTTCATCCCCAGCGACGGCACCAAAGACTTCAAAACCTATCGGCACTATGCCTATGGCGTGAACGAGAACATCGATTCTTTCGGGATGGTCATCATCGAACTCTCGGACTTGCCCAACTCGGCACGGCTGGTGAAGCAATTCTTCGGGTTCCGAGGGTCGCACAATATTTTCATCGATGAGGCCAATGGCGTGCTGTATGCCCAGAACCGAAATAACACCACGAACAACGACGCCGTTCGCGTCTTGAGTCTGGCCGACCCGGAAAACCCGGTCGAGATCGCCACCTTCGGTCTCGGCTGTCACGACATTTTTGCCCGAGGAAATATTGCCTACATTTCAGAATCCAACAATTCGTCGGTGGGGATCTACGATCTAACCAGCACGACGCAACCCACTTTCCGGCACAGAATTCCGTTTCCCGGCAATGGTTTCTCACACAACGCCTGGCTCACCGACAACGGCAACTTCCTCATCACCACCGAGGAAACCAACGGCCACACGGTCAAGCTCTGGGACATCCGCGACCCGGAAAATCCCGAAATCGCCAGCGAGTTTCTCGCCGCCGACGGAACGGCCCACAACGCGTTCATCAAGGGGAACTTCGCTTATATATCTCATTACACAGATGGATTGCGTATTCTCGACATCAGCGATCGGTTCGACATGAAGGAGGTGGGTTTCTACGACACTTTCCCTGAAACGAATCCGGGACGATTCGCCGGGGCGTGGGGTGTCTACCCTTTCTTCAATTCCGGTAAAGTCCTGATTTCCGACATGAAGACCGGCCTCTATGTGGTGTTTTTCGACGACGCCTCCGGGGCCAGCGCCCTGGACCCGAGGCCACCGGCGCACGCGGGGGCGTACAGCGACTTCCGTACGCCAACCTCGGTTCGCTTGAACTGGCAGGACCCGGAATCTTACGTCGGTGGCGCTCCCCTCACCGACTTTACTATCGAGATTCATCGCGACGGCGTTCCTGTTGCAAGTGTGGCGGCAGGCGTCGAAACGTTCGAAGACCACGGGTTGGTGGACGGACAAAAATATTTCTATTCACTGTTTGCCAAGGACCAAAACGATAGCCTGAGCGTCGCAAATAATGTTTCTGCTTACGCCGGTGGGGCGCCCAAACCGAAACCGCCGTTGGATGCGTTCTTTTCGGGAAGGGGGCCGGACAGCCTGGTGCTACACTGGCAAAACCCGAACCAAAACATCGATGGTACGCCCCTGGATGATTTCGCCGGCGTTAATGTGTTCCGGGACGGGCTACAAATCGCACAACTGGTCCGGACCAACGCCGACACCAGTCGACGTGATTCCCTAGTCGTTGAACGACTCTCGCAGTCGATGGCTTTTCGGCTTTCCAGTATTGACAACGAAAGCCCGTTCAACGAATCGGAACGGAGTTCGGCCGTATTCTCTCCGCATGGCTTACCCTTCGTTGATACCTTTGAGAACCAGGATCGCAACAATCCAACCTTTTGGTCGACGTTCGATGCGGAGCTCAGCACACGCAGCGTGAACCCCCCTTCGCCCAATACAGCGATTCACCTGGACGGTTGGGATAACGGCGGCGACGAGATCGAGTCGGTACCCCTCGACCTGAGCGGAGGGGTGAACTCGGAAGCCTATCTTGTGTCTTTCTGGTTCGAAACTCAGGGACAACACGGGCCTAATACCGGCCCCCGCGACACGATGATCGTGGAATTCAAAAACAGTCTGGGGGAATGGCGCGAGGTGCGCAGGTATCAGGGCAACGTCAGCGTGCGCTTCTTTACGCCGGTAACCATCCACGTGGCAGACGAGAATCCGGGCCCCGGAGCCACCTTTTTTCATTTCGATTTCAAGATCCGCTTTCGCACAGCTATGCCGTACATCGCCACAGGAGGCGATTTCTTTGTCGATAATGTGCGCGTGGGAATCGACAGCACGGTGGTCTCGGTGGCGGAAGCCGAGACGGGATTACCGGAGAGCTTTGCCCTGTTTCAAAACTACCCAAACCCGTTTAATCCCACCACAGTCATCACCTACCACCTGCCTCGCCGGGAATACGTTGAGCTGAACCTGTTCAACACCAGGGGACAGTTAATTCGCAGATTGGTCGATGCGGCTCAGGACGCCGGTACCCACCGGGTCGTCTGGGATGGCAGAGACGACGCCGGTCAGAAAGTGCCATCGGCCGTGTATTTCTACCGGCTGCAGGCTGGAGACTTCAGCCAGGCCCGACGGCTGCTGGTGTTGCACTGAAAAAAACCTTCGGGAAGGAAATCGCCATGCACACTGTCATACGGTTAATTTCACAGACAAAACTCCCATTTCTACTTTTCGGGATATTGACTATAAATCTCGGCGTAAAGAACCTGCCTGCGAAAAAACCCGGCTCGATTACCTTGTTGGGGCAGCTAAGCTTGCCCGATTCCATAGCTGCTCAAGACCTTTGGGGATATTTCGAGCCATCCACGGGTGAAGAGTACGCAGTGGTCGGGTATGTCAGCAAACGGAATTTCCCGGAAGGCGGCTTCGTTCTGGTCAAGGTAACCGATCCATCGAATCCCGTGCAGGTTGCACAGGTTCACTCCGGCTCCGGGTTTGATGTCAAAGTGTGGCAATCCTACGTTTATACAGTAAATGGAAAAGAAACCGGAACCGGCACGATCGTGGATATTTCTGATATCGAAAGTCCCAGGATAGTCGGGAGCTTTCCGTCGGCACACAACATTTTTATTGCAGAAAACGGGTATATGTACCTTGAAAGGCCTGGATTGCGCATTTT
>JAABYK010000407.1:0-553 GCA_011775825.1 Candidatus Zhuqueibacterota bacterium | reverse complement strand
AGTGGTGGTGATCAGAATCAGGGACACGATGCAGCGGTTATCGACAATATCTTGTTTGATTTTCACTGGAAAACTGCAACGAATATCTACGATGTTACCGATCCCTCAAATCCCACTCTGTTAGGCGCCATTAATGCCCCTTTTATACGATCCCATCACAGCGGCTGGCCTACAGCGGATGGGCGATTCCTTTTCTTGTGTGATGAACTGGCAGCAAATAGACAGAATAGGATTGATCAGCCTGACCTGTCAATTTGGGATATCAGCGACTTCAGCAATCCGGAATTAGTTGCCCGCTTCACCGATCCGTCGGCAAGAATTCATAATCTCTACATAATTGACGATTATGCGTATGTCTCTTATTACGCCGCCGGCTTTCGTGTCTTCGATGTTTCGGAGGTCACGAACATTGTTTTGGTGGATGAGTTTGATACGTCGCCCTCCATTAGCGGGCGGGCTATTTTTGGCGGTGCGTTTGGGGTTTACCCATTTGCTCCCTCCGGGAACATCTACGTCAGCGATACGGAAAACGGGCTGTTTATCTTTGCCTTTT
>JAABYK010000102.1:211-3589 GCA_011775825.1 Candidatus Zhuqueibacterota bacterium | reverse complement strand
GTCGTCAGTGGAGTCCACGGCCAGAGTCGGTTGGGAGATCGGGGCGTGGTGAATGGTTAATCTTACAAATGGTAAATAAAATAGATCTAAATGTCAAGAAAAATCTGCGAAGTTGGACCTTTGGCAACTTCGGAAGAGCCCCGCCTGAACTGTGGCGCTTTTTCGGAAAATAAACCTTGATCATGCCTGTCAAATGTCCTATATTGTGGCGTTTTAAATTGATTTTTTGCAGTAATGACTTGAAGGACACTAGGCAGGACGAACGTTTCCTTCCTCTATTATAGGTATTATAGGCAACGAAGCTATTGTGAAAACTGATAGGTTGTTCAAAAAGTCGACACCAGCCTTTCACGTCATGTTGAGTCGAGTCGAAACATGTTTTATTTTAATCGTCTTAGTCCTCCTTCGACTTCGCTCAGGATGAAGAAATTTAGACTTTTTGGACAGCCTTAAATCCATGGATTCGCCTAATGAATCATTTTACAATAGCTTTGCAAGTAAGCAACTCCTCGGTTGTCCTGAAGGAGATTTATTGGAATTCGACGAGAGTCAACGGGTTTGTTTGCTGAGTTAGATCGGAGCCAAGATGTCGCTGGTTTTTAAGATGAACCGAGCTGTTCACCCTCAACGCTTCAAAAATGCTTACCTCTACGGTTTGCTCATATCAACCTTAATGTGGTTCTGCAGTGATGATGATAACCCCGTGCAAATGGAAACGACCGTGGTTCCGGAAGTCACGAGTCTGATCGCGCCTTCCATAATCTACAATGCGTCACCCAAAAAGCACACTGTATCCGTCAAGGTTACCGACCCTCAGGGACTCGAGGACATTGAAAGCGTCCGTTATGAAATCGACAAATCGGGTTCGGCGACTCCTTCGACTCAGGGTGAATTGCGCGATGAAGGCAAGGCGGGTGACATCATCCCAAATGACGGAACTTACGCGACCCAGATCGACGGCAGCTTTGCACAGAACGATTCCGGGAAGTTTAACCTGAGCGTAACCGCCCGGGACCTTAGCGGGAATGTCAGCAACGTTGACACCGCCGTCATCTTAGTTCGTTCTGGCACGGAAAATCTACCACCCGAAATTTCGGCTGTGCAGCTTCCCAAACGGGTGGCTGTGGATTCGCTGTTTGAATTTGTGATGACCGCAGACGTGAGCGACCCGGAAGGATTGTCTGATGTGCAGAAGGTGACGTATCAGTTGTTCCCGCCAGCACATCCCAATCCAACCTTGACGGGCCAAATGTTGGATAACGGACAGTCCGGCGATACAACAGCGGGCGACGGCACCTATTCGGCAGAGTTGAGCACGGACTTGTTCACGGAAGCGGCGGACTATTTTTTTCGTTTTCAAGCGGAAGATGAGCGTGGCAACAAAAGTCCTCCCAAAGTGGCTTCCATTCGGGGTTTTTTCATTGGCAATCGGGCTCCGGTCATCTCAAACCTGGTGGCGCCGGATACCGTCCGAATCAATCCCGACCAGGTGACGAGGATCCTGATCACCATCGATGTCACGGATCCGCAGGGACTTTCGGATATCGATTTTGTGCGGTTTCGAAGTTTTCTTCCGAATGGGAACGAGGCAAGCAACAGCCCGTTTGAATTGTCGGACGATGGAAATACCGTTGCAACCGGCGACGAAATAGCAGGTGACGGAACCTACAGCATTGTCATCAATCTGCCGCCTACCGGCGTTCAGCCAGGCGATTTTCGGTTTGTGTTTCAAGCAAAGGACAAATCGGATGCATTTAGCAATGTGATTGAACACATCATGACCGTTGTCGAGTAAAGTAAGCAGGCTTAGATGAGGACGATTCAGACATTTTGTTTCAGCATTTGCGCGTTCATGTTGATCTTAGTCAATTCCGCTTTTTCACAAATCTTAGAGGCGAATACGTTCCGTCTTGACCGGGAGCCGCTCCCACGACCGGCCAGCAACACCGTCACCGATATTCTGGTGTTTGATGACACCATCTGGTTTGGCACGGGTCGCGGCGTCAGCCGAACGAGAGACGGAGGCATGTCCTTCGAATCGTTCACCCGCGAGCAAGGTCTGGGAAGAGGTGGGGTTTCGGCGCTGGCTGTTTCCGACGAGGCGATCTGGGTTGCCACGGGATTTGATACCACCACCGATTTTGGCCGGTTTCAGGCGGGAGGCGGCTTGGCCTACTCCTTGAATGATGGACAAAATTGGACGTTCGTGCCACAGCCTGGAGTCACAAACGTGCAGAACATTACGTTCGACGTTGCGCTCCGTGATGAAGAAGTCTGGATCACCAGTTTTGCGGGTGGACTGAGAAAATCCACCAACCTGGGGATGACCTGGGAAGTTGTGACCCCGGACTCACTGATTTTCGATCCTGTTCCCAATCTCAACCATCGAGTCTTTTCCGTCATTACCGTGGATAGCATCCTCTGGGTCGGCTCAGCGGGCGGTGTTAATCGCTCCAACGATGGCGGCATCACCTGGACAAACTTCAATCATCAAAATCAAGAAGCCCCTATTTCGGGGAATTTTGTCGTCGCCATCGGTTATCAAGCGTATTCAGGCCGGGATGTCATCTGGGCCGCAACCCGGGAAACAACGGTTGAATCCGGCGACACCACCGAATTTCGCGGTGTGTCCTGGACCGAGGACCAGGGATTCACCTGGCGCACCGCGCTCCGGGGCGAAACGGTTCACAACTTTGCCTTTGACGATTCGGTGGTTTACGCGGCATCGGCCAAAGGGATTTACAAATCCATCGACGGTGGCGAAACCTGGGCTTTGTTTCCAAATATTCAAAATGCCAACGGAACCAGACGAATCTTGACCAATGAGTACTTTTCGGCTGGCGTGAGTGCAGACCACACTCTATGGGTGGGAACCCGGAATGGATTGGCGAAGACTTCCAACAACGGCATCACGTGGCAGGTTTTCCAAACGTTTGATCCCACGGGGCAGGAGGGAAGCCCCAGAACCTATGCCTACCCAAATCCGTTTTCCCCCAAAATTCACAATAATTTGAACGGGACCGGGCACGTTCGATTTCAATACAACACCTTAAATGCCACCCGTGTGACCTTGACCATTTACGATTTTGCGATGCAAACGGTCAAAAAAGTTGTTGAAGATCAACCCAGACCGGGCAATTCGGATTTGTACGAAATATGGGACGGCACCGGCCAGAACAATGAGCAAGTGGATAACGGCGTCTACTTCTATCGACTGGATTTGGAAGGAGATGGCTCGTATTGGGGCAAAGTGATTGTTTTGAATTAGCCTGAATCGCCACAAAGTTCTCACAAAGGATTACTTTGGACACTGATTGATGCTGATGAACTGATTTATTCGTTTTGCGGTTCGATATGTGCAGAAAAAGCAGAATGATG
>JAABYK010000102.1:0-134 GCA_011775825.1 Candidatus Zhuqueibacterota bacterium | reverse complement strand
GCATTATGGAACTCATCCCCCAACCCCCTTCTCTTGAGAAGAGAAGGGGGCTATTTATCAGTGGTGTGCATGAGGGACAAGTCCCCCTCTCCTGGCCAAGAGAGGGGGATTTAGGGGGGTGAGTTCCACTCTGC
>JAABYK010000597.1:6523-9352 GCA_011775825.1 Candidatus Zhuqueibacterota bacterium | reverse complement strand
TTGAATTCCTGTTTGATAAGGGTAATTTCTACTTTATGGAGATGAATACCCGTATTCAGGTGGAGCATCCGGTAACCGAAGCGGTTTTTGGAACGGATCTGGTGAAAAGACAAATCGAAATTGCGGCTGGCAAAAAGTTCAATTGGAACAAAGATTACAAAATGCGCGGACACGCCATTGAATGCCGGATCAATGCAGAAAACCCGGCTCAGGCCTTCCGACCATCGCCGGGTAAGATGACCAGTTTTCATGTTCCCGGGGGACCGGGGGTTCGAGTCGACACTCACGCGTATGCAGATTATGTAATTCCGCCATTTTATGATTCTCTCATAGCGAAGATAATTACCCACGGCAAAGATAGGACCGAAGCGCTGGTTCGCATGAGTCGCTGCCTGGAGGAATTTGTTGTTGAAGGCATTCACACGACCATACCTTTTCACCAAATGGTGCTCGAAGACCACGATTTCATCGAAGGCAACTTCGACACTAAATTTGCAGAGAGATTTCACGATAGATTGTATGCAAGTGCAGCATAAAAAATTGACGATTGATCGAAAATCCTCAAAGTGTGGTCATTACGAGGGAGGAACGACCGAAGCAATCTCCTGTCGTGCCTAATAAGGAGATTGCTTCCCCGAAACGTCGGGGCTCGCAATGACATAAAAGAATCGAGTTTTCGTCAACACTAAACTAATTAACGCTTAAACCAACAATCAGAAATAAGGAGAGTGGAATGGAAGTACCTGAGGACCTCCTTTATACCTCAGAACATGAGTGGGTTTCAATGGATGGCGATGTTGCCACAGTCGGCATCACCGATTATGCGCAAGGAGAATTGGGTGACATCGTTTTTGTTGAATTACCAAACGTGGGAGATTCAACTACACAAATGCAACCTTTCGGCACAATTGAGGCGGTCAAAGCTGTTTCAGATTTGTATGCGCCGTTGACTGGTGAGATTGTCGAAGTAAATACTGATTTAGAGGAAAAACCGGAGCAAATCAATAGCGAACCTTACGGGACAGGCTGGTTGATTAAGATCAAGATTAAGGAGAAAACTGAAGTTGATAAGCTCCTTTCCCCTGAGGATTACCGTTCGCAGGTAATGTAGCATTTTGATACATTTTTGTAATTCGATTTCGGAATTAATACAGAATGCGAATTTGAATTTGGACTAGACCGACGTTAACATAAGTTTCTGGAAAGTCTATGCTTAGTTGAATAGATTGGTTCTTCTCAACATATTGGCATAAAAGTTGTAAATTTCTGACTAATTCAATTCGAACCGAGACAGAGAAAAAAATCTTGACAATATTATATTAAATGGCTATATTCTGTAGTCAATAAAAGAAATAAGGAGATCGCCTATACAAGTTCGTTAAAGGTTTTTTGGATCTTAAGAATTGCTTCTCGATTTTTGTTTTAAGTTGCGTTAATTGACAAATCCATATTAACCTTTAAACGAATGAATGTATGGGCGCTAAGCCCGAATGTTTAGAGGTGATTCTACCCGACGGTAGAATCGGATAACCTTAACATTCGGTTTTTTTATTTTAGGCCCGCCTAATTCCCGAAAATAATCAGTTTCAAATGAACTACAAATTGGAGGTTAGTTATGAAACGGTTCACCACATGTCTGGCAGCTTTGTTAATCCTCGCGCTTGCGGTACCCAACGTTTTCGCCGTTAGTGAAGCGTCAGTACTGTTTTTGCTAATATCTCCCACCGCGCGTGCCGGGGGAATGGGTGAGGCCTTTGTGGCTTTAGCCGATGATGTCTCTGCTGCTTATTGGAATCCAGCCGGCCTGGCTTTTCAAGAAGGCAAACAATTTACTTCGATGTACTCGAAATGGTTGCCACAATTCAATCTAGACGATCTTTACTTTCTATTTGGCGCTTACCGCCAGTCCATCGAGGGGTTAGGCACTGTTGGTTTTAATATTACCTACATTAATGAAGGTGAGCAAACCATAACAGACGAAACGGGGCCGGAGCCGATCGATACGTTTAATAGTAATGAATGGGCTTTGACATTGTCTTATGGGACCCTGCTTTCCGAGGATTTTGGTGTCGGTCTGAACGTGAAATATATTCGGAGTAATCTATCGCCTGTTGGGGCAGGCGCAGAGCCGGATAATGGTCAGGCAAATGCCTTTGCGGTCGATTTCGGAATTCTGAAGAAGAACATCTTTGTTGAGCGATTGAATTTTGGCTTGAACATAGCGAATATCGGCCCCAAGATTACGTTTGTTGACGCTTCCCAGGCCGATCCCTTGCCAACCAATTTCAAAATGGGTTTTGCCTATCGGGCCATCGACGAGGAATTCAATCGACTCACGTTTGTGGCTGATATGAACAAGCTGCTGGTTAACAAGAACCAGGACGGCACGTCGGACGGCGTGTTTAAGGCTTTTGTCACTTCCTGGTCAAATGATAACTACATCTTCAATTTTGGAGCTGAATACTGGTATGCCGATCTCATTGCGTTGCGCGCTGGTTACAACTGGGATGATGCAGGAGAAGCTAACTACCTGACCATTGGTGCAGGCTTACGCTATGCCATCTACCAATTTGATTTCGGATACATTTCTGCCGGCGAAAATCATCCACTGTCGGACACCATGCGTTTTTCGCTGACAATTGGCCAATAAGAAAATTTGAGCCTTTCCCGTTTACTGAAATGAACGGGAAAGGCTTTCTTACTTCTCGATGTCCCAATCCACCGCCTTGAGTTCAAAATCAGGTTGAACTGCTTAGTGTCTGAGCGAAGACAGCCTTTTCGAGTATTTCCTGCAGGGGGTAATAAGAGGGAATTTGCTTGCCTTAAGCA
>JAABYK010000597.1:0-6512 GCA_011775825.1 Candidatus Zhuqueibacterota bacterium | reverse complement strand
AACAGAATTTCAGATAGAGATTTGCTGAACATTGGCGATCCCATATCCAGAATCGGATACGGAAACCTCGTTGAGCAAACGACCGATACGTTGAGGATTTTGGCTATTCGTATCGATTTTCCTGAGGATGCCAATAATTTGACCACCGGAAATGGTACATTTGATTTTTCGGCATCTGGCGAAATCGTTATCGATCCACCGCCTCATGATATAACTTATTTCGAACATCAATTATTGGCATTGTCAAATTATTATAAAACTGTTTCAACAGGTAAGCTCATTCTTGAGGGCGAGGTCTATCCAAAAGATCCGCAAGGAAGCTATACAGTTTCAGAGGAGATGAGCCATTATTCGCCCATCGATTCCGAGGAGTTGTTAGATCGACGTCTGGCCGAGCTTTTTCAGGAGGCGTTTCAGTTAGCGGATATGACCGATGATATTGATTTTTCCAGGTTTGATTGTTTCATGCTTTTCCATGCGGGAGTCGGAGGGGATTTTGCATTGGATTTCGATTCGACACCACAGGATATCCCATCCGTGTTCATAGATTTTCAAACTCTCAAAGGGGAACTGGGAAACAACGATCCAACGTATAGCGGTATCTCGGTTAATGAGGGGCAATTCTTCATCCGTGATGGCAGTATTTTGCCAGAAACGCAAAGCCAGGAGGGTTTTGACATTGCCTTACTGGGAACGATGGCCGTGATGTTCGGTAGTCAGCTCGGTTTGCCCGTCCTCTTTAATCCGGACAGCGGCCTACCGGGAATTGGCGTGTTTGGTCTCATGGACCAGGGTTCGGGTAATTTTTTCGGACTTTTGCCAGCCGAACCTTGCGCCTGGTCAAAGGTCTTCTTAGGGTGGGAGACACCAATCGAAGTAAGAAACGCCGATAGCCTGCCCGTGGCTGCCTCACAAACTGTCGATCGAAACAAGATATACAAAATCCCGATCAACGCAAGAGAATATTTCTTGGTTGAGAACCGATTTCGTGATTCTGGCGGCGATAACACTGCCATTGCCAGAGATGCAAATGGAGTTCGAATTGAATTCAAGTGGGATAGACAGGGCCAGCGAATCCTGGCTGAAGAGCCACCGGGGGTGATTACGCAAGTGAGCGAATATGATTTTGGACTGCCCATCCGATTTGACTCTACCGGTGAAACCGTTCTGCCGGGTCCTGGGCTTCTAATCTGGCACATTGATGAACGGATTATTGAGGCCAATTTTTCTGCTAACAGAGTGAATGCCAACCCATCTCGGCGTGGTGTGGATTTGGAAGAGGCCGACGGCGCACAGGACATCGGGCAGCGTTATGGTTTGTTGGATCCCGGCTTCGGCTCAGAAAATGGCATAACCGAAGACGCGTGGTGGGGCTCTCATCCGGTGATCACCCGGTTTTTAAGGCCCGGAGAACCGGTCTCATTTGGCCCCACAACTTCACCATCATCTAATGCCAACGATGGCTCGCTCAGCCATATTATCATGACGGATTTCAGCGAGCCTGATGAAGTGATGACATTTTCTGTGCGGGAAGACATCTCATCGCCCGGGTTTCCGCAATATGTGGGTGTTTCAGGTTCAGTAACAAATTCGCCGGTTATCTCCGATCTGGATGACGATGGTTCTCAAGAAATTGTCTGGAGTTCGAACAACAGCACAGATGTGTTTGTTTGGAATTCCGATGGCTCCAAGTTCATTCCAAATCAAGATGTTGGAGAAAGAAACAAAATCAACGGTGAAGCGGACTTCTTGCCCTTGGCTGTTTTTGCCAATCCGCCGGGGTCATTTGCATTTTCGCCAGCCATCGCACGTCGAAATGACGGGAATGTTGTCGTGGTTGTGACGGACGAGGCCATCGTGGGCTATGCACCCGAAGATTCAGACTCGAACGGGCGCGCAGACGAACTGTTTGCTTTTCAAAGCGGGGAGATATTCACAACATCGCCGATCGTGATCGAATCAAGCAATCAATCCCGGCCATTTCAAATCATTGTCGGAACGCAGAGCGGTAAGGTCGTCACGGTGGACAGCGATGGCCAAGGACAGGTCCTGGTCGACCTGGGGACAGATCGCATTTCAGGTTTTGCAGCCTTCGGCAACGGAACGCTCGCGTATTCCAGCCAGGGCGGGAGCGTTGGAGCGCTCTTGCTGGAAGATGGCAGTGTGCTTTGGCAAGAATCCTCAATTAGTGGATTCTCAAAACCTCCTGCGGTCGCTGATGTGGACGCGAATGGAGAGCTGAACGTCATTTTAGCAAACGATCAAGGCGAATTCTTCGTTTTTGATAAGGATGGCAATGTCATGCAGGGATTTCCAAAAACTGTTAGCGACAACCCGCCGTCAGAATTGGCGCTGGCTGATCTTAACGATGATAGACTCTTTGAAATCCTCTTTGTTGCGGATAATGAAATTATGGCTCTCAATCATGTCGGCAACCTTGTTGATAACTTCCCGATCCGGATTGATCCACAAAGTGCAGCTCTCGGGAAATTACAAACGCAAACGTCACCAATCTTGGCGGATTTGAACGATGATGGATCGCCGGAAATCATTGTCGGGTCGGCGCTTAACACACTCGTTGCCTTTGAAGTGACCGGATCTTTCGTGTCAGGATTTCCTCTGTCAGTTGGTGGGGCAATAAATTCCACGGCGGCGGTTTCGGATTTGGACGCCGACGGAGACACCGAGTTAGTCGCTGTTTCCGATGATGGCTTTTTTTATGCCTGGGATTTAACAAACATGTTCAACCCAGAAAATGTGCCCTGGGGAAGCTATTTGGCCGACGCACGTCATACAAATGCAAAGCTGGAAACTCAGGAGCCGGTTCCTCCGAGTGAGCAACTTTTGCCTGCGAATACGGCCTACAACTATCCAAATCCCACCGAGGGAAATCTAACAACGATCCGGTATCGACTGAATTTTCCCGCGGAAGTTAACATAAAAATCTACGATTTGGCCGGAGAACTCGTCGATGAATTGGCAGGCACGGGTTTTGGCCAGGCCGACAATGAAGTTAATTGGGAAGTTACCAATATAGAGAGTGGCGTCTATTTGGCACGAGTCGAGGCTGAAGGCAACGGCATGAAGGATGTGGCAATTTTTAAGATCGCAGTCGTAAAGTAGGAAAAAAATGATCAGGAAATCCGTGAAATCAGTTTGTGTCAGTTGCGTTTGCGTTTTTGTCCTTTCGTCTTTGGGTTGGGCACAACCGGAAACCTACAATCACCCGGAATTGGATTGGTATTCTATTGAGACTGAACATTTCTTCGTGC
This sequence comes from Candidatus Zhuqueibacterota bacterium, assembly GCA_011775825.1. Classification (GTDB taxonomy): domain Bacteria; phylum Zhuqueibacterota; class Zhuqueibacteria; order Oceanimicrobiales; family Oceanimicrobiaceae; genus JAABYK01. Next base: position 3,240 of record JAABYK010000597.1, on the reverse strand, counting down.
ATTTCCACAACGGTGCTGAAAGAACGGCCAAAGTGGTTGGTAAAATCGCTGAAGACATATATGGGCCAATAACGTCTCTGTACCAATACGAGCCGGACGGGGAGTATCATTTCATCATTCGGGATCATGACGATTACTCCAACGGGGCGGCGTTTTATTATGATAACAAGATCGAAATATGGGCCACTCCCATGGAGTTTGAGTTGCGTGGCACGCACAACTGGCTGAGGAATGTGGTCACGCACGAGTTCACCCACATGATTTCTCTTCAGTCGGCGAGAAAAATCACCCAGCGAATTCCGGCACTCTACATTCAGGCCATTGGCTATGAAGACGATCGGCGTGAGGATGTGCTGCACGGCGGTCCCAATGTGATCGCTTCGTATCCCATTTCGATGACTGTCATGCCAGCGTGGTTTGCTGAAGGCATTGCGCAATATCAGATTCCGGGTTTGAGTTACGACACCTGGGATTCTCATCGTGACATGATTTTGCGAACCGCGGCACTTGATAATAAGTTGTTGTCTTATAATGAAATGGGAGTGTTTGGCAAGAACAGCCTCGGGAATGAGAAAGTCTACAATCATGGCTATGCATTTGTTGGATTCCTGGTAAAAAAGTACGGCCTGGAGACGATTCGTGAAGTTGCCCACAATATGAAAGGCTTCTTCCGAATCACCTTAGACGGCGCACTCAAGAAGGCCACCGGCAAAGATGGTGAGCAATTATATGAGGAGTGGTCTCATTCCATTCATGCCCAATACACATTTCAGACCAGACACATTTCACAAAACAAAGAGGAAGGGACAGTTGTTGAGCCTAAAGGATTGGCAAACTTTTATCCTGAATGGTCCCCGGATGGTTCAAAAATTGCCTATATTACGAACAAAGGAGATGACTATCTGTCTCAAACAGGGCTCATTCTCAGGGATATCGAAACAGGAGAAACAGAAGGCATAAGCGGGGGGGTCAAATACGCCATAAGTTGGTCCCCGGACGGTAAGAGTTTGGCGTACGCAAATAAGTCTGCTCGAAGCGAGGGGGGATCGAGATATTATGATATTTATATCTACGACTTGTCCGAAAACGAAGAAACCCGCCAGACATACAGTTTAAGAGCCCATAGCCCCGATTGGTCGCTTGACGGAGGAAGTCTGGTTTTCATATCCGGAGAAGATGGCACTGAGAATCTATCTGTAATGAATCTGCAAAGTCGCAAGATTGAAAATATCACCGATTTCAAACATGGAGAGCAGGTGTACAAACCCCGTTGGTCTCCGGATGGCCAATCCATTTTATTCGGCATGTCGATCGGAAACGGGCGGGACATTTACTTGATGGATGCGACAAGTGGTGATCTTACACCTGTTATGGAGGACCAGGGCGACGCAAGGGATGCTGTGTTTAGCAAAGATGGCCGCAAAATCTATTTCAGTTGGGATAAGACCGGTATTTTTAATATTTATTCACTTGACCTGCAGGATCGTAAAACCGAGCAGTTAACGAATGTCATCGGAGGGGCTTTTATGCCCTCTGTGAATGAGGAGGGCCATCTGACGTTCTCGTTGTTTACGTCCGATGGATACAAGCTGGCCGTTTTGAAAACCCCGCAGCCCATCAATGAGTCGAAGTCGAAATATCTTGCACAGCAAAATGGTGTCAAGCTGGCTTCTGCTGGGAACTCGGTTCCGGAAGAGGCAATGGTGAAAAAAATCAGCGCCCAAAACTCCGACGATTCAAAGCTGCCCAATTATGAAGTCACGCCGTACAGCAATCACTATTCTCCCATTGCCTTTTTGCCGAGACTTATGATTGACTACGGTACCTTAAAAGTTGGCTCTTATGTGTACTCTTCGGATGTGCTAAACAAATATAGCTTTCTTGCTGGCTTCGATGTGAATCGACGCGGTGATTATGATTTATTTGGGCTTCTCGAGTACCGAAATTTCGGCCCAACCTTGTTCTTAGAAGGATACAATCAGGTTCAGCATACGAGTGAGAAAGTTGAAGATCGGGAAGAGCTCATTCTCCGGGGCTTGGACGAAGCCACCGACAAATTCAAGTTCAGCCTGATGGAAGTGGATGCAGGCTTACGTTTCAAACTGAGTGATACAAACGAGCTCGAAACAGCGTTCATTTTTAGCCGATACAGTGCGAGGGCGAAAATTCCAGCCAGTACCGGGCTCACAACCTTGAGCTATCGCTATTTTATTGGCAGAGACATCTCGATTAAATTCAGACATCGAGCTATTCATCCTGGCGTTCACTCACAAATCAATCCGACAGGACGTCAATTCACAATCAGCTACGATCGTGAATTCAACAGGTTCTTGAGAGACTTTAAAACCGATCAAGTGATTAACATCGAAAATTTTGAAAATTTCAACTACAATCGAGTCGCTTTGGATTGGAAAGAGTATTTTAGCTTGCCGATTGAGAATCACTCGCTGAGCTTTGAATTCCAGGGTGGTTTCATAGACACGCAGGATGACACGTTGGACGACGGGACTCCAAAAGACGACAGCTTTTTCTATTTCTTTGGCGGAGGCTTGTTCGGAAATCGCGGGTATCCCTACTTCAGTCTCGAGGGTAGAAAACTGCTATTGGGACGGGTGACCTATCGTTTTCCGCTGTTCACGCATCTGGATTTGAGGTTTATGCACTTATATTTCGACAAAGTTTTTCTTGGCGTGTTTTATGATTACGGCAATGCATTCAATGAGAATAGTGTAGACTTTGGTGATCTCAAGTCCACTGTAGGTTTTCAATTCAGGATGGACACGTTTTCTTTTTATTCTTTCCCGACACGATTCTCATTTGATGCCGCGTACGGCTTAGATCGATTTGAGACCGCAAATCAAGTTTATGGCAAAGAATGGAGATTTTATTTTGGCCTCTCATTTGGATATTTGGATTAGTAATAACGGGGAGTCGTATGAAAAAGCTGTTTTTTTACAGTGCGTGGTTTGGCTTTCTTGCCATTTCGACCTCGAGTTTTGGGGCGGAGAAAACAAAAAGTGCAAAGGAGGTTTTGGCTCCTTCATCAGCCACCGCTGAATTTCGTTTGACCTTGAACAATAATTTTGAGTTGAATCTACAAAATGTCCAATCCGGTGAAAATCCTGCGGGATCCCCAAACACGAGATCCGTTGCAAAGGCCGTGCTTTTGTCGGCAGCCATCCCGGGAGGCGGACAAATTTACAACGGCTCTCTGCTGAAAAGCGTGGCATTTTTGGCCGT
>JAABYK010000104.1:13244-31590 GCA_011775825.1 Candidatus Zhuqueibacterota bacterium | reverse complement strand
CGTACGATAGAGGACTTGACCATCGAAAGGCGAGCGGAGATCCGAAAGGCTATCCCGGACGATGTGCTGGAGGAACTCAAGAAATGCCATGTCATTTTGAAAGGCCCGACCACGACCCCGCGCAAGGGCGACCCGTGGCCAAACGTCGAAAGTGCCAATGTTGCCATGCGTAAGGAATTGGAACTGTTTGCAAATGTTCGCCCGGTCAGAGTGCCGCAAGAAGGCATTGACTGGATGTTCTTCAGAGAGAACACGGAGGGTGCGTATGCCCTGGGTAGTGACGGTGTGAATGTCACCGACGACCTGGCCCTCGACTTTACCGTAACAACCACGCAGGGAACTGAACGCCTCATTCGATTGGCATTCGAATATGCCAAGAAGAACAACATCGACCGTGTGACTCTGGTTTCCAAAGCTAATGTGGTTAAAACCACCGACGGTAAATTTTTGGATATTGGCTATCGTATCGCCAAAGATTATCCCGAAATCGAATGCGATGACTGGTACATCGATATCATGACCGCTAAACTAGTGGATCCCAAACGTCGCAAACAATTCCGGGTTTTGGCCCTGCCAAATCTTTATGGCGATATTTTGACCGATGAAGCGGCTGAATTTCAGGGTGGCGTGGGAACGGCCGGCAGCGCCAACATTGGCAAGCGCTACGCTATGTTTGAGGCCATCCACGGTAGTGCACCGCGAATGGTGCAAGAGGGCAGGGCTGAGTATGCCGATCCTGCCAGCATGATCCGGGCCGCAGGGATGCTGTTGAGTCACATTGGTTTTGAGGAACGGGCTAAAAGACTGGAAATGGCTCTGGACATTTGCGGTCAATATGAGAAGAAGCTGAGCGTAACCGGTAGGCCAACCGGAGCCAGTGGCAGAGATTATGCAAATTATGTTATGGAGACCTTACAACATCCAGATCTTGAAACGAAATGGAAAAGCTATCAAAGCGTAGACCAGTGAGTTTTGACGGCTCAACATTTAAGACACCGAAGGAGGGTATTGCATGAGTAAAGAAGTTAATGAACTGATAAAACAGGCTGCAATAAAAGCCAAACAGGAGACTGATGACGAACCGGAACCCGGTCTAACCTCAGAAATTGAATGGCCGGTTGAGGTGAAGATCGGCAGAGGGTTGGAAGGAGCGATCGCGACCACCACCAAAATCGGTTATGTGAATGGAGCAAAGGGCTGGTTGGTTTACCAAGGCTACAACTGTTTTGACCTGGCGGAAAAGTCCAACTTTGAAGAAACGTGTTACTTGCTGCTATTTGGCAAATTGCCAACAGACAAAGAACTCAGAGATTTTACTGAAAAGTTGACTGAATACCGGCATATTCCTGAGGCTACCCTAGATGTTTTGCAAAAGGTCGTCACCCCGGAAACCCATCCTATGTCTGCCCTTGCCACAGGCGTTTCGATCTTGGGCAACTTAGATAGCACTGCCGACGACACCTCGGTTGAAGCTGAGACAGACGTGTCGATTAAACTGATTGCCCAACTTGCAACGCTGGCCGGAGCAATTGCGCGCATTCGGCACGGCAAAGACCCGGTTGATCCCGATCCCGAATTGAGCCACGCAGGAAATTTCCTCTCTTTGATGACCGGACAGAAACCTGACGAAGTGCTGGAACGAATCATGGATGTCGCTCTGATTCTGCATGCAGACCACGGAATGAATGCTTCCACGTTTACGACTATGGTCGTGAACTCGTCACTGTCGGATATGTACAGTTCGGTGGTTGCCGGGATTGGAAGTTTGAAAGGCCCATTACATGGGGGGGCAAATGAACGCGTGCTTTACGATTTACAAGAAATTGGAAGTGCAGACAATGTGGAATCGTGGTTCAAAGAAGTCCGTGAAACCAAACGCCGGGTGATGGGCTTCGGACATCGAGTTTACAAAGCGTACGATCCGCGCGCGAGGATTCTCGGACCCATTGCAAAGTTGATGACTGATCGCAATCCGAAATTCAAGAGGCTGTATGAAACAGCCATTAAGTTAGAAGAGGTGGTCACGCGAGAACTCGGAGCGGAAAAGAAAATCTTTCCCAATGTTGATTTCTACTCTGGAACAGTCTATCGGGCGATGGGGATTGAAATCGCCATGTTCACGCCTATATTCGCCGTCAGTCGAATTGCAGGTTGGACAGCCAGAGCGCTGGAGTACTTGGCAGATAATCGACTGTTTAGGCCAAGGGCGGTTTATACCGGGCCCATCAAAGCCGAATATGTTCCGATCGACAAGCGTTCCTAACCAAGTCTGAACCAAAACCGGGTCCAATTCTGTCGTGCTTGAAATTTTCCAATCGGGAAAAGACTGATACAAAAGGCTTGAGAGTCAAACTGAAGGCTGTACGTGCCAAACTAAATCCGAAACGTTGGGATTTGAGCTGCTAACAGGTCATTGAAATTCGTTGTTGTTATCCAGTGGATGACTTCGACATGCTAACTATGGTGGGCTTAAGGCACTGGCAAAGCGAAAGCGCCGGGAAACGGTTGAGTCAGCACCTAAGGTAAGCTAGTCGGGAAGTCCCACCTGACCAAAGCCTAGCCAGACGGTCAGTAGCGACCCCACGTGCTAGCCAGAGATGGGGGGTACGGAGCTGGTGTAGTGAGGATGCAGGTTGCGTTAAGAGTTCTCAGGTTGAATACGGGTTAAGCGAAAATTCCCTTCAGAGTCTGTCACCGTTCCGGTTGCCTGCGAGCTGTCTTTGGCGCTATACAGAATGACGTTGGCATATTCCAGAAGACTATTAAGCGAGGCCTCATAGATGTGGCCTTTGATGGTACCAAAATTAGATTGTCTTAGCTGTGCACGCCCGGTACCAATTGCGATGGCATCGATAAAAATAATGCAAGTGCGATGTATTTATTCATGCGTCCTTTCATGGGTTTTTCTGAGAGACATTTTAATTGTCTGAACCATGCTGTAATGACTGGAAAGGCCGTTTTCGTTTGGACTACAACAAAAGTAAGAGATGATTCTGTAGAGAAATTGTAAACGAAGTTCAATGCCGGGACACGACGAATATATGCTGATTTTCATCATACCGATAGTCGATTTTCAGGTTGTTCAAATCACAAATCTTTTTGACCAGAGAAAGACCCAACCCGAGAGAGCTTTGCCGATGCTGGTTGTGCTGGAAGCGTTCAAAGAGCTGTTCCGGCGGAAATTCCAGCGCCGGTCCATAATTGCTCACCTCGAGGTGCTCTGAGTCAGTTTTAATGTGGATCGGCCCATCGGGTGTCCCATAGCTGATGGCATTGCGCAACAGGTTTCGGAGCATCACGTCCAGCAAATGTGGGTCGATGAGCATCTGGTGTTTGTCAGAAAGAGACGTTTCAACCTCCACGGACTTCAAATTTGCAAGCTCGGTGACGGCTGCCACATGTTGTTCGATCACCGGTCTGGTACTGATTTGCACGGCGTCATTGAATTCTCCGTTTTCTATTTTGGTGAGTAAATTCAGCGTATTACCCAGCTTTGACAGATGAGTGGCTTCATCGTAAATAATCTTGATTGTGTCGGCATGGCGCTTCATCACCGAATCGTCGGAAATGATGTTCTCCGTCTTGTTCCGGATCACAGCCAGGGGCGTTTGAATCTCATGGGCCATATTCTCGGTGTATTCCTTGAGATGACGATAATCGTACTCGATGCGATCGATCATGCGGTGAAATAGTTCCTGCATTCTCTGAAATTCGAGGGTGCTTGTACGCACTTTTTCAATCTCGGTTTTTTGTCCGACCTTGTAGGTTTTCATCAATTCTAGAATCCGGTTAAATGACTTGAAAAGGTAGCCCGACAAGAAATAATTAAACAAAGCGATGCCCACTGCAAGCAGACCGAAAGCTGGAATCAAAGCGCCAAAAATATCATCCCTCAGACGCAGAAAGTCTTCCATCGATTTTACCATTTCGGCTTTATAGAATTGGCCTCCGACCTCAATCAGCGAGGCCTTTTTGCGATAACGCAACTTTTCATCTAGTTCGGAATTGTAAATGAGCGTATCGGAATAAATCGGGAACGCGTTTGGCGGTGCGGGCCCCTGCAACCGGGTGACGCGATAGGGCAGGCCCGCCAACGGTTTTCCAGCTTTTACGTAGTACCGAATCCGGCTCTCCGATTTTCTGAATCGATGGGCAAGGTTGCTATGGATAAACTCATCGGTCTCGTGGGTCAGAAAGAGAGCACTGCCAAAAAAGGCGAAAAAGGTAAAAACGAGATAAACAGAGGTTGTTTTGGTTAAAAGTTTAAATGTGCGCTTCTTCATGATTGCTCTTCAAACTCTATTGATCGGGTGTGAATTTATATCCCATGCCATACATGGCCTGAATACGATTCTTGCCGCCCGCGGCGATTATTTTCTTGCGAAGATTCTTGATGTGGTTGTAGATGAAATCGAAACTGTTGGCCTGGTCGATATGGTCGCCCCATAAATGCTCAGCAATGCTTTCTTTGGTTAGAAGGCGTGTAGAATTCTGCATGAAATAGAGGAGCAGATCGTATTCCTTCTTTGTGAGACTCAAGGGGACCTCATTCACAAACGCTTGTGAAGCCAGCAAATCTATTTTTATTTCGGCCAATTGAATGATGTTGCTACGATTGAATTTATGACGGCGAAGGATTGAACGGATGCGTGCATTTAGCTCCGATTTGTGAAACGGCTTGGTCATGTAATCATCCGCACCGAGGTCGAGACCGCTAACCTTATCCTCTATCGCATCCCTCGCCGTGAGAATGAGGATACCCGTGTCCGTTTCTTTTTGTTTGATTTCGGTTATCAAGTCTAAACCGCTGCCGTCCGGGAGGCCCAGATCGACGATGACCAGATCGTATTGGTAAACCGCAATTCTCTCGCTCGCCTCATCAAATGTCGCCGCGCGTTCAACAACGAAACCACTCTCCTTGAGGAAGGCGTCCATTTCATCAGCAAGATGAGGATTGTCCTCTACCAGCAAAAGCTTCATTTTCGAAAATACATCAAGATTCTGTAGAAATTCTGTTTAAGTATAAAAGAAAATTCCGACAACATCAACTTCTAACTGCTTGCTGTCAAGACATCCAGGTGTCTTATCCGGGTTTTCCGAGCCCTATGTGAATGAAGCCGAATCAGGGATTGTCTCTTATGACAGAAAGAGAAAAATTGCTAAAATTTACCTGAACGCCGCTAAAGTGCTTGTAAAAGAATCGTAAATTGAATACTTTATCTGATGTCAACTTCGTACTCCAAATAAAACAAATCGAAGGGAGATCACCTCAATGTCTTTTGAATTTCCGAAACGAATCGATTTGGCGCGAGTGCCAACTCGTATCGAAAAACTTAAGAAGGTCTCGAATTACTTTGAAGGTCCGCAAATCTATGTCAAACGAGACGATTTTACAGGCGTCGCCACCACCGGCAACAAAATTCGCAAGCTGGAGTTCCTGCTGGCGGACGCGGTGGAACAGAACTGTGATTGTGTGATTACCTGTGGAAGCTACAACTCAAATCACGCGCGGGCAACGGCCGTGGCCGCCGCAAAAGTCGGGTTAAAGTGCCATTTGGTTCTTCGTGACGGCATGCGGGCACCCATGGAAGGCAACCTGTTTCTGGACCGATTAGTGGGAGCCGAGGTGGAATATGTCACCCACGAAGAATATAAGCAAATCGATGGGATTATGCAAGAGGTTGCGGAGAGATTCCATTCTGAAGGACACAATCCGTACATCATTCCAGAGGGAGGATCGAACGAGATTGGCAGCTTGGGTTATGTAAAAGCAGCCGAGGAAATCGCGCAGCAATTGAAATCGATGAAACTACAAATACATCATATTGTGACCGCGGTGGGATCAGGAGGGACGTACGCCGGCTTGCTGCTGGGCAAATTTCTGTACGATCTGCCGATGCAATTCCACGGCATCAATGTGTGCGACGACGCAGCCTTTTTTACGAAGAAAATCGATTCCCTGCTGAAAAAGATTCAGAAACGATTTGATTTGGATTTGCCAATTAGCAAAAAGGACCTCAGTATTATTGACGGCTACGTGGGCAAAGGTTTCGGACTCAGCAGTCAGGAAGAAATTGACCTGATCAAACAAATCGCGCAAACCGAGGGCTTAATCCTCGACCCGGTATACACCGGAAAAGCCATGTTGGGACTGAAGGATCAAATCAGGCAAGGGAGATTCAAACCCGACGAAAATCTGTTGTTTGTCCACACTGGCGGTATCTTTGGACTCTTTGCCAAAAAGTCACTGTTTTTCTGAGTTAAAGATACAGAGAGTTTTTGAGTTTGAGATTGACACGAAGATGACTGGTGTCAGATCAACAGCCTACCCCCATCTACGGCGACAATGGAGCCCGTGACAAAATCGCTGGCCTTCAATAAGTATAANNGAGCCGATTTTTTTTAGAAGGGTTAGATCCTTGATTTCCTGTTTGTATTCATCTGTGGCGTCTTTCTGCATAAGCACGGTTCCCGGGGCAATGGCGTTCACCTGGATGTTGGGCGCAAGGGCTTTGGCCAGCCCCTGCGTGATAGAAATGAGACCCGCTTTCGAAGCCGAGTATGGAATAAAGCCCGGCCACGGAACGATGCCTGCCACGTCGGCAATGTTGATTATTTTTCCGTTTTTTTGCCTTTGCATGATTTTCGAGACGGCCTGAGCACAGAAGAAGGGCGCCTTGAGATTGATGTCCACTAAACTGTGCCACTGTTCTTCCGTGGTTTCTCCTAACGGAGTCTTAAAATACGTGGCGGCGTTGTTGATCAAGATATCGATTCTGTTGAAGTGCTTGTGACACTCGGTTACAATTTGTTCAATTTGTGAGACTTGCGAAAAATCCCCCCGAAGCAGAAAAGCTTCGCCGCCAGAGGATTCGATTTCAGATTTCGTCTCTGTCGCTTTGTCAGCCGATCGATTGTAGTGCAGGCCAATTTTCACACCTTCTTTTGCTAAACCCAGACAGATGGCTTTGCCAACTCGAACGGCTCCGCCTGTTACAAGTGCGACTTTATCTGTTAATTCCATTCTCTCACTATCGCATTGAATAATGAAGCACTTAATTAGCCCGGCGTAGTGGGTCCGTGTGCTCGGTGACCCCGTGTTCAAACGTTTTTAAAAATCATTGCCAAAAAAAACAAATTTTTCCATGAGCCCCTAACGCGGACGAGCTGCAACCAAAAAAGAAAATCAAAAGCAGCACGCAAAGTCAGACGCAAAGAACACGCAAAGTTTTTTTTAAGGTTCTGGAATCGCCAAACGCAAAAAATAGGCACGGAGGAAGTCACGGAAAAATCATTAAAATCAAAATATCGGTTTGAGAACATCCAATTATTTTCTCCGAAAGCATTTTGCATCCCCATACTCTTCTTTGTGATACCTTTGCGGCTTGACGCCTTTGCGTGAAAGTTGTTGCTTGTGCAAAGACGTCACTATTTAGAGACTAACTAAGTCAAGCCTCCCGTCTTGAGGGCGCCTCCGATGGCATACTCGATCTCCAGAACATTTTTTTTCAGCCGTTCCGTCATATCTTTGCGGTCGTCGACGGTTATGGTGGTGGACATACGTTCGGCAAAATTCATAATCTCGTCGTGACATTTTTTCGCCAGCGTCATAATCTCATTCCAATCACCCTCAATGATGACGCCCATGGAAGTCAATTGGTAATCAAGTTCGCTCTTGTGAATAATTTTCATGGCCTTGGCCAGTAGTTCCTTCATCTCTTCGCCGGTGCCAATTGGAACAAAATTTACATATGCTAACATGTTCTTTCCGATGTTTTAAGTTACTAAATTAATTTAATTTAGAATTTGCTAAAATATATCAAATTTGCTCAAAATGTCAAGACCAAAAAACAAAATAAATCATTGACATTACTCAGGTGAATTTATATATTTCATGATTCAAAACGAGCTCATAAATCTGTTGGTGAGATCTGCTTTTCAATCTGAATATTGGCGTCTTTCCCGAAATCCCGCATTGGGTTTACTGTTCATTTTGCCATTGTGGCTGTTTTATGAGATTTTAGCCTACCAATTGAATCGCGGCTGGCTAGGCAACTTGAGAACTGGAACGGATTACCTGATTAAAAAGTATTTAAATTGTTTTGGATTGCACGTCGGCGTCGTGCTGTTTTTGTTGTTTGCGATCATCATTGGCTTCATAATTCATCAGTGGAAAAAAATAAGAAAGATTCGTCAGAGGCCGGTGTATTTTGCCTTTATGGTTTTGGAAAGTCTGGGCTATGCTCTGATTCTTGGCCTATTCGTGGGCAGCCTCACCGGCTTATTTCTCAACCAAAGTAGAGCTGTACTCGACCCAAACAAAGCGGCGGCCCTTATCATAAATTTGGGTTCGGGGGTGTATGAGGAGTTTATTTTTCGATTCATGCTTATTTCGGCGGTAGCGTTGCTTCTCAAAAAAATCGGCCCGAATGAGTATTTAAGCTATTCCATTGCAGTGATTGTGAGTTCGTTGTTATTCTCATATGCTCATCATTTGGCCATTTTTAATGAACCGTTGAGTTTTTCGTCCGTTGTCTTTCGTTTCTTTGCCGGAGTTGCGTTTTCCGTGCTTTTTATATTTCGAGGCTACGGAATTACTGCCTGTACTCATTCGATGTATAATGTGTTTTTGATGTTTCGTTTGTAAGCGATGTCAAGAAAAAATATTCAACTATTGGCAACCGGCGTTGTTTTCATTCTACTGGTGGCTGCAACGACCATCTGGATGTTATTTTCTCCGGTCGTGAATGGGGACCAATCTCAAAAATATATTATCAAGATAAAACGCGGTATGTCCTTCGATGCCATCGTCGGGATCCTGCATGACAAAGAGATCATCAAAAATGATGACAAGCTGAAGTTCACAGCTAGGCTGTTTGGATTTCGAGACGAAATCAAAGCCGGAAAATATGACGTTCAGGGAGGAGTGTCTAGCTATGCTCTGTTGAACCACCTGGTTGAAGGACGCGTAGCAAATGAATTTATTACCATTCCCGAAGGTAAGAATGCCAGACAGATTGCCTCGATTTTATCAAAGAAAATTGAAATCGATTCCACTCGTTTTATGCAGTTGGTAAATGATTCAAATTACGTCCACAAACTTGGGATTGATGCGCCATCTCTTGAAGGCTTTCTTTTTCCGGAGACATACAACTTTTACTGGGGGATGACGGCTGAGGACGTGTTTTCCGTCATGGTGAACGAATTCAAGCAAAACTTTAGTGATTCTCTTCAAACCAAAGTAAACGCATCGGATATGACAAAGTTAGAGTTTGTTACCCTGGCCTCCATCATCGAAGGTGAAACCATGCTCGATTCGGAAAGAAAAACCATTTCGGCGGTGTATCACAACCGCTTAAAAAGGGGCATGCGTCTTCAGGCGGATCCGACCATTCAGTACATCATCGAAGATGGGCCAAGACGACTGTTAAAGCAGGATCTTGAAATTGATTCGCCGTATAATACATACAAGTATCCGGGCTTACCCCCGGGGCCGATCAACAATCCCGGGCTGGCCTCCATCAAGGCGAGCTTGTGTCCCGCCGATGTGGATTATCTCTATTTCGTTGCCAACGGCGATGGCTCACACACCTTCAGCCGGACGCTCAGTGAACACTTAAAAGCTAAGGCTAAATTTGACCGTTACAGGATAAAGGTCAGGAATATGCAGAGGAAAGAGGGAAATAATGGGGAAAACAAAAAAGACAAACAATCCTGACTTACTTGACTCTCTAAATCCTGTCCAACGCGAGGCAGTGAAAAGTACCGAGGGTCCGGTGCTGATCTTAGCCGGTGCCGGAAGTGGCAAGACCCGCGTTTTAACCTATCGAGTCGCCTATCTCATCCAGTGCGCCGGAATTGATCCGGCTAAAATACTAGCGGTCACGTTTACCAACAAAGCCGCCCAGGAGATGAGCGAACGAATTCTCAAATTGACGGGAGGCGCAGGCAAGGGTGCCTGGATCGGAACGTTTCATGCAACGTGTGCCCGTATTCTGAGAATGGAAGGGCACCACTTAGGATATGATCGAAATTTTTCCATATTCGACAAGGAGGATCAACAGCGATTCATCCGGGACATCATGAAAGAAATGAATATCTCAACTAAAGAGTATCCTCCTGAGCAGATTGTAAGTCGCATCAGCGGCGCTAAGAATAGCCTCGTTAGCCCCACAGAGTACAAGTCGCTCGCATATAAACCATTTGATGAAACCGTATCGGCGGTTTATATCAACTATCAGAAGCGACTCAAGGAAAACAACATCATGGACTTCGATGACTTGCTCATAAACCCGATTCTGGTTTTTGACCAGCAGCAGCAAGTCCTTGAAAAGTATCAGCGTAAATTCAACTATATTTTGGTCGACGAATTTCAGGATACAAATCGAGCTCAGTATTTGTTGCTTCAACGCTTGGTTGCTAAGCACAGAAATTTGTGCGTGGTGGGGGACGATGACCAAAGCATCTATCGCTGGCGGGGGGCTGACATTCAAAACATTCTAAACCTCGAAAAGGACTTTCCGGATTGCAAAGTCTTCAATCTGGAGCAGAATTATCGATCGACCAAACATATCCTGGATGCGGCTAATTCCGTTGTGGCAAATAATCTCTTTAGACGCGAGAAAGCGCTGTGGACCACAAAAGAACTCGGCAATAAGGTCACGATATTAGAGGTAGACAACGCGTTCACCGAATCTCTCATGGTGCTGAATATCATACAAGAGGAGCTTTCGAACCATGCCAGGGATTTCTCCGACTTTGCGGTGCTGTACCGGACGAACGCTCAATCGCGTATTCTCGAAGATGGGCTACGGACCGCAGGTATTCCCTATAGAGTCGTCGGTGGCATCCGGTTTTATGAAAGGAAGGAGATTAAGGATGTTTTGGCTTACCTGCGTTTGTTTTGCAATCCACACGATTCCGTCAGTTTCAAGCGCATCATCAACTTCCCACTGCGAGGAATTGGAGAGAGGTCTGTCAAAAGAATTGAGGATTTTGCCAGACATCATTCGATTTCCCTTTTGGAGGCAGCGGCAAGGGTGGAAGAAATACCGTCCATTTCTCCCAGAATTCGCAACAGCATTTCGGAATTTTACGCGCTTATTAATAAGTATGCATCCCTTAAAAATGAATTTTCCCCACGCGAGTTGACGCAAGCGCTCGTGGAGGAAATCGGTATTTTGCGTACGCTCAAAGAAATCGGAACGGAAGAATCGTTTAACAGAGTGGAAAATGTGCGTGAACTCCTTTCAGCTGTTGCTGTCAAAACATCAAATGGTGCCACTCTGGATGATTTTCTGGAAGAAGTGACGTTGATTACCGACATCGACAGTTGGGACAATCAATCGAATGCGGTAGCGCTGATGACCTTGCATAGCGCAAAGGGGCTTGAATTCCCAACCGTGTTTATTGCAGGGCTGGAAGAAGGACTCTTCCCCTTGTCACGTACGTTTCTCGACGAGGACGATTTGGAGGAGGAACGCAGATTGTTTTACGTGGGTGCTACGCGGGCCCAGGAAAACCTCTATCTTTCCTGGGCTGAAAATCGAGTCTTGTATGGTGAAAATGTCAACAATTTGCCTTCCAGATTTTTGGATGAAATCGAACCGGAGTTTGTGGTCAGAAAAAATCTCACGAGCTCGCAACGTAACCGATTTTCGGACGCCGAATATCGGCATCGCAAAAAAGTTGAGGCGGAGCCAACTTATGATGACTACACGCCAAATTTGTATGTAGGATGTGAAGTCGGCCACGAACTGTTTGGCGTCGGTAGAATCACCAGGATGGAAGGTCGCGGGCAAAATGCTAAAGTCACTGTCGATTTTTA
The DNA here is from genome assembly GCA_011775825.1 of Candidatus Zhuqueibacterota bacterium. GTDB lineage: Bacteria > Zhuqueibacterota > Zhuqueibacteria > Oceanimicrobiales > Oceanimicrobiaceae > JAABYK01. The sequence goes on along the minus strand of JAABYK010000104.1, from coordinate 19,763 downwards.
TGAAAATGGCACAAAGAAATTGGTAGTAAAATATGCAAACCTTCAGGTCATTAGCTCAGATTAAGCACCAAAGACCCCGGTTCAATTGGTCTCTTTGGGTAAGTTTGTTGGTTCTGATTCTCTTCACACATGGTTGGACTCAGAAATCCACCATGGAGAAAGAATTTGGTTTTGCGCGACAGCTCTTCGACGACGGTCTCTATGAATTGGCAGCGGAACAGTTCAAAGATTTCGCAAATAAATATCCGAGCGATGGAAATGCGGACGATGCTCTGTTTCTTGCCGGGGAAGCGTATTTCAAAGCAGAGAATTTCGATCACGCATTCAAAGCCTACAAAGAGTTGGAAATTGTCTACCCGCAATCGCCAAAATTAGCCGGGGGCCGATTCCGTTTAGCCCAATGCCAGGTTCACCAGAAAAACTTTGAAGCCGCGGGCGAGCTGTTTGGACGCGTACCTGCGTTGCATCCGGAGAGTGAGTTCGCACCAAAGGCCTTGCTACATTCCGGAAAAGCATTTAGGAAGTCAGGAAACAAAGACAAGGCCTTAAACGCATTTTTTAAACTCATTACGGAGCATGGTAACGTTTCCGAAAAGTTCGAGGCACATCTGGAGATAGTTGAGATTTATATTGAGTCACGTCAATTTGCGGAGGCCATTAGCCACACAGATGGCATTTTTCGCACGTATGGCGCCGATTTGAATGATCCGCGCATCTATGTGCTCCGGGCGCAAGTCTTTCAAATGCTCGGTCAAGACGATGAGGCACTTTCAATTTACACAAAACTAACTCAGCAATTTCCGGGGACGATGGAAGCTCAGAGGGCAAACCTTTACTTGGGTTCACTATACGAAAGAATGGGCGATTATGATAAAGCTTTAAAGTATTTTAATACAGTGATCGCTAATTCAAACGCCATAACGTTGTTGAATAAGGCTCGCTTAAAAAAAGGAGATATCTTATTTGCGTTGAGTGAGTATGGACAGGCGCTCGCAAATTATGAAAAAGTAGATTCTGATGATAAGCAGACTAAAATAGAGACCAAATTCAAAATCGCTAAAATTCATGGCCTGCTTGGCAATTACCCGTCTGCGAGTCAGCTTTTTACCGAGTTGGTTTCAATGAGACAACCGGCTTTGGAAGATAGCAGTTCATTGTCAGAGTTTATCGAAAGAGCTCATTTTGAACTTGTTGAGATGTTTGTTAAGCAAGGATTAGCAAAGAAAGCCTTAGATACGATTGAAAACTTTCATGGATATTATTCGGAAAGCCCAAGGTACCCATTGATGCTTTTCCGGAAAGCTGAAATTATTGAAAAACACTTACGACAACCGAACAGGGCGATACGTGTCTATGATGCTTTTCTTGAACGATTTCCGTTTAGTGCGAAGGTTGATGAGGTACAGTTAGGGATAGCTCGTTGTTATGAAAAACTTGCTGAGTATAGACTTGCAGTCCACGAATATGAAAATTACTTAACGCGTTTTCCGGCGGCGGAGCGTTTTGACTGGGTAAAAAACAGAAGAAACACCATCGCTGAAACTCTGAATTTGGAAAATGCTCGCGGGTTTGATAAAATTACTCATCTCTTTAGCAGGTTAACCGATGAGGTTGAGGAGGTAAACTGGACCTACGAATCGGCCAAGTTACATTATGAGGCAAAAGAATTTGAAGAAGCGATACAACAATTTAAGGAAACATTGAGAAAGTCAGCCAATAGCGTACCGAAGGATGAGTTGTATTTTTATTTGGGAAACGCATATTTCAAATTAGATAAGAAAGAAACGCTTTTGAAGGAGGCTAAATCTTCTCCCGCCTATTCGGATAGTGCAGCCATCAGCCTCAGATTTCTAGTCAGCAATTGGCCGGATTCGCCATTCGCAGAAGATGGTTATTTACTGCTGACCAAAATCAAGTTGGATACCTTGTCCTCTTCTGCAAACAAGAAAGAGACCGCTTTGCGTGAGGCATTTTTAGAATGGCAAAATAAGTTTTCGAAAGCCGAGCACACCGACTTTGTGCTCATTCAACTCGCCAACCAAATAATGAAATCATCAGCGCCCGATGATAGTACTCGGTTTAGCGAAGCCTTGAGCTATTACAGGAGGATCGTGAACGATTTTCCGGACAGCCCATTTTTTGAGGAAGCCCATTTTAAGGGGGCGATGGCACTAAGTTTTTTGGGAGCCGACTCCACCGCAAAAAAGAAATTGGAATCCTTTGTGCATTCTTACTCGAATAGTCACCACAAGCCTCGGGCCTTGATGTTGCTGGCTAAAATAGAAAGACGAAACGGTAACCTGGATGCGGCCATCAAATACCTCGAATCGATTCAGTCTGACTATTTTTATTCTCCTTTGGCTGAGCAAGCCAGATATGAACTCGGTGATATTCACTTTAGCCGTGGAGAGTATCAATCGGCCTTGGATAAGTACGAATTGGACACTGGTCTTGCTGAAAAGAAGCCTGGCAGTGATGGCGCTGCCAGGGTTAAACGAGCCAAAGCTTATGAAGAACTCGGTGATCTCACCAGTGCTCTGGACAATTACATTTCATTCATTCGAGAGAATCCGAGCCATGAAGCCTTGTCTGAGGCGAAGCTTGCGGTGGCACGTATCGCTCGGAAGCAGAAGGACCTTAGTTTTGCAAAAGAATACTATGAAAGTATTGCCGAACATGCAGCGTCGTCACAACAAAAGTATGCCGCAGAAACCGCTCTCGGGGACATTTACTTTGAAAGGGATTTGTACTCTGAAGCGCGTCAGCATTATCTGACAGCGGTTACTCTGGCAAGCGATCCTGCAAGTGAGCGGTATCCATCGAGTCAGTCCATTCGCTGCAGATACAAATTGAAGCAATTCAGTGCTGCGGATTCTGATGTGAAAGTATTTAAGAGAAAATATGACGACTCTGAAGAAGAGGAGGGGCAATTTCTGCTCGACAAAGCTCACGCTTACATGGATGAGAAGAATTTTGAGTTGGCCGAAAAAACATTCAAAAAACTAAAAGGAGATTTCAAGAACACAACCTTTGCTGCAAGAGGTGAATTTGGTTTGGGCGCGGTTTATTTAATTACGAATCACACCGAGGATGCATTAAAAATTTTAACTAACATTCCGGGAAAATATCCAGACAGTGAAGTAACTCCCTTGAGTTATTTTAATTTAGGCGATTTTTATTACAAGTCTCAACAAGTCGAAAATGCGATCGGTGCGTTTAAACAAGTCCTGGATCATCCGCAGGTGGGTGAATATCACCAGAAGGCTATGCGGTATCTGATCAAGTGTTACAATGATGTGCAAATGTGGGATAGCGCCATCGCTTATGCACGCGAGTACCTGGAGAGTTACCCGCATGCTGATGATAGCTTTAGCAAGAGAATTGACATTGCAAAAAGCTTAATGAATTTGAAAGAATACGACCGGGCAATTGAGCGCTTTCGACGACTCAAACTCAGCGCCGACGCCGAAACCGAGGCTGAGATCCAGTTTTATCTCGCAAAATCCTATCAGGAAATGGGTGATTTTGAACGTGCTGCCTCTGAATTTCTAAAAGTAAAGTATCTCACCAAACCTACGAAGTTGCCCTGGCATGTTACTGCACTGTTCGAGGCTGCTGACAGTTTACTTCGTCTTGGCAAGACGGCCCAGGCAAAAACCATCCTTCGTCGCATCATTGATGAAGAGGGCACCGGAAGCAATTTCGGTCGTTTCGCAAAACAAAAACTAGATAACCTGGAGAAGGTCAATTCGGCTGTGGACTTGAATTAACCATCGACATCTAATCCTTTCTTGATAGACAAATTGGGATTGTAATTCCAGGCGAGCTGGTGATTTTGGTTAGTTTCCCAAAAAATCCTGCAACGTCAAACAGCCGATTGACGTTATACAAGTAAACTCAGTTTCGCAATCCCGCAACCGTGCTTTATCCGGTTTCCAGGCGTTATTAAAATCACTGTCTTCGACAGGCATCCTTATCTTGATGACTGAATGTGGGATCATTAAAGATAATTTTTGTTTTGATTGCGGAATAAACTGAACAATAATAAGTATCTTTAATAGCGTAACACACAGACGTCTGCTTAACAGCCAAATTGCCGTGCAAAAATGGGAACCAACGATGAAAAGACCGTCTTGAAGTACATTCGCAAATCACTCTCTGGCGACGCTAAGGCGTTTGAATGGCTCATTGACAAATATAAGAAGCGGATTTACTTTAGCATTTTTCAGATCGTGATGAATCACGACGACACCGACGACGTGCTTCAAGAGACATTTATCAAAGCATATACCAAATTGCACACGTATGACGAGCGATACCCATTCTATCCCTGGTTGTATCGCATCGCCATTAATACGTCCATTAACCACCAGAAAAAGAAAGCGCGAACGCGAGCGCTGTCTCTTGACGATTTAGAGGGGAACAATCACCAGTTAGACGTCTCGGAATCTCCCAGACAACTGTTTGAATCGGAGGGCAGCGAATTGCTCAGGAAGCTCAAAGAGGCGTTGGCCAAGATTCCCACTGAGCAACGGACGGTATTCCTGCTCAGAGTGCGGGAGCAACTGAGTTACCAGGAAATTAGCGATGCGCTTGAAATATCTATTGGAACAGTTATGTCCAGATTGTCACGGGCTCGCGATAAGCTGAGAACACACTTACAGGGGTATCTGAAAACAAAAGATATAGAGGTGTAATTCATGAACTGTTTTGAGGTGAACCAAAAACTAAGCGGCTATCTCGATCGGGCATGCTCGGAGGGAGAAATGCACGAAATTGAGAAGCATGTCAAGGTGTGCTCCAAATGTGCCTCGGAGGTGGCAGTTCTGAACCAAATTGAAACCGTGCTTAGTAGGGAAGCCTTTTCTGAGCCACCAAAAGAATACTGGGCTTCTCTTCCGCAAAGGATTACAAAGCAAATTGGGTTCAGGACGGAGCCGACTCCAATGGACAGGTTCAGCCTGCTTGTGCATGAAGTCTTTGCGCCACGACGCCTGGTCTGGGGTTTTGCAGCTCTGGCCGTTATCGTAACCTCGGTCTTCCTTGTGAAGAATTCGATTGACTCAAATATCACGCATCCACCTGTGGCACAAGAAGCTGTCTCTGAACAGCAGTTCTCTTCGGACATGGAATCGACGCAGCCAACACAAACTCAAGAAACAGCTACCGTGAGGTCTTCAACCGAAACGTCAGAGCCGAAAGAGACACAAGTTGCCTTCACTCAGGATAACGAAGCGAAGTCCCAGGTGGAGGGCCAGCCGCCGGCAAAAGGGGTTTCCTTCGAGGAAATGACTGCGACTTCGGTTAATTCTCGAGGTGACATGAATGTGCTTGTTGCAATGAGGGAGGTTGAACCTTTACCAATTCGTCGGGGGGAGAACGTTTCCGTAAAACCAGAACTTGGGAATCAGCTTTTTCCGGTGCCAAATGCCAGATTCATTCTGCCTGGCCAGGATTCGGAGGAAGAAGAGAACAGCTCACAAGTGCAAACCTTCTCTCTTGAGCAAAACAAGCAAGGCTACAGTACTCTGAGTTTTCCAGGACTCAGCCGAAAGCTGTCCAAGGTGGAGAATAGTTTTTACGAGACGTTGTGGCTCGTTCAAGAAAGTGGGTCTCTTGAAGAGAAAAGAAACATATGGCTTTCATATCTTGCAAGAGAGTCTGACCCAACTTACCGCTCACTTGCCACGTTCAATTTGGCCATTGTGTTGTCTCAAATGGCTGAACAAACGCAGAATCCGGGAAAAGCAGGGGAAGCGTTAGACTTTTTCCAGGAACACGAAGAATCTTTGAGATTTCAGATAGGAGACACAAGATATCAGGCAAAAATAGCTCTGTTTCAAAAAATAATTAATGAAAAATGAAATAGAATGGAATTGTAATTGTAAAAGATATAACACATAAATTTCCTCTCAACTACCCCTCCTCCTTTTAGCCAGGAAAGGCCGTTGAATGATGCGACGGCCTTTCTTTTTGCTGTTATGTCTCGATGATGACGGCATCCCCATCATGTTGGTTTTTCTGGCAGCTTTGAATTGGCAGCGTCTAAATTTACGAACCTCTACAATTCAGTCAGAATTTTAAAAAGTTCTCTGTTGACAACCACGAATTTTGTTGTAATTTATGGCTCGGAATCGGTTGCGCTCTATAGAACTTTTGATGCGCATGAATAATCAATTAGAATTATCGGACACTATTAACTGGTTGATCGAGCAAGCCCTCCAGGAAGACTTGAACGGATTGGGCGACGTAACTTCGGAACTCCTCCTGGATAAATCTGAAACGGGCTGGGCGCATATCGTTGCCAAGCAAGAGGGCATGATAGCGGGGCTTTCGGTGGCTAAGCAGGTGTTTCAAAAGGTCGACCCGGAAGTGCACTTCAACAATCTACTTGATGACGGAGCCAGAGTCAGACCCTCCGTTAAAATAGCGGAAATCTACGGACCCGTCGCCAGTATTTTAACAGCGGAAAGAACCGCCCTCAATTTTTTGCAGAGACTCTCCGGAATCTCAACTTTG